>DIAY01000012.1:0-12032 GCA_002414905.1 Holophagales bacterium UBA5066 | reverse complement strand
GAGGAGGGGAGTGAGACGGTCGGGGGGCCAGCCCTCGTCGGTCTTCATGCGGAGGTACCAGGCCGCGAGGGCGCGGGCGCGCTGGAGGTGGTCCCAGCCGGCCCAGCCGAGGACGGGCGAGGGGTCGGCGGCGCGCTCGGCGGCGGGGTAGTGGACGAAGCGCTCCTTCGGGACGTCGAGCTTTCCGCGGAGCGACCAGTAGCCGCCCTTGCGGAAGTCTTCGCGGGCGTACTTCGGCGGGACGGGGATGTCGCCCACGGTGCGCGCCTTCTCGGCGGCGGCCTCCTCGGCGGTGAGGCGGCGGGGGTCCGACTCGGGGAGTTTCGTGAGGGCGTCGATGGCGTCTTCCTGCCGCTGGAGGTCCCACGTCCGCTCCCAGACGGCGCGCTTGCGTAAGGCGTCGTCGGTGTAGCGGAAGGCGGCGAGGTACGGGACGGCCTCCTCGAGGGCGAGGTCGGCGACGAGCTTCTCGAGGTCGATGTCGGGGCGGCCGGCATACAGCTCGGCCACCTGCCGGAAGTCGGCGTCGTGGCGGACGCGGTCGCAGAGCTGCACGGCCGACTGGAGGGATGGGGCGCCGGACGCGTCGACCGGCCAGCAGTGGGGCTCTTCCAGGCGATCGAGGAGCCAGGAGCGGAGAGCGCGCTTCTCCATCTCGTCCCACGAGTCCGCAGCCCAGCGGCGCTTGTACTCCGGCTTCTCGATGAGGGCGATGTTCGGGTTCGTGGCGATGAGGCCGATCCGGCGCTCGACGAGGTCGCGGTAGGCCGAGGGCCAGTGCGCGGGGATCTCCGTGATCGGCGTCGAGCCGTGCCGCTCGAACCACTTGGTCGAGATTGCTTCCTGGGGTAACCCGTTGGCCTGGTTTCCCCGAGCCCCCTCCGCGCCCGTGGGGCCCGCCATCGCCCGAGCGAGGACGATCTCGAAAGCCCGCTCGCCGAGGGCGACCTCAGGGATGGCGTCGGGGGAGGCGGAGGCGGGGGGAAAGGTCAGGTCGTCGTCGAGGAGGCCGTAGAGCCGGTAGACCTGCCAGTCGAGCTCTTCCTGGAGAGCGATCTGGCGGCGGCGGAGAGCGGCGGCGGCGGTGCGGGCGGCGTCGAGGGTGGCGCGGGTGGGGGTGGGCCGACCGGGGGCGAGGAGGGCGGAAGGGAGTTGTGAGGCGTGCTGCTGGGCGAGGGTGTCGAGGAGGCGGGCGCGAGAGAGACCGGCCGTGGGAGCGGGCGGGAGCGGAAAGCTTTCGAGTTTCGTGCCGTCGTGCTCGAAACGGCTCTCCCAATCCTCGTCCTGAACGCCACGCCCGATGCCCGACCCGCCCTTCGGATAGAAGACCTGCTTCATCCAGAAGCACGCCGTCGAGCTGTTCAGGAGCCCGAGCAGTCCGAGGTGCTGGTCCTCTGTCGCGGTCGGCGGGAGCTTGATGACCGGTGCCGACTGCTTGAAGACCTTGCCGCCGCGATCGAGGACGAAGTGGTTGTGTGTGGCGACGAAGGCGAAGGTGATGGAGAGAGGAGTGCGGTTCCTCTCCACAGGGATCTGGTGATACTCCCAGTAGGGCCGGCCCACCTCTTTGTATGTGCGCTTCGAAAAGTCTGCTCTCGCCCAGAGAACAGTCCTGAACGACCAGAGCCACTCACGCACATCCAGCTCGGGTAGGAGTGCTATGCGCTCGTCGTACGGAAACAGCAGGGTAGTGGCCGAAGCAAGCGTCCAATCGCGAACTAGATCGCCCTCGACGAGCGGCCTGGCTTTTCGCGTAGGTAACGAGCGAATTCTGGGAGCGGATGGCGGCGAGCCGAAGATGTCGTCCTCTCCGAGAATCGCTCCCGGGCCGATCGAGACGCTGATGTTGCCCAAGCTCGTGGCGCCTGCCACATCAATCGTCAGTTTCAGTTCCGCCGCCCCACCCCCGCCCAGGCTCCACGGGTGCCTCGCAAACCGCTCCCGCTCGACGTCGCTCACGCTGACGAACGAGCCCAGCACGCCCGTCCGATCCACGAGCCCGACCATCTCCGTCCAAACCAGCCCCTTCGCCGGATCCTCTGGCGGCTTGGGCTCCCCGCGAATCCCCATCACCGCACGCACCGTCTCACCGAGCGGCTTTCGTCCGCGCATCAGAAGAATCACCGTCGGTGTGCCGTGTCCGGGGATGTACGCGCCAGACGTGTCGAGGACGTGCGTCAGGTCCCACTTCGGAAGGAACTCCTCGACGAGCTTCGACCCGAACTCGCGCTTCATGAACGAATTCGAGACGATGGCGCCCATCCAGGCCGCCGTCCCGCGCTCGTCCGGCCCCGACTGCTCGCAGAGATCGACGAGCCGTTCCATGAACGGGCAGACGAGCGAGTACTTCCCCTTGCACGTCATGAACTTGTCCCGGTACAGCTGGTTGAGCCCCGCGTCCTTCACCGTGATGTACGGCGGGTTCGCGACGACGACGTGATACCTCTGGCCGAGGATGTGGCGGAGCGCGTCGGCATCCTCGGTTTCGTAAAGGTGCCCGAGAGGGTCCTCGCCGACGAGGAAGAGCTGCCGGTCTTCGCTGCGCGTCGCGGGCTTCGGGCCGTGGAGAAGCGAGTCGCCGACGGCGACGTTGATCGCAAAGTCGGGCGCGTCGGCAAGGCGCGTGAGGCCCGACGCCCGCAGTGCCGCGACGAGGAGGCGGAAGCGCGCAATTGCGGCGGCGTAGGGGTTGAGGTCGACGCCGTAGACCGAGTCGAGCGCAGACTGCGCCGCCTTTGCCGCGGGAAGGCCGGGACTGTTCGCCTGCCAGAGGGCGAGGAGCCTCGCGAAGGCGCCGAGGAGGAAGTGGCCGCTGCCGCAGGCGGGGTCGATGAGGCGGACCTTTTCGGTGCCGACCTCCTCGAGGGCGGGGGTGAGCGTCCGGTCGAGGAGGAACTCTTCCACGAACTCGGGCGTCTGGAGGAGGGCGTAGCGCTGGCGGGCGGACTCGGAGAGGTCCTGATAGAGGTCGCCGAGAAAGCGGGTCGTCCATGCGGGGTCGGTGAAGTCGTGGAGGAGGTTGCCGGCCTCGTCGCGCTTCTGCCAGAACTCGCGGAGGAGGCGCGCGCCGTCGGCGGAAAGTCCAAGCGTGAAGGCCGGGTTGTGCTTCGGGTCGAAGAGGTGCGCGGCGCCGGGGAGCTTGCCGACCTCGCGGAAGAGGGCGAGGAGGACGTCGCGGTCGGAGTGGGCGGGGAAGGTGCGGATGTGATCGGTGTAGCGGTCCTCGGCGAGGCGCTGAAGCTCGGGGGTCGCGCCCTGGAGGAGGCGCGCGGGCCGGGTGCGCTCGTCGAGGAGGCCGTTGTCCTCGAGGAAGCGGATGTAGACGCAGGAGAGGATCCAGGCGACCCCCGCCTGCGTGATCGGCTCCTCGCGCCACGCCTCGTAGGCCATGGCCGTGCGCCCGGCGGCGCGGGCCCTGTCGTACTCGGCCTTCAGGTGCCCGGCGGTGGCGGCGTCGTGGTCGGCGCGGTCGCGGAGGTCGTCCTCGAGACGGGCGAGGAGCTTGCGGAGATCGGCGAGGAGGCGAGGGGAATCGATCATCGGCAGTCCCATTGTCGCCGCGATCCGGGCCACCGGAGGCGGGGGGACACGGCGGAAACGCGTCGGTCTTCTCGTCAGGCGGGGCCGGACCGTTGGCAGATGTGGGATTCGAGCCAGAAGACGAAAGCCTCGCGCGAAAGGGAACCGGCTGCGAGCGACAGAAACACCTGTTCCTGCTCGGGGACCTCGGCGCTGATCTCGAAGCCGTTCAGAACGAGAAAAGTCTCGAGAGCAGCGTGGCCGGCGCGCTTGTTGCCATCCTCGAAGGGGTGGTTGCGCACGAGTGAGAAGGCGAGGGCTGCCCCTTTCTCAGCGAGGCTCGGATACAGGTCTGCACCGTCGAAGGACGCGTGTGGCTGAGCGACGGCGGATTCCAGGGCGGCAAGATCCCTGATGCCGGCGGCGCCTCCCGAAGACGCGACGACGAGGCGGTGCAGGTGAAGGACCTCACCGATCGACAGGAGGCGCATTACGCCAGACGCTTGTACAGCTCGGCGTTCTTCTCGACGACGTGACGCGCAGCGGAGAGGAACGGCTCGTCCCGGCCCTCGAGGAGATCGACCACGGCAGCCCGAAGGAGGTCTTCCGCGGCGACACCCAGCCTCTGCGCCTCCCTGGCGAGGTGCTCGGCCTGAGAATCGCTGAGGCGGACCGTAAGGCTCGTCACTCTCCGAGTATAGCGATCCGAACTCCATCGTTGACTCCCGTCGAGAACGGGGAGTCGATCACGTCTTCTTCTCTTCGGGGGCGGGCTTCCCCTCGCGGCGGCGGAGGATCTCTCCGGTCCCGTTCCCGTGCTGGGTCCCGTCGGGCTGGTAGAGGATGTAGTCGAAGGCCTCCGACGCCCGGAATTCCACCCGGGCGCCGGCCTTCAGCCCCGGGACCTCGAACGGTTCGTTCTGGAGGACACCGTTCACGACGTCGCCTTCGTCCTTGTTGCCAACGACGAGGGAGAGGTCGGCCTTGCCGGTGGCGCCGTTCTCGTAGGACTTCGAGAGGGAACCCCGGAGGCCCTCCTCCTTCAGAGTGTCCACGTCGACGTGAAGTTTCCCGGGAGCGTCGAGACGGCCCTTCTCGAAGAGGCTCTGCGTGGTGAGGTTGATGAGGCTCCCGACGGAGTCCGAGGCGCTCGCGGGGAGATCCTCGACGACGAGGTCGGGAAGGCCGAACTTCCCGAGCCCGAGGGTGACGGCGCGGAGGAGGTCGTCGCTTCGGTAGAGGTGGATCGTGAAGTGGAACGGCACGTCGGGAACGGGGCCCGTCCAGTGGCCGAGACGGCGCTCCTTCCAGATCTCGGGCGTGAAGACCTCGCGGGGGGCGTACCGGAAGCCGAGGACGAAGACCTCCCTGCTTTCCTGGAGCGCCGCGGCCTGGTTCTTCGAGAGGCCATGGCCGGAGTGCTTCAGCAGGTTGAGGGACGGCGGGGCATAGTCCGCGATCCTGCGGTCGACGACGCGGACCGACGAGTAGAATGAAGGTGTGACCGAAGTCAGGGGGCCACAATGGTGAATCCCGAAGTGCGAGAAGCCTTGCTGGCACGGCTCGGGAGCCTGCCTGTCGAGATGCAGCGCCGCGTCCTGGAGTTCGCGGAGGCTCTTGCCGTAGGCAGCACCGGAATCGGTGACTCCGAGGCGCTCCTCGCCCTTTCGGGCTCGCTCGACGAAGAGTCCGCGGCAGAAATGCTGAACGCGATCTCCGAGGGCTGCGAGAACGTCGACACCGATGGCTGGTAGCGTCCTCCTCGACAGCGACGTGGCCATCCAGCTCCTGCGCGGCGACGACGCCCTTCGAAGGCGCCTCGCCGGAACGCGGGTCTTCCTGAGCGCGATCGGACTCGGCGAGCTCTACTTCGGAGCCGCGAAGTCGGCCCGGGTCGAGGCCAATCTGAAGGCGGTCGACTCCCTCGCCGCGACGGCGTCCGTCATCGCCTGCGATCAGGAGACGGCCCTTCACTACGGCCAGCTGAAGGGGCGACTGAAGGCCGCCGGTCGGCTCATCCCCGAGAACGACATCTGGATCGCAGCCACGGCGATCCAGCACGGCCTGACGCTTCTCAGCCGGGACCGGCACTTCGACGAGGTCGACGGGCTCGAGCGCGAGGCCTGCTGAGGCGGACGAGGGCCTCCCCCGGCGACGCGACCTCGACGGTCGAGCCGCGGAATCGCACCGGCTCGGAGGTGACGAGGAGGTCGCAGCGGGCGGCGGCGGCCGCCGCGGCGGAGACGGCGTCGTCGAAAGCGGCGAGGCGGAGCGAGAGGGCCGCGTTCAACACGGCCTCGCTGACGCGGGCGACGTTGAAGACGGCGAGGAGGTCGGAGACGCCCCGGTCGGCGAAGGCGCCGCCTCGCGCGCTCTTCATGAGGGCGTGGAGCGTCGAGACGGCCTGCGCCGTGAGGAGGCCCCGGGCCTTCCTGGTCTCGACGGCGGCCCAGAGGGCGGCGGCCGAGTCGGCCCGGGGGGCGCGGTCGAAGAGGACGTCGAGGAGAACGTCGATGTCGAGGAAGAGGGTCTTCACCGCGTCCGGGCCTCGGTATGGATGCGGCGCGCCTCGGTGTCGCGGGCTTTCAGGCAGCCGCGCAGGCGACGTAGGACGGGCGCGGAACCGGCCTCGGGCGATTCCGAGGGCGCCGACGCCTCCCGGAGGAATCGCTCCACGAGCTGCGAGACCGACGTGCCTTCCTTCGCCGCCCAGGCCTTCGCCTGGCGGATCACTTCGTCGTCGACGCTGAGCGTGAGCTTGGACATGTACGTACGACCTCGACGAGATTATACGTATCGCGCCGCCGCGCCCTACCCCGCGCTCGACAGAGGACCCGGCGAGTGGCGCTCGACGCGCATCACCTAGAATGCCCCGCCGGTGAACGCTGTAGCCCCCGCACCACGACTAAAGCCCCTTGACTACCAACTGGCGATCGTCGAGTACCTTCGATCGGAGGAGCCGGGCGTCTGGGAGTGGTTCTCCTCGAACCGGTTTCGAGAGAAGCACGCGGAGCAGGTCCGGCTCGACATTCTCAAGGCGACCTACCGGCTCGAGCGCGAAGGACATGGGGACCTCTATGCGATCGCGGATGAGGTCAGAGGCGCCCTCGGCCTCGAGATTCCCTGACGGTCTACCAGGCTCCCGCGGCCGAAGGGGGGATGAACGCCTTCCTCGCATGGATTCCCGGCGAGGCGCACGTCGTCCTCAAGGGGCCGGTTCTCTCGTCTCTCCGGCCGGGCGAGCTCCGCGCGATCCTCGGTCACGAGCTCTCCCACGCGATCCTCTACGACCTCGAGGGAGGCGCCTTTCTCGTCGCGAGCCAGGTCCTGGAGGCGATGGCCGGCGACGGGAGCGCCGAGAGCTACCTCCGTCAGGCCGACGAGATCTTCGCGCAGGGCAGCCCACACGCCGAGCAGCTCACCCACCCCGAGGCGTTCATTCGGGCACGCTCGCTCGCCCTCTGGGAATCGAAGGGAGAGGAGTCGGACCCGGAGGTCGCGCTCATGCTGGAGGGGAAGCCGGCCCTCGGGACCCTCGACCTCGCAGCCCGTCGCCGGGTCGAGGGGCTGACCCGGGACCTCGTCGCGGCGTACCTCGGCCCGACGCCGTTTCGTACGGAGAGCGTCGTCGGTCACGCGCGGCGATTCTTCCCGGACTTCTCGCCGTCTCCGCGGAGGAAGGGCGACCTGGACCGGCTCCGCGGATTCCTCGAGAAGTGCGACACGTCGATACGGGACTACTTCTGCTACGTCGTCCTCGACCTGGTCACCGTCGAGCGCGAGCTCGAGGACGTGCCGCTCGCCCGAGGGCTCCTCCACTTCCGCGCCACCCTTCAGAGCGTCAACCTGACCCAGGCCTCCGTTCCGATGGTCCTCGACGTGAGGAGCATCCGCCCGGAGCAGCTCCTGGTCACGTTTTCTCCGCCGCCTCGAGCCACGCGCGCGGCACGCGGGCGTACTGCGCGGGGCTGAGGACGGGGAGGGGGCGGCCGTCGAGGACGGGGAGCTCGCTCTGGTCGTCGGCCGGGACGAGGACCCACGCGGCCCCCTTCGCGCCGGCGCGGGTGTGGCGGTCGCGAAGCCGGTCGAGGAGGTCGAGGCGGTCGTAGCGGACGAGGAGACCGGGGAAGGTGAGGAGGAGTGGGCTGGCGGCCGCGGCGAGGCGTTCTTCCACCTTCGGTATTGCGATGCCGACGAGAGAGCGGAGGTTGGCGAAGTCGAAGGTGCCCGGAGCGGCGGCATCGGCGGCGAGGACGACGCGCCAGTCGGCGCCGGCCTGCCGAGCGGCCTCCTTCATCTCACCGAGGAGCTCCCGGTCGAGGCTGAGAGGCGTCGCCCCGAAGCGACGGCAGAGGGCGTCTTCCGTACGCTCGATATGCCGGGGCGAGGCCATCAGGACGAGATAGCCGCCCGCCTCGGCGGTGCGCTTCAGCCGGTCCTCGAAGGCGGCGGCATCGCCGTCGATGGAGGCCGAGGCCGTGGGCGCCGAGGACCGGCCGGCAGTCGTCTGGCTGGCGCTCTGCGAGGAGAGGCCCTCGATGGGAATGGTTGGCTGACTGAAGCCGCCCGGCCGGGCTCCCTCCGCCGGCACCCAGCGCAGCTCGAGGCCCGCTTCGGCGAGGAGGTCGTCGAGAGCGGGGCGACCCGGGAGGGGCTGCGCCTCGGGGTAGCGCGAGCGAACGCGTTCCTGGAGCTGCTCGGGGGTGAGGATGGCCGAGCTGAGGACGGCGCCGCCGGCAAGCTTGAGGGCGCGTGATGCGGGGAGGTTGCGAGGATAAAGCTCGATGCGGCTGGAGACGGCGGCCTCGGTGGAGGCGGAGGCGGCGAGGCGGACGAGGCGTGCGCCCGCGACCGGCTCGACTTCGGCCGGCAGGGCGGGCGCGGGAAGCGCCTGGAGGGCCTCGAGGACGCGTTGGGGAGAGGGGAGCGGGTCCTGGGAGGCGAGCTGGTCGGCCTTGTTTCCGAGACGCTCCGCCCAGGAGGCCAGCTCGTCGGTGAGGGCGACGAGGATGCGCTCGCCGCTTCGGTGCAGGACCCAGCGCGGTTCCTTCATCCCCCTCTCGGTCTCCCAGGCGGCGCGGACGACGGCGCGGGCGTGGCGGGTGCGCGTGGGCTCCTCTTCAGCCGACCCGCGGGCCGCGAGGACGAAGCTCGCAAGCTCGGAGGCCGAGAGGACGCCGCCGCTGACGCGGAGGGCTTCCTGAACGTCGTCCCTCACGCGGGTGACGTTGCGGTTGTGCAGCCAGCGCTCGCGGGCCTTCGTGAGCGTCCGGCTCACCTGTGGCTGCGAGATGCCGAGCTCGTGGGCGACGTCGTTCTGCGCGGGCCAGGAGCCCGCCTTCACCCGGGTGGGAGGCTCGAGGCCGAGCGTGAGGCGGAGGAGCCGGGGCTCGGTGGTGGCGTCTTTCCGAATCTTCTTCGGGAGGAGCTGCCCGACGACGGCGTCGACGCTGAAGGCCTCGGGGAGGTCGAGATCGGGCTGTGGTTCTGCCTCGGGCTCCGGCCTGGCGGCTGCGAGCGCCTCGGGGAACCGGGCGCGGAGGAGCGCGGCGACGTCGACGATGTCTTTACGGGTCTTGCTCCCCGCGCCCCGGAGGTGCGCGAGGCGCTTCGGTGGACGGGCGAGGAGATCGCGAACGAGGGTGATGCCGGCCCGGTCGAGGGCGCTGAGTGAATTGGGCGAGAGCCCGACCTCGGCGAGCGGACTGTCGAGGCGGGCTGCGGCGACGAGGGCGGCGACGTCGACTTCTTCGTCGTGGCCGGTGGTGAGAGCAGGCCTTGCCGCGTCGGCGAAGGATTTCTGCCAGGCCCAGAGCATCTCCTGGGCGTTGTCGAATCGGGTGCGGTGGCTGCGGCGGAGCGCTTTGCGGAGGAAGGCCTCGAGGGGCTCTTTTACCGAGGGCTCGAGGTGGTCGGCGTCGATCGAGGCCTCGCAGGTGAGCGAGGCGGGGTCGCTCCGGCCGTCGCCCCACACGGGGTGCGAGCCGGTGGCCATCTCGTGGAGCGTGACGGCGGCGGCATAGCGCTCGGCGGCGAGGTCCCACCGGCGGGGCTTCCTCTCGGCGAGGAACGGCTCGAGGTAGGGGCGCGTTCCGGCGTGGATCGACTCGAGCGGCGCGCGGGAGAGGGAGAAGTCGAAGAGGACGAGGTGGAGGGCGTCTTCCTTGCCGGCGCGGGCGATGCCGAGGTTGTCGGGTTTGAGGTCGCGGTGGGGGACGCCCATTTCCTCGAGGTAGGCCACGGCCTTGAGGAGGTCTTCGCCCCAACGCTGGAGGAGGTCGAGCGGAAGCCGGCCGTCGACCCGGAGCCGCTGGGCGAGCGTGAGGTCTCCGGCCTGGTCGAGGACGAGGCCGACCCGCCCGTAGAGCTCGACGACGTCGACGCAGCGAACGACCCCCGGGAAGCTGAGCTTGCGGAGGACCTCGGCCTCGGCCTCGAGGCGGGCGTTGAGGTCGGCGTTCAGGGCCAGCTTCAGGACGAGAGGCTTGCGGTCGCTCTCGCGGGTCACGAGGAGCGCGAGGGCCGTTGAGCCGGTCCCGAGACGGCGAACGACGGTGAAGCCTTTCTGGAGGCGATCGCCGGATCTCGCGGAGTCGGGGTCGGCGATCGAGCCGTCGGAGGGGCGGGTCAGCTCCTCCTCCACGGCGTTGAGCCCCTCCAGGAACTCTCCCGCCGACCCGAGGCGGCTGGTGACCTCGGGGTGGGTGGCATCCCGCACGAGGCGGCGGAGGCTTTCGGAGACGCCGTCGGCTGCGGCCGCGAGGTTGAGTCCCTGCCCCTCGGCGAGGATTCGGGGAAGCTCGAGGGCGCTTTCTGCGGGAGATACCCCCGAAAAGAGCCGGTAGGCGAGAGCGCCGAGGGAGAAGACGTCGAGAAGGGGGCCTTCGGCGGAAGGGTCCGTTCGGGCCTCGGGAGCGATGTAGACGCCCGCGGCGTCGTCGACGAGCTCGGTGATGTGCTCGGTGCCGGTCACGCCCCGGCTGGTGGCGCTCGAGGCCTCGCGCAGACCCGTCTGCCAGTTGAAGAGCTTGACCTTCGGCTCCGGGGCCTCGGGGTCCAGAACGAGGAGGCTCTGGGGGCCGAGGGCGCGGTGCGAGAGGCGGTGCTCGTGAGCGTTCTGGAGGGCCTCGGCGACCTGACGGAGGATCTTGAGCCGGGCGTAGAAGGAGAGGCCGTTCTCGCGCTCGGCGAGGTAGTGGTCGAGACGGACGGCGCCCGGGAGGTGCTCGAAGAGGAGCGCCGGGCCGAGATCGTGCTGAACGTAGTCGAGGACCTTCAGGATTCCCGTGTGCTCGACCGAGGAAAGGAGCTGGTACTCCCGCTTGGCCGCTCGGGCGATCGAGTCGCGTGCGAGCGGCTCGGCCGTCGGCACGCCGTAGATGCGAACGCGCCGGTACTCGTTCGGGAGGGTGTCGTGGGTGCCGAGGAAGTCCTGGAAGTGCCGCCCTTCGAGAAGGAGGTCGCCGAGCTTGTAGCTGCCGACGCGACGGAAGCGCTGGGAGGGCCGGATGCCTGCTTCCTCGACGGCGCGGGTGAGGGCGCGGGCGAGGCTGGCGTCGACGGGACGGAACTTCGAATCGGCCATCTCTTCCGGCCGGGTCTCGGTGAGAAAGGCGCGGATGCCCGGAAGATCGGTCAGCTCGTCGCGGCCGTAGATGAGGGTTCGCCCCTCGGGCGAGAGCTTCACGGAGAGGTCTTTCGCGGAGCAGAAGACGAGGGCGTGGACGTAGGGGACGGGGTGCTTCTCGAGGGCCCGCTGGCTCCGGAGAAGCTCCTTCAGGCGCTTCGCCTTGGTGTTGGCGAGGTAGAGGGGGTTGTCGATGACGATCTCGCGGCGATCGACTTTCCAGGCCCAGGTGCCGGCGTCGCCGGAGAGGCGCCCGCCCCGGCCCTTGATCTCGACGACGAAGAGCCCCTTGCGCGTCAGGACGAGCGCGTCGACCTCGTTGATCGACCCGTCCTTCGCCACGAACTCGAGGTTCGACCAGGCCCGGTACGGCTCGTGGTCGGGGAGGGCGTCCCGAACGTAGTCGAGGGCTTCCTTCTCGTGAGGGAACCGCGACGCTTCGACCTGCGTCCAGCGCTTCGAGTCGGCCTTCACGTCGTCAGCCCTCCGCGATTCCCTGAGTTGGGGGGGAGCCCCGCCCGAGGGGATCAGGAGATGTTACAGAGGTAGGGGAGTGGGTAGCCATGTCCTCTGCGGCGAGACCAGACGCCGGTCCTCAGTCCCGGGAAGCCAGTGCCCTCGCAACCTCGGTGCGGACATTCGGGCGATCGAGAATCGACCGGACCAGGTTCGCGGTGGTCACGTCTCCGAAGGTGAGCGTGTAGAAGGACGAGGAGGGCTCGATCCCCAGCTCGCGGACGATGCGCCGGACCGACCGCCCCTTCGCCCGGGACTCCCGCACCCGCCCCTCCAGCTCGCGGAGCCAGGCGAGCTTGGCCCGGATGGCGTCCTTGCCGCCGGTGAACCGGGGGCGGTGCGCGCAGAGGAGGGCGTCGAAATCGAGCGT
>DIAY01000168.1:9663-10809 GCA_002414905.1 Holophagales bacterium UBA5066 | reverse complement strand
CACCGCGGGCGTCTACATGGTCGCGCGCTGCAACGTCTTCTTCCGGATCTCCCACGAGTGGGCGCTGAAGACTCTGGGCGAGAACCCCTCCGTTTGGGGTCTGCTGACGCACGACGCCTCGTTCGTCGTCGCGGTCATCGGCGGCATCACGGCGTTCATGGCCGCGACGATCGGCCTCGCGCAGACCGACATCAAGAGGGTCCTCGCCTACTCCACCGTCTCGCAGCTCGGGTACATGTTCCTCGGATGCGGCGTCCTCGCGTTCGGCGCGGGGATGTTCCACGTCTTCACCCACGCCTTCTTCAAGGCCTGCCTCTTCCTCGGCGCCGGTTCGGTCATCCACGCCCTCTCGGGCGAGCAGGAGATGACGGCGATGGGAGGCCTGCGAAAGAAGATTCCGCATACCTTCCGGACGATGCTCGTCTCGACGATCGCGATCTCCGGGGTGCCGTTTTTCTCCGGGTTCTTCTCGAAGGATCAGATCCTCAGCGAGACGTTCCTCAGGGGTCATCCGGTCCTCTGGGCGCTCGCGGCGCTGACCGCGGGACTGACGGCCTTCTACATGTTCCGGCTCCTGAAGATGACCTTCTACGGCGAGTATCGGGGGCCGAAGGAGACCTGGGAGAAGATCCACGAATCGCCCCGGACGATGACGATTCCGCTCTACGTCCTGGCGGCGGGAGCGGTCGTCGCGGGCTATATCGGCATCCCGGACTTCCTCGTCCCGGGCGGGAACCGCCTCGAGGCCTTCCTCGAGCCGGCGTTCCCAGCCCTCCCCGCCGGCTGGACGCCCCACGCTCACGAGGCCTCGCATTCCCTCGAGTGGACCCTGATGCTCGCCTCCATCGGGATCGCCGTTGCCGGCATCCTTCTCGCTGCGGGCTTGTTCTACAAGGGCTCGGCGCCGTTCGCCCATCCGGCCAGGATCGTCGCCGCCTTCCCGAACGCCTACCGCTGGATGCGCAACAAGTACTACGTCGACGAGTTCTACGAGGCGGTCTTCGTGAACGGCCTCGTGAAGAAGGGGGGCCGGCTCCTCTGGGAGATCGACGCCCGGGTCGTCGACGGCGTCGTGAACGGGATGCGCCACCTGACGGTCGGCTTCTCCCACGTCTCGAGCTGGTTCGACAGGACGTTCGTCGACGG
>DIAY01000168.1:3303-9444 GCA_002414905.1 Holophagales bacterium UBA5066 | reverse complement strand
GGCCGCGGGCGTCTTCGCCCTCGTGTGCATCTACATCATCTTCGCGTGACGAGTAAGGACGCCGAATGAACGGACTGCTCTCCCTCCTCATCCTCCTCCCGACCGCCGGGGCGCTCGCGATCCTCTTCCTCCCGCGGGAGAAGACGGGCGCGATCAAGGCCCTGGCGACCGGCGTGGCGGGGGCCACCTTCATCCTCTCCCTGCCGCTCTGGTTCGCACGGGGCTTCCGCGAGTCCGCCGGATTCCTCTTCCGCGAGGACCTCGACTGGATCCCCTCGCTCGGGGTGAGGTATTCCCTCGGGGTCGACGGAATCGCGGCGCTGCTGATCCTCCTGACGACGCTGCTGTCGGTCATCTCGATCTACAGCTCGTACACCGCGGTGAAGACCAGGGAGAAGGAGTACTACGTATTCCTTCTCCTCCTGGAGACGGGAATGATCGGGGTTTTCTGCGCCCTCGACTTCTTCCTCTTCTACGTTTTCTGGGAGGTCATGCTCGTCCCGATGTATTTCCTCATCGGGATCTGGGGCGGGCCGAGGAAGCTCTACGCCGCGATCAAGTTCTTCCTGTACACGCTCTTCGGGTCGGTGGTCATGCTCCTGGCGATCATCGCCCTCTACTTCTTCAACACGACCGGATTCCTCGGCTGGAAGGGGCTCGGGAACGCCCCGTCGTTCGACATCCTCCACTTCCACGAGATCGCCCCGCTGATCCCCGCGGACCTCTCTCTCTGGCTCTTCTGGGCCTTCTTCCTCGGGTTCGCGATCAAGGTGCCGATGTTCCCGTTCCACACGTGGCTCCCCGACGCGCACGTCGAGGCCCCCACGGCGGGCTCGGTCATCCTCGCCGGCGTCCTCCTGAAGATGGGGACGTACGGCTTCCTGCGCTTCTCGCTCCCGATCTGCCCGTCGGCGGCCTCGGTATCGTGGGTCCAGCTGACGGTCGTCGTGCTGGCCATCATCGGCATCATCTACGGTTCCCTCGTGGCGATGGTCCAGAAGGACATCAAGAAGCTCGTCGCCTATTCCTCGGTCGCCCACCTCGGGTTCGTGATGCTCGGCCTGTTCGCGTTCAACCAGGCGGGGATGCAGGGCGGCGTCCTGCAGTCGATCAACCACGGTCTCTCGACGGGCGGGCTCTTCCTTCTCGTCGGGATCATCTACGAGCGCCGGCACACCCGGCAGATCGTCGACTTCGGCGGGATCTCGCAGGTCATGCCGGTCTACGCGACCCTCTTCATGATCATCCTGCTCGCCTCGATCGGCCTGCCGCTCCTGAACGGCTTCGTCGGCGAATTCACGATCCTCGTCGGCGCGTTCCTGGCCGACTGGAAGTGGGCGCTTCTGGCGAGCCTCGGCGTCGTCCTCGGCGCGGCCGTCATGCTCTGGCTTTACCAGCGCGTCTTCTTCGGCGAGCTGAAGCACGAGGAGAACAAGGGCCTTCAGGACGTGAACCTTCGCGAGGTCCTCACACTCGCTCCGCTCATCGTCGCGTGCGTCTGGATCGGCGTCTACCCGAAGCCCTTCTTCGCGATGACCGCGCCGGCCTCGGCGAAGATCGTCGCAGCGGTCGAGAAGGCTCGGGGCGCCGGGGTGCGGATGACCGCTTCCGCCGCCGCTCCGGTCTCCCCCGCCGTTCTCCCCGCGGGAGTCGACCCGGCGGCCATCGTCAAGGGGAACTGAACCGTGGCCCTCCCGTTCCCGCTCTCGGACCTGCTGGTCATCCTGCCCGAGCTCGTCCTGACCGAGCTCGCGCTCGGGATCCTCCTCTGGGCGACGGTGGTCAAGCGGGAGAAGGAGAAGGCGCTCGCGTGGGCGTCGCTCGCGTCGCTCGCCGTCACCGCGGCCCTGATCCCGGTGGCCGTCTCGTTCTCCGGGGCCCTCCCGCGCACCGCCTTCGGCGGGATGTTCACCCTCGACGGGTTCGGCATCTTCTTCAAGGTCCTGACGTTACTGGCGGCCGCGGTGACGATCCTCTTCTCGCTGCGCTTCGTCGGGACGTCGCCCTACCCGGGAGGCGAGTACTACGCCCTTCTCCTCTTCTCGACGGTCGGCATGCTCTTCATGGCGTCGGGGACGCACCTGGTGTCGATCTACATCGCCCTCGAGCTGATGGCGCTCTCGCAGTACGTTCTGGCGGGCTACTTCAAGCGGGAGACGAAGTCGGTCGAGGCCGCGGCGAAGTACTTCGTCCTGGGCGCGTTCTCGTCCGGCGTCCTCCTCTACGGCCTCTCCCTCGTCTACGGCACGACGGGGACGCTGAGCCTTGCCGGGGTCTCCGCGGCGCTGACGGCCTCGCCCCGCTCGGACCTGCTGATGGTCGGCGTCGTCCTCACCGCGTGCGGCATGCTTTTCAAGATCGCCTCGGCGCCGTTCCACTATTGGGCGCCCGACGTCTACGAAGGGGCGCCCACGCCGATCTCGGCCTTCTTCGCGGTCGGCCCGAAGATCGCGGCCTACGCGATCTTCGCCCGCATCTTCTTCGCCGGCTTCGGCCCCCGCGCCGACGACTGGGCGCCGATCCTGGCGGCGTCGGCCGCTCTGACGATGGTCATCGGAAACGTCGGTGCCCTGATGCAGAAGAACGTGAAGCGCCTCCTCGGCTACTCCTCCGTGGGGCACGCCGGGTACGCCCTCCTCGGCCTCCTCGCCTACAAGGCTGGCGGCGCGGCGGGGCAGCCGGATTCGTTCGGCCTCTGGGCCGTCATGATCTACCTCTCGGCCTACCTCCTGATGACGTTCGGGGCGTTCGGTCTCGTGGTCCTCCTGGAGGCGAAAGGCTATGCGAGCGAGAGCGTCGACGACTTCAACGGTCTCTGGAAGAGGAACCCCTTCGCTGCCGGGGCGATGGTCGTCTTCCTCCTCTCCCTGGCCGGCATCCCGCCGACGGCCGGGTTCATCGGGAAATACTTTCTCTTCTCGGCCGCAGTCAAGGCGGGCTGGCCGGCGCTGGCGCTTCTCGGTGTCCTGATGTCGGCCGTCTCTCTCTTCTACTACTTCCGCATCGTGAGGGCGATGTACTTCGTGGAAGGGGAGGGAGAGGTGCGCTGGCGCGAGGAGCCCGCGGTTGCCATAGCCGTCGGACTCTGTTTCGTGGGGACGCTTGCCATCGGCGTGATGCCTCAGCCGCTCGTGGCGCTCGCCAAGGCCTGCCTCCTCCCGTAGGAGAGACGTGACCCAGCCGCGGAGGGAGCCCGACCCGAACCTCCGCCTCCTGGGCGACGTGCTGAGCTTCGGCTGGGTCCTCCCTGCCTGCCTCGCGGCGGGCGGCGGGCTGGGCTGGCTGCTCGACCGGTGGCTCGGGAGCTTCCCGGCAGCCACGGCCGTCCTCGGCATCCTCGGCTTTCTGGGCGGAATCCGGCAGCTCCTCCGGGAATCGGTGAAGCTGGAAGGGACGCCCGGGCCACCGGCGGGGCCCGGTTCCGGACCCGGGGGAATCGAGCCGTGAACCTCGCCCTCCCTCCGTCGGAGAGGCGGATCTTCCGGTTTGCGACCGCAATTGCCGTTCTCGCCGTCCTGGCGCTCGGCGCCCTCGGGCGGTTCCGCGAGGCCTGTGCCTTGACGGCCGGAGCTGCCGTGGCTATCGTCTCCGGTCTCTGGTTGTCGGACGTGGCCGGGAGACTTCTGGTTCCCCGTCCACGGGCGACGGCCCGGATCGACGGAAAGTTCGCGCTCCGCACCCTCCTCCGCTACGCCTTCGTGGGGCTCGCGGTCTTCGGTTCGGTTCGCCTCTTTCCGGACGAGATCCCGTGGCTCCTCGGAGGGCTCTCCGCGGTCGTCTTCGGGGTCTTCGTCGAGGGGTTCCGGGGCGCCGCGGCCGGCCGGTCCGATACCCAGAACGAGGAAGACGGAGCCCCCCGGGGGTGAGATGCAGCACCATTACTCGATCCTGTTCGGCCCGGTCAACGCCCTTCTGACGGCGATCTTCGGATCTCCGGAGAATGCGCCGTCCTGGTGGCTCCACGGCGTGACGATCGGCGGGATCCACATTGCCGGAATCGCGCCGCTGGAGCACGGACACGGCGCGCCGATCGGGTGGGTGCCCGATCACGTGATCATGGCGCTCCTCGTCCTCCTCCTCTTCGCGGTCGCCCTGCCGATCCTCTCGAGGAAGTTCGTGAAGGACGCGCCGTCCGGCGCCCAGAACGTCCTGGAGGTCTTCGTCGAGTTCCTCAGGGACCTCGTCAAGGAAAATATCCCCCATACGGGCGAGAAGTACCTCCCCGTCGTCGGGGCGTTCTTCTTCTTCATCGTCGTTTCCAACCTCGTCGGCCAGATCTTCGTCCTCCAGCCGCCGACGTCGAGCCTGAACACGACCTTCGCCCTCTCGCTCTCCTGTCTCGTCTTCTTCAACGCGGCGGGGATCCGCGCGCACGGGCCGATCGGCTACCTGAAGACGTTCGCCGGGCCGAGCGCGGCGCTGGCCATACTCGTCTTTCCGATCGAGATGATCGGGAACTTCGCCCGCGCCCTCTCCCTGGCGATGCGTCTCTTCGGCAACATCTACGGAGAGCACACGGCGACGAACCAGTTCGTCGAGCTCGTGCCTCTTCTCGTCCCGATGCCGATGAACGCGCTCGGGATCTTCGGATCCTTCCTTCAGGCCTACGTCTTCACGCTCCTGACCGCCGTCTACATCGGGGGCGCCATCGCCCACGAGCATTGATTCCGACTTCCGAACCCGAAAGGAGCCAGAACGAAATGATCAAGAAAATTCTTCCCG
Organism: Holophagales bacterium UBA5066; assembly: GCA_002414905.1. Taxonomy (GTDB): domain Bacteria; phylum Acidobacteriota; class Thermoanaerobaculia; order UBA5066; family UBA5066; genus UBA5066. The sequence goes on along the minus strand of DIAY01000168.1, from coordinate 4,722 downwards.
CCGTCGCGGTCGCCGGCCTCGCCTTCCTGCTCCCGAACCTCGCCTTCGCGCAGGACGTCGCCAAGGTGACGAGCGCCGGAGCGGGCTGGGGCCACCTCTCGGCGGCCCTCGTCCTCGCGATCGGCGCCACCGCCGGCGCGACCGCCCAGGGGCGCGCCGTCGTGGCGGCCTGCGACGGCATGGCCCGCAACCCCGGCGCCGCGGGCCAGATCCGCGGCATCGCGTTCCTCGGTCTCGTCCTCATCGAGTCCCTCGTCATCTACACGCTCGTCATCGCCTTCCTTCTCCAGGGGAAGTGATCCGCCGGGCCCTCGGGGCCCGGACGCACGGGGGCCCCGGCGCGACGCCGGGGCTCTACCGTTTTCCGGGAAATCCGCGGGATGTCCTCGGGCGTTGAAGAATCGATGGCCCTGTTTCGCTTCCGCCACAGCACGGCACCGAAGGCGTGGGACTTTCGCTCCGGAGACCTTCCGTACGCGGACGCCCTATTCGGCACAGCCTTGCGCCTGACCCGCAACCGGCAGGACGCGGAAGACCTCCTGCAGGAGAGTTACTTGCGGGCGTATGCCCATTACGACAGCTTCCGGGAAGGGACGAACCTGAAGGCCTGGCTCTTCCGGATCCTCAAGAACGGGTTCATCAACGGTTACAGGCAGCGCAAGGCCGGCCCTCGCGAGGTCGATCTCGAACGGGGCGGTACGACCTTCGAGTCCGCCCTGGAGGACGTCACGCCGCCGGCGGTGACGCCCGAGGACGACCTGCTCGACCGGACGCTCGACGGCGACGTCGCCCGGGCGCTCGGTGCACTCCCCGAAGACTTCCGGATCGTCGTCGAGCTCGCGGACCTCCAGGACTTCTCGTACCGGGAGGTCGCCGATATCCTCGAGATCCCTCTCGGGACGGTGATGTCCCGTCTCTACCGCGGCCGAAGGCTTCTCGAGGAAGCCCTCCTCTCGTACGGGCGGCGCAGGGGCTATTTCGATGCAGGGGAGACTCCCGGCCGGACGCGGCTCGCCTCGAAACCGGGGAGCGTCGGTGCGTCCGGCGCACCGGAATACCGCGTGCTGCGGCGACGTTAGTCTTTTCTGGAGGGCTCCTTTCGGGGCCGCCGCGATGGACTGTGAAGCCTCCGAACCCCTCATCGAGGCACTTTGCGACGACGAGCTCGACGTCGCGACGGCCGCGAGCCTTCTCGCGCACCTCGAGGGCTGCGCCGGATGCGCCTCTCTGCGCCGGGAGGCCGAGACGAGGAACGCGGCCCTGCAGGGAGCCCGGACGGTCGACCGGCTTCCGGACGAGGTGAGGGCCCGGCTGGTTCGGCGGGTGGGGTGCACGGCTTCTCCACGGCGAAGGGCGACGCGGGGCGTACGGATGGGACTGGTGGTTGCAGGTCTTCTCGCGGCCGGGCTCGCGGCCGGG
>DIAY01000168.1:866-3155 GCA_002414905.1 Holophagales bacterium UBA5066 | reverse complement strand
GCCGGGCTCGCGGCCGGGCTCGCGTTCAAGGGCCTGCCGCCCGGGGCACCAGCCTTCGCGGACCTGCCCGTCGTCCAGGAGGTGGCCGGAGAGGTGTTCTGTCTCCGCTGTGCCCTCGCCCGGCTTTTCCCCGACACGCCGGTCCTCGACGAGCGGCACCTTCCCGTCCTCAGGACCGACGAAGGAGAGGTCATCACGCTGCTCGACGGAGCGGTCACCGAGGCCGCTCTCGCCAGGAGCGGGTGCGCGGGACGGAGGGTCGTCCTCACGGTCCGCCTCTACCCGGCGCAGGAGCTGGCAGAGGTCCTTTCCGTGCGTGCGGCCGGCTCCGCTTCAGCGTACCCGCCGCTCGACGCCGTGGCGGCGGCGGCGCAGGTGCGTGCCTCGCCGCGCTGAACGGGCTGGACTAGACTCGATGTCGTGGTGCAAGAGGAGCCCGGCCGCCTCGTCCTGACCCTGTCCCTGGCGGCCGGCGGGGTCGCTTTCACCGCCGGAGCCGCCGTGTCGTTCGCCGCGGCCTGGGCAGCCTCGGGATTCGGCAACCCTCTGGAACGGGCTGTCGTCCTGGACGTCGGGCTGGCGTCCTCGGCCTTTGCCGGTCTCGTCACCGGGACGCTCGTCGCGGTCCTCTCGCAGCGGCCGGTCGCCCGCCTCTCCCGCGCCCTCGACTCGGCCCGCCAGATGGCCGAAGGAGACTTCGCCGCAAGAGCCCCGGAGGGAAGCGATCTCGCGGGACGGATTGGACGGCGCCTCAACGCTGTCACCAGCCGAGGTGCGCAGCTGCTCTCCTCGGTGAAACGCGAGCACGCGCAGCTCAGCCGCCAGGTCTCGGTCCTGCGCGCCGCGTCGATCCGGAACCGGGAACGCGCCGCGCAGGAGCGGGCCCGGCTCGCAAGCGCCGCCTCCGCCGTCGGAGGGCTCGACGCCACGATCCGCGCCATCGCCGAGAGCGTCGAGACTCTTGCCGCCGGATCCGAGGAGACCGCCGCGGCCGTCGCGGAGGTGGACGGCTCCCTCACCCAGCTTCTCGCGCGCTCCGAGGGGCTCCTGTCCGGGTCGACGGAAGGAGCGAACGCGGCTGTGTCTCTCGCCGAAGGTGCCGCCGTTCTCGACGGGACGCTGAGCGCCCTGGCGAAGCGGGCCGAGGAGCTTGCGGAGGCCTCGATCCGAAGCGAGGAGGCGCTCGGGAGCGTCCTCGGTTCGGCGCGCGAGGCGACGGAGCACGCGGCCCACGTCGCGACGGAAGCGAGGTCGGGCCGGGCCGTCGTCGATGAGGCGCGGGATTCCGTGGCGGCGATTCGTGCGTCGGCCGAGACGGTCCGGGAAGCCGTGGGGCGGGTCGAGGCCCGCTCCCGGGAGGTGGGACGAATCCTCGAGATGATCGAGGGAATCGCCCGCCAGACGAACCTCCTCGCCCTGAACGCCTCGTTCCTGGCGACTCGGGCCGGGGAGCATGGCCGCGGATTCTCGGTCGTCGCCACCGAGATCCGGCGCCTTTCGGAGCGGACGTCCGAGGGCGCCCGCGGCATCGGCGGCCACGTCTCGGGGATGCGGGACGAGGTCGACGCCGCCCTGGCCGCCGCGGACGAGGAAGGGCGTCTCGTGAAGCGGGGCGTCGAGACGGCCACGCGGGCGGGAGACGCGCTCGCATCCATCGAGGCCGCTGCGGCGCAGGCCGAGGAGGCCGTATCGGCGATCCGGGAAGTCTCCCGGGCCCAGGCGGCCACGGTGGCGGGTACCGCCGCCTCCGTCGCGGAGGTGCGCGAGGGGCTCCGGGCGCTTGCCGAGGAGGGGAAACGGAATACGCGGGAGGCCGAACGGATACGAGAGCTCGTCGGCCGCGTCCGCGACCTCGCCGGATTCGTCGAGAGAACGGTCCAGGAACAGAAAGGAGCCGCCGGGCAGATCGCCGTCGCGGCCGAGCGGTCGGTCGGACTGATGCGCGACATCCAGGACGCCGTCGGACGCCAGACCGCCGACAGCCACCGGCTCCTTTCCCTCCTCACGGAGGTCGAGGCGATGAGCCACGAGACGCTCGCGTCGGCCTCGTCCGTCGACGATGCCACCGCGGCGCTCGAGACGCTCGCCGGCTCGCTCGAGGACGAGGTCGGGCGCTTCCGGGCCGACGTGGAGCTGCGAGCCTCCTGAGGCCGTGGCGCGCCTGGCGGGTCAGATCGGGAGCGAGTCGGTGGAGCGGCGCGACCAGTCGTCGTAGAGGAGCCCCAGGACGACGACGTCGTGCCTCTGGCCGTGCGCGAAGACGCGGCTCCGAAGGACCCCCTCCTCGAC
>DIAY01000168.1:0-643 GCA_002414905.1 Holophagales bacterium UBA5066 | reverse complement strand
GGTTCGAGGATCGTCGCGGAGATCCGGGCGACGCGGGAGTGGAGGTCGACCTCGTCGACGCCGGCGAGGCCGACGCGCCGTCCCGAGCGATCCTCGATGACGAGGCGGGTGAAATCCTCGGCGAGGAGGCCGTCCTGATCGAACCTGCGGCGGAGGCTCTCGGCCTCTCCGATGAAGAAGGGCTCGAACTCTCCGAAGGCCGACGGTTTCCCGCAGGCGGCCACGAGCCACTCGAGGTCGTCGGACTTCGCGGGGCGGAGGCGGACGGCGGCTCCCGCGAGCACTACATCCTCTCCGGAATCGGGACGCCGAGGACGCCGAGGACGTCGTCGAGCGTGGAATGGACGAGCTGGAGCGCGGCGCGCCGTGCCCTGCGGCTCTCGTCGTTCTCCGCCTGGAGGATCGGGTGCGTGTGGTAGAGATGGTGGAAGGCCGTGCCGACGGCGAGCGCGTGACGCACGAGGAGCGAGACCTCGAGTGTCTCGGCCGCCTTTTCGAAGGTCTCGAGCGTGCGGCCGCAGGTCCTCACCACGTCCCAGAGACCGTCGTCGAGGTGAGCGGCGTCGAGGGCGGCGACCGAGGCGGCTTCGGCCTCGTCGAGGCGGCCCGTGAACCCCTTCTCCTCGAGCTTGCGGAAGATGTT
>DIAY01000043.1:30990-55992 GCA_002414905.1 Holophagales bacterium UBA5066 | reverse complement strand
ACGTCCCGGGAACGCCTTCAGGTGTCTCTCTTGTAGAGGAAGGCGCTGTCGAGAATACGCACGCCGTCGGCGTCGCCGACGACGTACTTCGATTCGCTCCAGAGGGCGGCTCCGGCGGCACGACCCGCCGCGTCGACGCAGTAGAAGTTCACGTTGAACGTGGGGCGCCCTTTTCCGTCGCGGTGGCGCGGAACGAGGTGCGTCTTCTCGGCGATCCTCTTCAGGGTGCGCAGGCAGGCTTCTTCCGGTGCCAGGCCGTCGCGGAGGTATTCGACGACGGTGTGCGAGCCGCAGGTGAGGAGGTTCGCCTCGCCGCGGCCCGTCGAGCCGGCCGATCCGACTCCGTTCTCCGAGTAGAGGCCGGCCCCGATGACCGGCGAGTCACCGACGCGCCCCGGGATCTTGAAGAAGAGGCCCGAAGTCGTCGTGACGCCGGCGAGGTCCCCCTTCGCCGAGCGGACCGACAGGTGGATCGTCCCTTGCGGACGGAAGAGTCCGGCGCCGTACTTCTCGAGGAACCGTTTCACTTCCGGATCCTCGGCATCGCGGGCCGCCTCGATCCAGTCGTCGAGGTCGGAGAGCCGGTCCTTCCAGTAGAGCCAGATCTTCCGGCTCTTCTCCGTCAGGAGGTTCTCGTCGGGGAAGCCGTGGGCCGTCGCGAACCGGCGGGCGCCCGCGCCGACGAGGAAGACGCGGTCGGTCCGCTCCATGACGAGGCGTGCCACCTTCGACGGCGTCTTCACGCCGGTCAGCGCCGCGACCGCGCCGGCCCTCATCGTCCGTCCGTCCATGACCGCCGCGTCCAGCTCGACGACGCCGTCCTCGTTCGGGATTCCGCCATACCCGACGGTGACGTCGTCCGGATCGAGCTCGACGACGTTGACGCCGGCGATCGCAGCGTCGAGGGGGTCCTTTCCCTGGATGAGCGCCTGGCGTGCGGCCTTTGCGGCCTCGAGGCCGTTGGCGGAGGTGACGATGACGAATCCGTTTCGCGAAGGCGACGGGGACGCCGCGGGAGCCTGTGCGGCGAGGTCCCGCGAGAGGAGCGCGGAGGCGCCGGCGAGTGCGGCCGTTCCGAGGAGCTGGCGGCGGGAGAGAGGCGAGTCGGTCATCGCGGCCCTTTCTCGAGGCGTGAGCCGGCGCATTTCGTCGCCGGGCGTCGGCATTGTCACCCGCCGCGTACCCGGAGGGGCGGCGGGCGGTTCAGTAGAGGATGAGGCCGGCCAGGCTCGCGATGGAGAGGGCGACGAGGCCGGCTCCGGCGAGGCGACGGAACGTGCCCGTGCCGAAAACGACGACCATCGCGAACTTCAGGAGAGTGTTTGCAAGGACGCCGACCGCGAGCGCCCGCGCGGCGAGAAACGCTCCGGTCGTCTCCTGCCCGAGCTTGTACATCGAGTAGATGAGGGCGTTGACGTCGACGAGGCCCGCGAGGGCCGAGGACGCGAGGAGCCCGTGCGAGCCGAAGGCGCTCCGGGCCGCGTGGACGGCGTAGAGGACGACCTGAAAGGCGGCGACCATCTGAAGGGCGGGGGCGAGCCGAAGGGGGTTCCCGGGCCCCGACGCCGACGCGGATTCGGCCGGCCGGCGCAGCAGGAGGAGGAGCGCTGCCAGCCCTGCGACCATCGGTAGCGAGAGGAGAGGGAGCACCTCACGCCCGATCGCGGGACTGAGGATCCCGGCGAGGATCGCGACCCGGAACGGGACGAGCGAGCAGGCGGCGACGACGCCGATGGCGAGCGGCGCGCCATGAGCCCCCGCGTTCCGGCTCTCGCGTGAGAACGTGAGTGTGACCCCGGTCGAGGAGACGAGACCCCCGAGAAGGCCGGCCAGGCCCCAGCCTTTCTTCGGGCCGGCCCAACGCACCGCGACGTATCCGACGAACCCGATGCCCGAGAAGACCAGGATCAGTGTCCAGAGCTCCTGCGGCCGGATTCCGGGTGCCGGGCCGAACGGGCCGGCAGGGAGGATCGGCAGGACGACGAGGGCGAGGACGGCGAAACGGGCCCCGGCGGAGATCTCCTCGGAGCGGAGCCGCTCGACGACCGAATGCATCCAGGTCTTCTCGGCCAGGACGAGGGCGGTCAGGGCGGCAAGGGCGCTCCCGAGGACGATGCTGCCCGAGCCCGACAGCCAGCCGGAGCCGAGGACGGCGAGCGCGGCCACCTCCGTCGTCGCGTCGAGGTCGCCCGCGAGGGCGTGGATGGTGAACGCGGAGACGACGAGGAGCGCGGCGGCGGCGAAGAGAAGCGGCCCCGCGACCACAGCTCCGGCGGCCGAGAGCTCGGCGGCGATGCCGGAGACGAGCCCGAGGAGCAGGAACGTCCGGACGCCCGCGAAGCGCTTGATGCCGACCGAGGCCCTCGCCGAGTCCTCCCTCTCCACGCCGACAGCCAGACCGCCGAGTGCGGCGACGAGGAGCCGGGGAAGCTCTTCGAAGGGGAGGGACATCGTCACATGATCCTCGAGAGGCTAATCAGTGTACGCCCCGCGACCGGCGCGGTGCGCCGGCCAGGCCGGTCCGGAATGCGCCGGAGATCTCTCTCACCGGCCGCGGGTTCGGGCGGCGAGGCGAAGGGCTGGCGGGCAGAAATACCCGCATGCAAGCTCCGCTGGCGTGGCCGATTTGGAATCGTACAGTCTAGCTCAACTGGCAGTGTTCACAAAAGGACGATTCGATCGTCTTACAGACGGTGAGACGAGGTCGCGTGCTAACCTTTCGGACGTGATTTCCCCCGGATTTGAACGCTGACAGCGGCCCCTGCGGGGCCGCCGGTTTCGTCTTTCGGGGTGGAGGAGAAACATGACACCGGAACCTGCGAAGGGAGCCCCCGCGCCGAGGGACAACCGCTGGCGCCTCGTCGAGGCGACCATGCGGCGGCACGGGCACAAGGCGCATGCGCTCATCGAGGCGCTCCACAGCGCTCAGGAGTCCTACGGCTTTCTCGAGGAGGACGTTCTCCGCATGGTGGCGACGGAGCTGCGGGTTCCCCTCTCGAAGGTCTACGGCGTTGCGACGTTCTACAACTTCTTCACTCTCAAGCCGCAGGGCCGCCACACCTGCGTCGTCTGTACCGGCACGGCCTGCTACATCAAGGGGGCCGACCAGATCATGAACGTCCTTGAGAAGAAGTTCGACCTGAAGTCCGGAACCACGTCGCCCGACGGAGAGGTCTCCGTCCTGACGGCCCGATGCATCGGCTCCTGCGGGCTGGCCCCCGCCGCCGTCCTCGACGGCGCGGTGGCCGCCAAGCTGACGCCGGCGCAGATCGTGGCGAAGGTCGAGAGGTGGATGACCCATGATCAGCATTGAAGACCTCGCCCAGATCTCCCAGGCCGAGAAGGAGGCGAAAGACGCCCTCTCCCACCAGATCAACGTCTGCGTGGCGGCGAGCTGTCTTTCGCTCCAGAGCGACAAGGTCAAGGAAGAGCTCGAGAAGGCCGTCGAGGCAAAAGGGAAAAAGGACTGCTGCAAGGTCCGTGGCGTCGGCTGCATGGGCCTCTGCGCTGCCGGCCCTCTCGTCGTGCTCGAGGACGAGAAGGTCCTCTACCAGGGGGTGACGCCCGAGGACGCGCCCGCCATCGTCGACGCTCTCGGCGAGGTGCCGGTCGCTCGGATACAGGGGGACCTGGAGGCGCCGTTCTTCGCCCGGCAGCAGAAGATCGTCCTCGAGAACTGCGGACGGATCGACCCGGAGAGGATCGAGGAGTACATCGCGGCCGACGGCTACCTCGCGCTAATCGACACGTTGACCGCGATGACGCCGATCGGCGTCGTTCAGCAGGTCACCCGCTCGGGCCTTCGGGGCCGCGGGGGCGCGGGCTATCCGACCGGGCTGAAGTGGGCGACCGTCGCGAAGGCCCACGGCACGAAGAAGTACGTCATCTGCAACGGCGACGAGGGCGACCCGGGCGCCTTTATGGACCGCGCGGTCCTCGAGAGCGACCCGCACCGCATCCTCGAAGGGATGGCCCTCGGCGCCTACGCGGTCGGCGCGCAGCAGGGCTTCGTCTACGTGCGGGCCGAGTACCCGCTCGCCATCAAGCGCCTCAAGCTCGCCATCAAGCAGGCCGAGAAGATGGGCCTGCTCGGCGCGAACATCGGCGGGACGACGTTCAGCTTCAACGTCGACATCCGCCTCGGCGCCGGGGCGTTCGTCTGCGGTGAGGAGACGGCCCTCATCGCTTCCGTCGAAGGGGGGCGCGGAACTCCCCGACCCCGGCCGCCGTACCCGGCGGAATCGGGGCTGTGGGGCCACCCGACGCTCATCAACAACGTCGAGACGATCGCCAACATCCCCACCATTCTCAGGAACGGCCCCGAGTGGTTCGCGAAGATCGGCACGCCGAAAAGCCGCGGGACGAAGGTCTTCGCGCTTGCGGGCGCGATCACGAACACGGGTCTCATCGAGGTGCCGATGGGGATGTCGCTCAGGGAGATCATCTTCGAGATCGGCGGGGGCATCCCCGACGGGAAGGCGTTCAAGGCCGTCCAGACCGGGGGGCCGTCGGGCGGCTGTATTCCGTCCTCGGGCCTCGACATGCCGTGCGACTACGAGTCGCTCGCGAAGCTGGGCTCGATCATGGGCTCGGGCGGGATGATCGTGATGGACGAGACGTCGTCGATGGTCGACGTCGCGAAGTTCTTCATGGAGTTCTGCATGGAAGAGTCGTGCGGCAAGTGCGTCCCCTGCCGCGTCGGCACGGCGCAGATGTACGAGCTCCTCCGGCAGATTTCGGTGGGCGAGGGGAGCCGGCGGGAGCTGGCGCTCCTCGAGCACCTCTGCGAGGTCGTGAAGGCGGCCAGCCTGTGCGGTCTCGGCCAGAGCGCGCCGAACCCGGTCCTTTCGACCCTCCATTACTTCCGCGAGGAGTACGAAACGAAGATCGCCGAGGCCGAGGCTCGCGGTGCGGGCTACAGAACGCCCACGGGAGGTGCGGCATGAGCGGCCGTCCGCCGGTCAAGCCCACGGCCGGGGTGCCGTCCGGGAAGATCAAGACGCTGACGATAGACGACAAGCTCGTCTCCGCCCGCGAGGACGAGACGATCCTCGACGCGGCCCGGCAGAACGGGATCGAAATCCCCACCCTGTGCAATCTCGACGGCCTGACGCCGGTCGGCGCGTGCCGCATGTGCGTGGTCGAGGTGAAGGGGTCTCACCGTCTCCTCGCGGCGTGCGTGAACACCGTCGCCGAGGGGATGGAGGTCGTCACCGACTCCGAGCGTCTGAAGAGCTACCGCCGGACGATCATCGAGCTCCTCTTCTCCGAACGAAACCACGTCTGCGCCGTCTGCGTCTCGAACGGGCACTGCGAGCTTCAGAACCTCGCGCACGACCTCGGCGTGACGCACCTGACGGTGCCGTACCGGCACCCGAAGCTTCCGGTCGACGCTTCGCACGAGCGGTTCGTGAACGACCACAACCGCTGCATCCTCTGCCAGCGCTGCGTTCGCGTCTGTGGCGAGGTGGAGGGGGCGCACACCTGGGACATCAACGGGCGTGGCATCGGCGCAAGGGTCATCACCGACCTGAACCAGCCCTGGGGCTCCTCCGAGACGTGCACCGGGTGCGGCAAGTGCGTCCAGGTCTGCCCGACCGGTGCGCTCACGGAGAAGGGGAAATCGGTGCGCGAGATGGTCAAGCAGTCCCGCTTCCTCCCGTACCTGACGATGATGAGAGAGGACCGGCATGAGTAAGGTGCGGCTCGCCACCGTGTGGCTCGACGGCTGCTCCGGCTGCCACATGTCCTTCCTTGACATGGACGAGCGGATCCTCGAGATCGCTTCCCGCGTCGAGGTCGTCTACAGCCCGCTCGTCGACCTGAAGGAGTTCCCTCCGGACGTCGACGTGACGATCGTCGAGGGAGCGGTCTCGAGCGAGGAGGACCTTCACAAGATCCGGATGGTGAGGGGCCGGACGAAGCTTCTCATCGCCCTCGGCGACTGCGCCGTCACGAGCAACGTTCCCGGAATGCGGAACACGTTCAAGGTGGACGAGGTCACGAAGAGGGCCTACTTCGAGAACGCCGACCTGAACCAGCAGGTGCCGTCCGACGTCATCCCGAGGCTCCTGCCCCGGGCGCTGCCCGTCCACGAGGTGGTCCCTGTCGACGTCTTCCTGCCCGGCTGCCCGCCGCCGGCCGACGTCATCTTCGGCGCCCTCGTCTCGCTCCTGGACGGGACGGCGCCCGACCTGTCCGGCACGCGGTTCGGACGCTAGGAAACACCATGGGAAAGACGATCACGATCGACCCCGTCACCCGGATCGAAGGCCACTCGAAGATCACTCTGAAGCTCGACGACGCCGGACACGTCACCGATGCCCGGTTCCACGTGACCCAGTTCCGCGGCTTCGAGAAATTCTGCGAGGGGCGCCCCTTCTACGAGATGCCGGCGCTGATGGCGCGCATCTGCGGCATCTGCCCGGTCAGCCACCTCGTCGCCTCGGCCAAGGCCTGCGACGCCATCCTCGCGGTGAAGATCCCGTCGACGGGCGCGATGCTCCGCCAGGTCCTCAACCTGGCGCAGATGATCCAGTCGCACGCGCTCAGCTTCTTCTACCTCTCCTCGCCGGACCTGCTGCTCGGATTCGACTCCGACCCGGCGAAGCGGAACATCTTCGGAGTCCTCGAGAAGAATCCCCAGGACGCGCGGGACGGTGTCCGCCTCCGCCGTTTCGGCCAGCAGGTCATCGAGACGCTCGCCGACAAGCGGATCCACCCGTCGTGGCTCGTCCCCGGCGGCGTCGACCAGCCGCTGACGGCCGACAAGCGCGACCTGATCCTCTCCTGGCTTCCCGAGTGCCACGAGATCATCGAAAGGACGCTCGAGAAGGCGAAGCAGTCGCTCGAGGGGTTCCGCGACGAGATTCGGACCTTCGCCAACTTCCCGAGCCTTTTCATGGGGCTCACGACGCCGGACGACAAGCTCGAGATGACCGACGGCGTCCTCAGGATCGTCGACGCCAACGGCAAGGTCATCGTGGACGGCGCCGACCCCGCCACCTACCGCGAGCTCATCGGGGAGGCGGTCGAGTCCGACTCGTACCTCAAGAGCCCGTACTTCAAGCCGGCCGGCTATCCGGACGGAATGCTCCGGGTCGGGCCGCTCGCGCGCATGAACGTCGTCGACGGGATCGACACGCCGCGTGCCAACGAAGAGTGGGCCGAGTTCCGCGCCCTCGAGCGCGGGGCCGTCCTTTCGTCGTTCCACTACCACTACGCCCGCCTCATCGAGATCCTCTACGGTCTCGAGAAGATGGAGCAGCTTCTCCATCACCCCGAGATCCTCTCGAAGCAGGTCCGCGCGCATGCGCGCCCGAACAACTTCGAGGGGATCGGCGTCTCCGAGGCGCCGAGAGGAACGCTGATCCACCACTACCGGATCGACGAGAACGGGCTGATCGTCTGGGCGAACCTGATCATCGCGACCGGCTTCAACAACCTCGCGATGAACCGCGGGGTCCTGCAGGCCGCGAGGCACTACGTCAGCAAGCAGGAGATTCAGGAAGGGATGCTGAACCGTATCGAGGCCGTCATCCGCAGCTTCGACCCGTGTCTGTCCTGCTCCACTCACGCCGTCGGAGCGATGCCCCTCGTCGTCGAGCTGAGGGACGCCGACGGCCGGCTCCTCGACCGGAAGGCACGCTGACGGCGGCCCGGACAGAAGAGAGCTTCCGCGCTCGGGCGCGGGCGGGGGAGCGGCCCGCTCGCGCCCGTTCCCTTCCCGGCCGGTCCCGGGGCCCTGTATTGCCTCAGGCGTGAGAATAGGGACCGCGCTGCTAAGATGATGAGGGGAACCCGATGACGTGTCCCGACGGCGAACCGTTCGTCTCTTGCGCTCCGGAGCTCGTCCGCGAGGTCCGGGCGCTCGCCGTTGCAGGGCACGAACGGTTCGAAAGGGAGGTCTGGGCCGTTCTCCCGGAAGCTTCGGTCCCGGGTTTCTCGCCAGCGCCTTCCTACCACAACGAACGCCACATCGCGGCGGTGTGCGACGCTCTCGACGAGGTCGTCCAGGCCATGGAGGCCGGCTCGGACCCTTTCGGGCTGGCTCGGGACGCGAGGCGCTGGGCAGAAGCCACCGGCGAACCGACGCCCGGACCGGGGGACCTGGGCACGGCGCTCGGCGTGGCCTTCGCCTGCCACGATCTCGGGAACATCGCGGCCTCGAGCAGGATCTCCCTTCACGAGGGAGGCCTCGGCCTCGAGCACGCGAGGTACTACGATTCGTCGGCGCTCTACACGACGCCGGCCGTCGAGATCCGCAGCGCCGCCATCGCACACGCGCTCCTGCTGGCGCGCGGAGGGGAATGCGGGCGTATCCCGGCGCTCGCCCGTCTCGTCGAGCACCTCGTCCTCCAGACGGTATTCCATTTCGAAAAGGTGACCGACGAGGCTCCGTTCTGGACGCCGATGCAGGTCGTCGACATGATCGGCTCCTACTTCTTCCTTTCCGTCCCCCGCCACGAGGCCATCGCCGGCCTCTTCGCGGAGATGAGAGTCCAGCGGCCCGGCACGATTCCGGTGTTGCCGTTCCTGACGTCTCTCGAAGAGCGGTTCGAAAGGCTCGTCGTGGATCCGGGGGCACGCCGGGACGTCCTTGCGATCTTCGAGGGGAACGCCTTCGGGCGGACTCGGGAGTCGGTCTTCGACGTCCCCGAGCGGTTCTCGGGAATGGGCCGGCCGATGCCCTACGAAGACGCGATCGTCGCTCTCCTGTCTCCCGGCTGAATCCGTCGAAAAGGCTTCCTCCGGCCCCTCCCGCCGCCTAAACTCGGTCTCCCCGCGTGAAGGATATTCGCTGTCTCCCGAGTGCGCATCCAACGGAGGACTGATGGACATCTCCTCGTCGAAGTCGCTTCCCGAGAACGCCTACCGCCCCCTGAAACCGGGCGAGAGCTACACGCCGATCATCCCAGCGGGCTCCCCGATGGCGGAGTTCACGCCGCGATCCGTGACGCTCGGCATTCTCATGGCGGCCGTCTTCTCGGCTGCTGCGGCTTTCCTCGGTCTGAAGGTCGGCCAGGTCTTCGAGGCGGCCATCCCGATCGCCATCCTCGCGGTCGGTGCCGGGTACGCCTTCCGGCGCCGTTCCACCCTTCTGGAGAACGTCATCATCCAGTCGGTCGGCGCCGCTTCCGGCCTCGTCGTCGCGGGCGCCATCTTCACTCTTCCGGCGCTCTTCATCCTCGACCTGCCGGTCGATCTCTTCAAGCTCTTCCTCGTGTCGCTCCTCGGCGGAGCGCTCGGCATCGCCTTCCTCGTTCCGCTCCGGCGGCACTTCGTGAAGGAGATGCACGGGGAGTTCCCCTTCCCGGAGGCGACGGCGACGACCGAGGTGCTCGTCGCGGGCGAGGCGGGCGGGAAGCAGGCGAAGGTTCTCGTCGCGGCCGCCCTGATCGGCGGGATCTTCGATTTCCTGATCCTCCACCTCCAGGCTTTCGCGGAGGTCTTCACGACGCGCTCGGTCTGGCTCCTCGACCGCGTCGCCGAGCGGTCGAAGATCGTCTTCAAGATCGACGTCCTCTCCTCGGTGATGGGGCTCGGCTTCATCATCGGCCTCAAGTACTCGGCGGTCATCTGCGCCGGCTCGTTCCTGTCGTGGTTCCTCCTCGTGCCGATCGTGGCGCACTTCGGTGCAGGGGCGACGACCGCCATCCCGCCGGTCACGGGCGATGCGCTCATCTCCGGCATGAACGCCGAGGCGATCTTCCGCGGGTACGTGAGGCATATCGGCATCGGCGCCATCGCCGCGGCCGGAATCCTGGGGATCCTCCGGAGCTGGCGCGTCATCGCGAAGGCCTTCTCCTTCAAGGCGCTCTTCAGCAGCGCGAAGTCGGCGTCGGGAGAATCCGAACGGACGGACCGTGACCTCCCGATGAAGGTCATCCTCGGGGGGCTCGTCGTCGTGGCCCTCGTCGCCTGGGCGTTCTTCCGTTTCGGCGTCCTGGACCCCTCTCCGAGCATCACGACACAGTCGCTCATCGCCCTCCTCGTCGTCGTCGTCATCTCCTTTCTCTTCACGTCGGTCGCCGCGCGCGCGATCGCCACGGTCGGAACGAACCCCGTCTCCGGCATGACCCTGATGACGCTCATCCTCACGTCCCTTTTCCTCGTGAAGGCGGGGCTCTCGGGGAAGGCGGGGATGCTCGCGGCGCTCCTCATCGGCGGCGTCGTCTGCACGGCGCTCTCGATGGCGGGAGGGCTCATCACCGACCTCAAGGTGGGCTACTGGATCGGCGCGACGCCCTCGATCCAGCAGCGCTCGAAGTTCCTCGGGACGATCGTCGCGGCGCTCGCCGTCGGCTCGGTCCTCCTCCTCCTCAACAAGGTCTACGGCTTCGTCCCGGGGCCCGACCATCCGGCCGGACAGGTCCTCGCGGCGCCGCAGGCGAACGCGATGGCCGCCGTCATCAAGACGCTCATGTCGGCCGAGCCGGTCCCCTGGCTTCTTTACGGTACGGGGGCGCTCATCGCGATCTCGATGCAGATGATCGGCGTGCCGGCTCTCGCCTTCGCGCTCGGCATGTACATCCCGCTCGAGCTGAACACACCCCTCCTCGTCGGAGGCTTCATTGCGCACCTCGTGGCCAAGAGCGCGGGGAAGGACGAGAAGCTCGCCTCCGCCCGCAACTCGCGAGGCATCCTCATCGCCTCCGGGTTCATCGCGGGAGGCGCGGTGATGGGCGTCGTCGCCACGGTCTTCAAGTTCCTGGCGACCGACGACAAGGTCGCGGGCGCGATCGGGACGACGATCCCCTCTCTCCTCGGCTGGAACTTCGGGTTCTCGGAAGGGAAGGGGCCGGAGCTCCTCGCCCTCGGCGCCTACATCCTCCTGGCCGTCTACATGTACTGGGACTCCCGCCGGACCGACGGAGAGGCCTGAGCCGTGGACGCCCTCGACCACGCCGTCGCCACGGCCATCCTGGGGCTCGACACGCTCTGGGGCGGCGACGTGATGAACCCTTCCGGTCTCGGGCGGTTCATCGCCGACTCCTGGTTCTCGGACGAGCCGCTTCCCGAGGCCTACACGCGCCCCGAGGCCGCCCGTCTGCGCGCGGTCGGAGGCGCCTCGACGAAACTGGAAGCGCTCGCCGCAATCGACGCCTATCTGGCCGCGGTCGACCTGCGCGGGGCCATCGGGTACCTGCGCGACGAAGCCGGGCGTGGCCTGGGGCTCCGGGCCCGGTACCTTGAAGGTCTCGGATGTTGTTTCGAGGTCATGCTCGACCTGGCGCTCGAGGTTGCGGGAAGAGGGGAGCCCGTCCCTTATGAGCGCTGCATGAAGGCGATCCTGGGTCGGCCCGGATCTCCATCAGACCCGGCGGAAAAGCGCGAGCGGGTCCGCGAGCTTCTCGCCGCGGCGGGCTTCCCGTCTTCTGACGGGCCGGGACTCCTCGCGGCCGTCGACGCCTGGCGCGCGGCGCGCATCGTCCCGAAGGAGCAGATCCCCGCACTGTCCGCACGGCTCGTCGCGGAGCTCGATGCCCTCACGGCGCGAAACGTCGCGCCGTACCTCCCCGAAGAGCTGGCCCGCGTCCCGAGGGCGAACGTCACCTTCCTGATGATCGAGAACGCCTGGTTCTCGGGCTCGATGAACTACCTTGGCCGCGCGCGCAGACCGGACGGCTCACCCGAGTACGAAGCGACCTACGAGCTGAACGCGTCTCTCGAGATCTCGCGACCCGAGTTCGCCCAGCTGGTGAGCCACGAGGTCGTCCCGGGCCACGTGACGACGTTCGCCTACCTGCAGGACCTCTACGTGAGGGGCGTCCTCGGCTTCGAGGCCTCGGTTCTCACGATGAACACGAGGCCCGCGGCCCTCTTCGAGGGGATTGCCAACAATGCCATCCTGATGGCCCACGGCGTCCTCTCGCCCGAAGAGCTTCCGGATCGCGACCTCGAGGCGGGCTGCCTGCTCGCCCTCCTCCAGGACGATGCGAAGAATCAGTCGTCGTGGCTCACCTGGAACGAGAAGTGGCCGAAGGAGGAGGTCGCGCGCGTCCTCAGGAACGACTACCTCGTTTCCGACGAGCGCGCCGACAAGCTCTCGGGCGCCTGGGGCCGACACCCGCTCCTCGGCCGGATGTACCTGCCGGCCTACCGCGCCGGGACCGAGAAGGTGGCCGAGCTTCGCGGGAAGTACCCTCGGGAGAGAGTCCTCCCGGCACTCTTCGGTTGTCTTGGCGTGGTGGACCTGACGACGGTCGAGGAGGCGGTCGCGGGCTGAGGCGGTCTACTCTCCCCGCAAGACCTCGAGCGGCCGGACGCGGAGCGCGCGGACGCTGACCGCCAGGCCCGCGGCAGCCGCAAGGAGGGAGACGGCCAGGGGAGCTCCCGCCAGGAGCGCCGGGGCGGGCTGGAAAGAAACCTCGAAGGCCGCCTTCAGGACGGCGCCGCTCAGGAGGGTGGCGCCGAGAGTTCCGACGAGACCCGCGACGAGGCCCACGAGCGCGTACTCGACGCCGAGCGCCGCGGCCGCACCGGCTCTCGTGACGCCGAGGACCTTCAGGAGCGCCACCTCGCGGGCCCTGCGCGCCGAGCCGGCGCTGACCGAGCCGGCCAGGATGACGAGTCCGGCGAGGACGGAGAAGCCGCCGAGGATGCGCACCGCCTCTCCCATCCGGACGGCGAGCGCCGCGACCCGCTCGAGGACCTCCCTCGTCCGGATCAGGATCACGTTCGGGAACTCGCGTGCGAGGAGGTCCTGGATCCGTCCCTCGTGCTCTTTCGGGAGGCGTGCCGCGGCGAGCCGCAGCTGCGGCGCCTTCTCGAGGACGCCGGGCTCGACGACGAGGAAGAAATTGATGCCGAACGTCCTCCAGTCGACGGTTCGCAGGCTCGTCACTTTCAGCCGGAGCGGGACGCCCTGGACGTCGAAGTCGAGGGTGGAGCCGAGCCGGGCGCCGATTCTCCCGGCGAACTCCTGTTCGAGGCTCACCTCGGCCGCTTCCGGGTCGGACCAGAGCGCCCCGGCGACGATGCGGTTGTCCTCGGGCAGGGCGGTCATGTACGTGAGTCTCTGCTCGCGCGTGAGGGCCCAGCGCTGGCGGCGCGTGTCCCCCTTCTCCCGGGAGGCCAGGCCGGCGGTGTCCGTCCCGTCGATGGCGGTGAGGCGTGCCGTGACGACCGGGACCGAGACGATACGCGTCGCACCCTCGGCGGAGAGGCGCGCCTCCACGGCCGGCCACTGGTCGGGCTGGACGTCGAGGAGGAACGCGGTCGGAGCGTTTGCGGGAAGGTCCGCGGCGAGCTGGCGCGAGAAGTCGCGCTGGACGAGGGCGATGTGGAGGACGACGAGCGTTCCGAGGCCGAGGGCCAGGATCGAGCTGACGGTTCCCGCTCCCGGCCTCACGAGCGCTGCGAAGCCGTGACGGAGGGCGAAGGGGAGCCTCTCGCGGCGGACGTGGGTGACGAGCCAGAGGAGACCACGGGCCGCGAGCATGAGGACGAGCGCGGAGACCGCCAGACCGAGGGTGAAGAGGACGGCGACGCGAGGCAGGCCCGACTGGACCCAGGCGGTGGCTCCGACGCCGGCGAAAAGGAGCAGGCCGCCGGCGAGCTGCAGCGGTCGCGACGCCGGGATCGGCTCGGCGTCCCGGCGAAGGACGCGCGCCGGGGGCACCCGCCGGACCGCGAGGAGGGCGGGCACGGCGAAGAGCAGCGAGACGCCCAACCCGAGACCGAGGCCGCGCAGGAGGGCCTCGGGTTGCCACGGGTCGAGCCCTCCCGGCGGCAGGAGATCGGAATAGGCATACCCGATGCCGGCGACGAGGCCGATTCCGGCCACGGCGCCGAGGAGGCTCCCGAGCAGGCCGAGACCAGCCGTCTGCACGCCGTAGAGGAGGATCGCTTCTCTCGAGGTGACGCCGAGGCAGCGCAGGATTGCGAGAGCGTCGAGGCGGCTCGCGATCCAGGCACGGACGGTCTGCGCGACGCCGACGCCGCCGACGAGAAGAGAGGTGAGGGCGACGAGGCCGAGGAATCGCGAGGTCCTGCGGATCGCCTCGCGCAGCTCGGGCTGGCCATCGAGCCAGCTCTCCACGCGGACGCCGGGAAGGCCTTCGAGGCGGGTCTTCAGGTTCGCGGCGGTCTTCCGTGCCGTGGCGACGTCCGTACCTTCGGGGAAGTTCAGGAGGACGCGGTGCGTGACCCGGCTGCCGAAGCCTGCGAGCGTCGTTCGGGCGAGGCCGTCCCGCGAGACGAAGACCCGCGGGCCGATCCGGAAGGAGCCGGCCAGCCGATCGGCCTCCGAGACGACCGTCCCCGCGATCCGGAAGAGAGCGCCACCGAGCGAAACCTCCTCGCCGACAGCGACGCCGAGCCGGCGCAGGAGGTCGGGGTGGGCGACGATCGTGTCGGGAGCGAGGAGCGCGCCGAGCGGCCGGTCCGGGTCGAGGTGCAGCTCGCCGGCGAGCGGGTAGGCCGGCTCGACCGCTTTCAGCTCGACGAGGAGGCTGCGGGGGGCGAAGCCTTCGGCCACGGCCGCCGTCCCCGGCTCGAAGACGACGGTGACGAGGTCTTCGGTCCGCGTGCGGGTCCCGGGAATCGCGTCGATCGCATTCGTGACGGCGGGAGGGAAGGGCTGGAGCGACTCGACGGCGAGGTCGGCGCCGAGGAGGGGCCGCGCCTGGCTCCGGATCGTCTCCTCGAGGGCGCCCGAGAGTCCCGCGACCGCCACGACGGCGGCGACGCCCGTTCCGAGGCAGGCGGCGAAGAAGAGCATTCGCCCGCGCGAGCCACGGCTCTCCCGGGCGAGCTGGCGGGCAAAGAGTCTGATCCTCACGTCGACTTCACGACGCCTTCTCGTCGCGCTCGATCCGTCCGTCGCGGAGGTGGATCCGGCGGCCGGCGAGGGCGGCGACGGCGGGGTCGTGCGTGACGAGGACGAGAGTGGTTCCGCTCTCGGCCCGGAGGCGGACGAGGACGTCGAGGATCGAGGCGCCCGTCGCGCTGTCGAGGTTCCCCGTCGGCTCGTCGGCGAGAAGGAGCGGCGGGCGCGGGCCGAAGGCGCGGGCCAGCGCCACGCGCTGCTGCTCGCCGCCCGAGAGCTGGGCGGGGTAGTGGTGGCCGCGCTCGGCGAGGCCCACGGCCGCGAGGAGCTCCGTCGCCCGTGCCCCGGCGTCGTCGTGGCCCGCCAGCTCGAGCGGCAGCAGGACGTTCTCGCGGGCCGTCATGTTCGAGAGGAGCTGGTACGACTGGAAGACGAAGCCGACCTTGCGCCGGCGCAGGAGCGCCAGGGCGTCCTCCGACATCGAGTGGATCGGGGCTCCTTCCAGGAGCACCTCTCCTCGCGTCGGCCGGTCCAGACCCGCCATGAGGCCGAGGAGCGTCGATTTGCCGCTTCCCGACGGGCCGAGGATGGCGACGAACTCGCCGGCTCCTATGGCGAGGTGGACGTCATCGAGGATCCGGAGCATCCGGGTGCCGGAGGGGAGCTCTTTCGTGACGCCGCGAAGCTCGAGGAGGGCAATCATGGTGGGGAGGAGTCTCGCATTCCCGTAACATCCGCCGCCGTGAGGCGCGCGGTTTGCCTCGGCCTGGCCTTCGGGGCCCTCCTGCTCGCCGGCTGCGGGAAGGAGAACGATGCGGGTTCGGCGGCCTCGCGGGACCTCGTTCCCCTGAATCCCGCGGCCGCACCCTTGGACGCCGCCTCCGGAAAGCGTCCGGCTCCCGGCGCTGCGAACAGTTCGGGTTCGGGCGCCGTCGGGACCGCCCCGCCCGTGCCGGCCGGAGCGCCCCTCGTCGTCTTCCTGGGCGACAGCCTGACGGCCGGGCTTGGCCTTCCAGTCGACCAGGCGTTTCCGGCGGTCGTGGCCGAAGAGCTCGCGAGGCGGGGCCGGCCGATACGGGTGGTGAACGCGGGGGTTTCGGGCGACACGACTGCGGGCGGGCTTCGACGGGTGGAATGGGTCCTCTCCCAGCATCCGGCCGTCCTGGTCCTGGCCCTCGGCGCCAACGACGGCCTCCGGGGTCTGCCGCTCGACGAGACCGAAAGGAATCTGAGGGGAATCGTCGAGAAAGCCCGTGAGGCCGGAGCGCACGTCCTCCTCTGCGGGATGCTGATCCCGACCAGCTACGGCCCGCAATACCAGGAGGGCTTCGGCCGCCTCTTCCCGCGCCTTGCGAAGGAGGAGCGGCTGCCGCTCGTCCCGTTCCTTCTCGAGGGCGTGGCGGGAAGGAAGGAGCTCAACCTCGAGGACGGGATCCACCCGAATCCGGAAGGGCAGAGGATCCTCGCTGCAAACGTCCTCCCGCAGCTGGAGGCGATCCTGGCTTCGCCTGCCGCGTCCTGGCGCTGAAGGGAGGACGGCCTCAGTCGGTGCCGCTGGTGTAGAAGCGGTTCTGCGTCCCCCGGAAGAGCGCCGTCATGTCGAGACTCGTCGCGTGCCGTTTCGTGGCGAGGGAGACGTAGGAAGAGGCCATCGCGTCCTTGAAGACGCCGAGGACGGTGCTGACGAGGCCGAGAGCCTCGGCGAGACCGTCCGGCGGGATCTCCTTGACCACGCGGCGCCAGACGGCTTCCTCGAGGACGTTGATCGCGGACAGCACCTCCTGCAGGTCGAATCCCTCCGAGAATCGCTGCCGCGCGATCTCGCGCGCGTAGGCCAGCACGGGCTCGAGGTCCCGCTCGCGAACGGCGTCGAGGAGCAGTGCGAAGAGGCGCGCGAGCCGTCGACGCATCTCCTCGGCGCCCGTCGCCTCGTAGCGGGCGAGCCGGCAGCGGCTCATTCCCTCGAAGGACTCGGTGAGGACCGTGCCCTCGTGACGCTGAAGAAGGTCGAGGAGGAGAGAAGGGGAGGTCATGCTGTTCCTTCCCGGGGGCGGTCCCCCCACCGGACATGATACGGAATCGGGCGGAGGGAGCGGTACGACGAAATCTTGACGGCGCGATCGGGGCACGCCAGAATTCCTGAGTGGTAAGACCTCATACCAGTGCTCCTCCCTCCCTGTCGCGCTCCGTCAAGCCCTCGGCCCGCGCGCTCCTCCCCTTTGCCGCCGCGGCCCGCCGTCCCGGTGCCCACGCCGAGAGCCAGCTCCTCTCGGCCCTCCTGGCGGGCCGATGGGCGCCCGGAGACGCGCTGCCGCCCGAGCGGGACCTGGCGGCGACCCTCGGCGTCACGCGACCGACGCTTCGGGAGGTTCTCAAGAAGCTCGACCGGGACGGGTTCGTGACGGTGCGGCACGGTCTTCCGACGCGCGTGAACGACGTCTGGACCGAGGGAGGCCTCAACGTTCTCACCGGCCTCGCCGCGCACGGAGAGATTCCGAAGGGTTTCGTGAAGCAGCTCCTGGAGGTGCGCGAAGTCCTCGCTCCGGCTTACGGTCGAGAAGCGGTCCGGCACGCCCCCGCCCGCGTTGCCGCGTTCCTGGCCCGATCGGAGGCCCTCGGGTCCGATGCCATGGAGTGGACGGTATTCGACGGGGAGGTCCACCACCTCCTCGCCGTTTCCTCGGGCAACTCCGTCTACACGCTCATCCTGAACGGCTTTCGAGACCTCTTCGCCCGGATGGCGCCGCTCTACTTCGGGCGGCCCCAGGCGCGGAAAGCCTCGCGCGAGTTCTACGTCGCGCTCCGCGCCGCGGCCCTCGCGGGCGACGAGGCGGACGCCGAGCGGGTGATCCGCGACGCGATGACGCGCAGCATCGAGCTCTGGAGGCCTCTCGAAGGGCAGCTGGCGAAGGGAGGAGGGCGGTGGTGAGGCGCTGGAACGGATGGGGAGACGAGTCCGTCTCCAAAGCCCTTCCCACCGGAGCCGTCGCGGCCCTCGCCTCCTGGGTCGGGCCCGGATCGCGGCCCGTCGACGCCACGCCGGCCGGTTCGCTCGCATCCGTTCCGGCCTCCCGTCTGGGGCTGGAGGGAGGCGTCTCGGTCGACCCGTGGGAACGACTTCTCCACGCGCGCGGGCAGAGCCTTCCCGACTGGATCGCACTGCGCTCCGGGCGGGTCGGCGCCGTCCCCGACGCCGTGGCGTTTCCCGAGACCGGGACCGAGGTGGCCTCCCTCCTGACATGGGCGCGCGAGCGGGGCGCCCGGCTCATTCCCTACGGCGGGGGGACGAGCGTG
Source organism: Holophagales bacterium UBA5066 (assembly GCA_002414905.1). Lineage (GTDB taxonomy): Bacteria > Acidobacteriota > Thermoanaerobaculia > UBA5066 > UBA5066 > UBA5066. Next base: position 37,925 of record DIAY01000043.1, on the reverse strand, counting down.
GCGGGCCACGTGAACCCGCAGCTCTCCGACGCACCGGTCGTCACCGTGGACCTCTCTCGTCTCTCGCGCCTCCTCTCGTTCGACGAGACGAGCCGGCTCGCGACGTTCGGCGCGGGCGTGAAGGGGCCGGACCTCGAGGCGGAGCTTCGTGCGCGCGGATTCACCCTGGGGCACTTTCCGCAGTCGTTCGAGCTCTCGACGCTCGGAGGCTGGATTGCGACCCGTTCGAGCGGCCAGCAGTCGCTCGGCTACGGACGGATCGAGCGCCTCTTCGCCGGCGGGCGCGTCGAGACGCCCGAGGGCCGGCTCGACCTGCCGCCGTTCCCCGCCTCGGCGGCCGGCCCCGATCTGCGGGAGCTGGTCCTCGGGAGCGAGGGGCGGCTCGGCTTCGTTACCGAGGGGATCGTCCGCGTGTCGCCGGTTCCTGCGGTCGAGGAGGTCCACGGCCTGTTCCTCCCCGACTTCCCTTCGGCGATCGCCGCGGTCCGCGATCTGGCCGCGATGCGACTTCCGCTCTCGATGCTCCGCCTGGCGACGTCCGACGAGACCCGGACGACGCTCCTCCTCGCCGGGCACGAGCGGCTCGTCCGCGCCCTCGAGACCTACCTCTCGCTTCGGGGCGCCCGGGAAGAGAAGTGCCTGCTCCTCGTCGGGATCTCCGGGAGCGAGAATCTCGTGAGGCAGACGCGGAGGCAGGCGCTCGGGGCGCTCGCGATGAGGGGCGGCGTGGCCGCGGGGAAGGCGTTCGGGCGGGAGTGGCACCGCAACAGGTTCCGGGCTCCGTACCTGCGGAACACCCTGTGGGAGGCGGGATGGGCGGTCGACACGCTGGAAACCGCAGCCCCCTGGAGCCGCGTCCCCGCACTGCTGGCCTCGGTGGAGACTGCTCTGCGAGCCGGACTCGAAGACGAAGGCGAGCGGGTCCACGCCTTCACCCACCTGTCGCACGTGTACCTCGACGGATCGAGCCTCTACACGACGTACCTCTTCCGCCTCGCTGCCGATCCCGACGTGAACCTCTCCCGCTGGCGGACGCTCAAGACGGCGGCGTGCGCCGCCATCGTCGCGGGCGGCGGGACGATCAGCCACCAGCACGGTGTCGGCACGGACCACGCGCCGTGGCTCGCGGCCGAGAAGGGGGAGCTCGGCATCCGGGCACTGTGCAGCGTCTTTCGCACGTTCGATCCCGACGGCCTTCTCAATCCCGGAAAGCTCGTGCCGTGACGCGTCGCGACGAATGGTCCGGTCTTCGCGCCTCGTACGATCTCCTCATTGCCGGGGGTGGGATCACCGGGGCCGGGATTGCCCTCGAGGCGGCGCGTGCCGGCCTGTCGGTCCTCCTCGTCGAACAGGGGGACTTCGCCTCCGGGACCTCGAGCCGCTCCTCCAAGCTCGTCCACGGGGGCCTTCGCTACCTCGCGGAAGGAAACGTGAAGCTGACCTGGGAGGCGGTGCGCGAACGGGACCGGCTCCTGTCCGAGGCGCCCGGCCTCGTCGAGCCGATCGGCTTCCTCTTCGCCGTTCACCGGGGCGACCGCCCCGGCCCCGCTCTGGTCGGAACGGGGCTCGCCGTCTACGACCTCATCGCCCGCCGGGGACGGCATGCGCGCCTGACACGCGAGGAGTTCCTCTTCCGTGCCCCGCACGCCGGGGCGCCGGGGCTCCAGGGGGGGTTCTCCTATTCGGACGCCACCACCGACGACGCCCGGCTCGTTCTGAGGGTTATCTTCGAGGCCGAGGCCGAGGGCGCGCAGGTGCTGAACTACGTCCGCTGCGAAGGGCTCCTGCGGGAGAAGGGGACGGTGTTCGGCGCGGTGCTGAGGGATGTCGTCACGGGTGACGAGCGGGAGGTCCACGCGGCGGCCATCGTGAACGCGACCGGCGCGTGGGCCGACCGCCTTCGCGGCGAGGTGGGGGGCCGGCCCCGGATCCGGCCTCTGCGCGGAAGCCACCTGCTCTTTCCCGCGTGGCGCTTTCCGGCGGCCCAGGCGGTGACGTTTCGCCATCCGGAGGACGGCCGGCCGCTCTTCGCGTACCCGTGGGAAGGTCTCACCCTCCTCGGAACGACCGATCTCGATCACCCGGCGTCGCTCGACGAAGAGCCGTCGGTCGCACCGGCGGAAGCCACCTACCTCCTCGAGGCGGCAAAGGCGGCCTTCCCGTCGCTCTCTCTCACGGCGCGGGACGCGGTCTCGAGCTTCGCTGGGGTGAGGCCCGTGATCGGGACGGGGAAGGCGAGGCCGTCGGAGGAGAGCCGTGACCACGTTCTCTGGGAGGAGGCGGGGCTCCTGACGGTGACGGGCGGGAAGCTGACGACGTTTCGCCTCATCGCGCTCGACGCACTGAGGCTGCTGCGCAGGCGGCTCCCGGCCCTGTCGAGGGTCGGCGCCGATGCTCGCGTTTTTCGTACGGACGGAATCGGCCTTCCGACGCTTCCCGGGCTCGATACCGCCGCGGCGCGCCGCCTCGCCGGAAGGCACGGGCGAGCGGCGGCGTCCGTCGTCTCCGGGGCGCGACCGGGAGAGCTCGAGGCGATCCCGGGCACGCCCTACCTCTGGGCGGAGCTGCGGCAGGCGGTACGCGCCGAGAAAGTCGTCCGGCTCGACGACCTTCTCCTGCGGCGGGTCAGAGCCGGAATCCTCCTGCCCGACGGCGGCGCCTCGCTCCTGCCGCGCGTGCGCGAGGTCTGCGCCGGGGAGCTGGCGTGGGATGATGGACGCTGGTCGATGGAAGAACAGGCGTATCTGGAGAGGCGGCGTGCGCAGCACGCCGCACCGGCAGGGCCCGGGGACGTCACGGCGCCCGCTCTCTGCGCGTGAGCGGCGACCAGCTCCTCGCGATCGACCACGGGACGCAGAGCGTGCGTGCGCTCCTGTTCGATCTCTCCGGAAATCTTCTCTCGCGCAGCCGCGTCCCGATAGAGCCGTACATGGCGGGGCCGCCGGGCTTCGCCGAGCAGGACCCGGAGCTGTACTGGCGATCGGTCTGCGAGGCGACGCGCGCGCTCCTCGCTCAGCCGGGCGTCCGGCGCGAAGCCATCGCCGGCGTTGCCGTCACGACGCAGCGGGCGACGATGGTCTGCACGGACGCGAAGGGACGACCTCTGCGCCCGGCGATCGTCTGGCTCGATCAGCGCAGGACGGACGGTGTCCCGCCGGTCAGTGGCCTCTGGGGGCTGCTCTTTCGTCTCTCCGGCATGTCCGAGACGATCTCCTACTTCCAGGCCGAGGCGGAGGCCCACTGGCTCGCCCGGCACGAGCCCGAGACCTGGAAGAAGGCGGAACGCTACCTCTTCCTCTCGGGCTTTCTCTCCCACCGCCTCACGGGGCGATTCGTCGATTCCTCGGGAGGGCAGGTCGGCTACGTCCCTTTCGACTACAGGCGTCTCCGCTGGGCGGGGCGTCTCGACTGGAAGTGGGACGCGCTTCCGGTTCGCCGCGAGCAACTGCCGGAGCTCGTGCCTCCCGGGGGGCGCCTCGGCGAGCTGACGGCTGCGGCCGCCGAGGCGACCGGCCTTCCGAAAGGTCTCCCGGTGATCGCCGCCGCGGCCGACAAGGCGTGCGAGGTGCTCGGCTCCGGGTGCCTGGAGCCGAACGTCGCCTGTCTCAGCTACGGCACGACGGCGACGATCAACACGACCCACCGCCGCTACGTCGAGCCGCTTCCGCTCCTGCCGCCCTACCCGTCGGCGATCCCGGGCGCCTACAGCCTGGAGATCCAGATCTATCGGGGCTTCTGGATGGTGACCTGGTTCAAGGAGCAGTTCGGCCAGGCCGAGGAGGCGAGAGCTCGCGAGGAAGGCCTTCCTGCCGAAACGCTCTTCGACGAGCTCGTCTCGAAGGTGCCTCCCGGATCGATGGGGCTCGTCCTTCAGCCCTACTGGTCGCCGGGAGTGAAGCGTCCCGGCCCGGAGGCGAAGGGGGCCGTCATCGGCTTTGGCGACGTCCACACGCGCGCCCATCTCTACCGCGCCATCCTCGAGGGGCTCGCTTACGCCCTGCGAGAGGGCAAGGAGCGGTCGGAGAAGCGAAGCGGCGTGGCGATCACCGAGCTGCGTGTGGCCGGCGGCGGGGCGCAGAGCGACGCGGCGATGCAGATCACCGCGGACGTCTTCGGCCTCCCCGCGGCCCGTCCGCACGTGACGGAGGCGTCGGGTCTCGGGGCCGCGATCGACGTGGCCGTCGGACTGGGCCTCCACCCCTCGTTCGAGGCGGCCGTCGCGTCGATGACGCGACTGGGCCGGGTCTTCGTCCCCGATCCGACGACCTCGGATCTCTACGATCGCCTCTATCGGCGCGTCTACAGGAAGATGTACGACCGGCTGCGGCCGCTCTACGAGGAGATTCGCGACATCACCGGGTATCCGCCGCGATAGCGGCGGCCGGGGCGAATCCCGTCCTGCCGTATCCTCGCGCGCGTGATGGACGGCGCCGACGGTCTCATCGCCCGCAAGGGCGCGATCCTCGTCAAGTGGGGCTTCGAGCAGTACCGCTCCGGCTTTCGCCGGATCACGCGCCGTTCGGCCCTTCACTTCGAGTCCGCCGACTGGCACGGCGTGCAGCGCGACATGGTGGAGAGGCTGGCGCTCTACACGAACGTCGTTCGCCGCGTCGTGGAGGCGCTCGAGGACGTTTTCGGCGACTCTCGCCGGTCACCGGATCTCTGGTCGGCGATGAAACGGGAGTACTCCTGGCTGATGAGCGGGCACGGGGACCTCGAGCTGGCCGAGACGTTCTTCAACTCGGTCACGAGGAAAGTCTTCACGACGGTCGGTGTCGACGCGAAACGGGAATTCGTCCACTTCGGGAGCGACAGCGGCCTCCCACCCCCCGGGGTTGTTCCCGTGAGGACCTATCCCGGGGCTCTCTCGACCTGCTCCGTCGTCCACCAGATCCTCGACGACTACGCGTTCGGGATCCCGTGGTCCGACTCTGAAGGAGCCGCCGGTCTCGTCGCCTGCGCCGTCGACGAGGCCCTCACCGGGGCCTGGGGCGATACGGCGTTCGACTTCGTCGAGCTCCTGGAGCCGGTCTTCTACCGCAACAAGGGGGCCTACGTCGTCGGACGGGTCGTCCGCGGCGAGAGGTTTCTGCCTCTCGTCCTCGCCCTCGTGAACCCGGACGGCCGGGTCGAGGTCGACGCGGTGCTCCTCGACGAGGACGAGGTCTCGATCGTCTTCAGCTTCACGCGCTCGTATTTCCACGTCGACGTCGAGGCGCCGGCCGGCATCGTCCGGTTCCTGAAGTCGATCCTCCCGAGAAAGCCGGTCGCCGAGCTCTACGTGACGCTCGGGTACAACAAGCACGGCAAGACAGAACTGTATCGGGACCTCCTCCGGCACCTCGAGCGCTCCGGCGACCGGTTCGAGACGGCGCGGGGAGAGAAGGGGATGGTGATGGTCGTCTTCACCATGCCCGGCTACGACGTCGTCTTCAAGGTGATCCGCGATCGATTCGGACCGACGAAAACGGTGACCCGGTCCGAGGTGAAAGAGCGCTACCAGTTCGTCTTCGAGCACGACCGGGCCGGCCGGCTCGTCGACATCCAGGAGTACGAGTTCCTCGAGTTCCAAAGGAGCCGGTTTGCGCCCGACATCCTCGAGGAGCTCCTGGTGGAGTGCTCCGAAACCGTGGCCCTGCAGGGAGAGGACGTCGTGATCCGGCACCTCTATACGGAACGGCGCGTCGTGCCTCTGAACCTCTTCATCCGCGAGGCTCCCGAGGAGAAGGTGAAAGACGCGGTCCTCGACTTCGGACGCGCGCTGCGCGACCTCGCGGCCACGAATATTTTCCCGGGGGACCTCCTGGTCAAGAACTTCGGGGTGACGCGGCACGGCCGGGTCGTCTTCTACGACTATGACGAGCTCTGCGCCGTGACCGACTGCGACTTCCGGGACCTGCCGGACGACGCGGACGGCGGCGGGGGAGACGGACCATCCTTCTACGTCGGCCCGCGGGACGTCTTCCCGGAGGAGTTCCTGACGTTCATGGGCTTCCCGAAGCCGCTCCGGACCCTGTTCGCCGCGGCCCACCCCGACCTCGTCCGACCCGAATTCTGGAACGAGATGAAGCGCCGCCACTCCGCCGGTGCCGTCCTCGACGTCTTTCCGTATCCGCTCAGGCGACGTCTGCGTATCCCGCCGGTGCAGTGAAGCGCCGGAGGTCTCCGGCCTCCGGTTTGTCCCGCCGTCCCGGCGCCGCTAGAATCCGCCGTTCCGGAGGTTTCGAGATGTCTGACACCAAGATGCCTGCCCCGCCGAACGGAGAGACGATCCGCATCGTCGATGGGAAGCTCGTCGTTCCCGACAACCCGATCATTCCCTTCATCGAGGGCGACGGTACCGGACCCGACATCTGGCGCGCCTCCGTTCGTGTTCTGGACGCCGCCGTGGCAAAGGCTTACGGTGGGAAGCGGAAGATCGCCTGGATGGAGGTCCTCGCGGGCCAGAAATCCTACGACCATCTCGGCTCGTGGCTTCCCGACGAGACGGTCCAGGCGTTCCAGAAGTATCTCGTCGGGATCAAGGGGCCTCTGACGACTCCGATCGGCGGCGGGATCCGATCGCTGAACGTCGCCCTTCGCCAGCTCCTGGACCTCTACGTCTGCCTCCGGCCCGTCCGTTGGTTCAAGGGCGTCCCGTCGCCGGTGAAGCGTCCCGAGAACGTCGACATGGTGATCTTCCGGGAGAACACCGAGGACATCTACACCGGCATCGAGTTCGAGTCGGGGAGCGCGGACGCGAAGAAGGTCCTGGAGTTCCTGAAGGCGAACTGGCCGGCGCTGTACAAGAAGATCCGCTTCCCGGAGACGTCGGCCATCGGCTTCAAGCCCGTCTCGAAGGAAGGGACCGAGCGGCTCGTCCGCGCTGCGATCCTCTACGCGATCGCGAACAAGAGGAAGAGCGTCACCCTCGTCCACAAGGGCAACATCATGAA
>DIAY01000043.1:25652-30880 GCA_002414905.1 Holophagales bacterium UBA5066 | reverse complement strand
CATCATGAAGTTCACGGAAGGCGCCTTCCGGAACTGGGGCTACGAGCTCGCCGAGCGCGAGTTCGCCGCGGAAACCTACACCTGGGACCAGTGGGAGCGGACGAAGAAGGCCTCCGGCGGCCCGGCCGCCGACGCCGAGCAGAAGGCCGCCCTCGCCTCGGGGAAGGTCCTGATCAAGGACGCCATCGCCGACATCACGCTCCAGCAGGTCCTGACACGGCCCCAGGAGACCGATGTCATCGCGACGCTCAACCTGAACGGCGACTACCTCTCCGACGCCCTCGCGGCGCAGGTCGGCGGCATCGGCATCGCGCCGGGCGGGAACCTGAACTACGACACCGGCCACGCCGTCTTCGAGGCGACGCACGGAACGGCGCCGAAATACGCCGACCTGGACAAGGTCAACCCCGGCTCGGTCGTCCTCTCGGGCGAGATGATGTTCCGGTACATGGGCTGGACCGAAGCGGCCGACCTCGTCATCCGGGGGATGGACGGCGCTATCGCCGCCAAGAAGGTGACCTACGACTTCGCCCGGCTCACGGAAGGGGCCACCGAGGTGAAGTGCAGCGAGTTCGGAGACCAGATCATCGCCCACATGGACTGACGATCCGCCGATTCCCGCGGACGAACGAAGGGGGCGCCGGAGCGCCCCCTTTTTCGATGGGGTGAGCCGCACCGCCGGGCCGTGCGGGTTAATCTCCCGCGATGCGCGCCACTCTCCTCACCACAGCTCTCGCGGCCGTCGCACTCCTCCCGGCCTCCGCCCTCCTTTCGCAGCCCGCGCCTCCAACGGGTAGCTGGTACGCGATCCTCGAACCCGTGCCCGGTCTCGAGGTCGCGTTCGGTCTGACGATCGAGGCGAAAGGCGGCAGACTCTCCGGAGCGCTCGTCAACGGGGCCGCCAGGAGTTCGTTCACGACGGTCTCGTGGGACGGAGAGTCGCTCACGCTTGATCTGGCCCACTACGACGCAAAGCTCGTCGCGCGACGGGAAGGCGACGGCATGGGCGGTACGTTCACGCGAGTGATCCCGTCCGGGAAGATCGAGGCGCCATTTCGGGCGACCCGCGTGGCCCCGAAGACTCCGAGGCTTCCGAAGAACACCCTCACCCTGACGGGCGACTGGGGCGTGGAGATGGGGGAGGGCGAGAAGGTCTCGCGGCTTCTCGCGACGTTCCGGCAGGACGGTGCGCGCGCGACGGGAACCCTCCTCGGTTCGACGGGCGACTACGGCCCGATGCACGGGACGTGGGATGGCAAGTCGCTGGTCCTGACCGTATTCGACGGCGTGTTCATCTATCGTCTCGACGGGGTCACGGGCGGGGATGGCTCTCTCTCGGGAACCTTTCGCACGCGCAGCGGCGTCCCCACGCCCTGGAAGGCGCGCCGCCTCGATGCGATGGCGGCGGCGACGTGGCTGCCGGGCGGAGTCTCGATCGTGCGGCCCAGAGACCCGGAGGCCCGCGTCAGCTTTTCGTTTCCGGTCGCTCCCGGGAAGATCGTCTCCCTCGACGATCCGGAGCTGAAAGACAAGCCGGTCGTGGTTTCGATCTCCGGCACCTGGTGCCCGAACTGCCACGACGAGGCGCCCGTTCTGGAGGACCTCTACCGCCGGTACCGCGGGAAGGGTCTCGCCATCGTCTCCCTTTCGTACGAGTACACCGAAGATGCGGAACGGAGCTTCCGGCAGATCGCCCGGTTCCGCGAGCGCCACGGTCTGACCTACCCGGTCCTCTTCGCCGGGACGTCGAAGTCCGCTTCGAATTCGGCGCCGATCTCGCTTCTCGAAGGCTGGAAGGGCTACCCGACGACGCTTTTCCTCGACCGGAGCCACAGGATCGTCAAGGCGCAGTCCGGGTTCGACGGCCCTTCGACCGGAGCGAGGTTCCCGGCCCAGAAGAAGGAGCTCGAGGAAGCGGTGAAGGCGCTGCTGGCGCGGTAGCCGTCAGACTTCCTGCCGGTAGTTCGGGGACTCCTTCGTGATGATGACGTCGTGGACGTGGCTCTCCTTGAGCCCGGCCGACGTGATTCGGACGAATCTCGCCTTCTTCCTCAGTTCCGGCAGCGTCCGTGCGCCCGAAAGGCCCATGCCGGAGCGGACGCCACCGACGATCTGTCCGAGGAGGATGGAGAGGGAGCCCTTGTGGGGGACCATCCCTTCGATTCCCTCGGGGACCATCTTCCGCGGCTCGTCGCCGGCGTCCTGGAAGTAGCGGTCGGCAGAGCCCTTCGTCATGGCGCCGAGAGATCCCATGCCGCGGTAGGCCTTGAACGTGCGCCCCTGGTAGAGGATCGTCTCGCCCGGCGCCTCGTCGGTCCCGGCGAAAAGGCTCCCGATCATGACGGCCTCGGCGCCGATCGCGAGGGCCTTCGTCACGTCGCCGGAGAACTTGATCCCGCCGTCGGCGATGAGCGGCACCCTGGACTTTCCGCGTCCCCTCACGCACTCGAGGATCGCGTGGATCTGGGGGACGCCGACACCGGTGACGACCCGGGTCGTGCAGATGGAGCCGGGCCCGATGCCGATCTTCACGGCGTCGGCCCCGAGGCGGATCAGGTCGCGCGTGGCCTCGGCGGTTCCGACGTTGCCCGCGATGACGGGCGTCGAGGGGAACATCCTCTTCAGGGTCTTCAGCGCGGCCATGACCCCCTCGCTATGGCCGTGAGAGGAGTCGAGGCAGAGGATGTCGACCTTGGCGGCGATCAGCTCCCGGGCGCGGTCGACGAGGTCGGAGCCCGCGCCGACCGCCGCTCCGACCCGGAGCCGGCCGAGCGAGTCCTTGCAGGCGTTCGGGTACTTGATCTGTTTCTGGATGTCCTTGACGGTGATCAGGCCCTTCAGGTTGCCCGCCTTGTCGACGACGAGGAGCTTCTCGATCCGGTGCTCGTGAAGGAGCTGCTTGGCCTGCTCGAGAGTCGTTCCAGGAGCGCAGGTGACGAGGTCGTCCTTCGTCATCCGGGTCGAGATCGGCAGGTCCATCCGGGTCTCGAACCGCAGGTCGCGATTCGTCAGGATTCCGACGAGCTTGCCGGCGGAATCCACGACGGGGACGCCTGAGATCCGGAAACGGGCCATCACGGCCAGGGCTTCGGAGATCTTCTGGTCGGGGCGGCAGGTGACCGGGTCGACGATCATGCCGCTTTCCGACCTCTTCACCTTGTCGACCTCGGCCGCCTGGGTCTCGATGGTGATGTTCTTGTGGACGATGCCGAGCCCGCCGTTCTGCGCGATCGCGATCGCGAGAGGCGCCTCGGTGACGGTGTCCATCGCGGCCGAGATCACCGGGACGTTCAGGGTGATGTCCGCTGTGAGCCGGGTCTTCAGATCGGCCATCGAAGGATGGACCTCGGAGCGCGAAGGAACGAGCAGGACGTCGTCGAAGGTGAGGGCGAGGGGGATGACCGGGACGGAAGACGCCATACCGATTCATAGCACGACCGGGGCCGTGCCATCGAGCGCGGCCCCGGTTCGGGACGAAAAAAACTCTTTCGGTCGGCGGTTCAGACGGCCGACGTGGCCCCGTGGCATTTCTTGTACTTCTTGCCGGAACCGCAGGGGCAGGGGTCGTTCCGACCGACTTTCGGGCCGGTGGCCTTCACGGTATCGACCCGGAAATCGCCCCCGGAGGTGGGGTCGGAGGTCCCCTGGAACGTCAGCTCCCGGCGCTGCTTCTGGGCCCGCCTCTCCAGCTCGGCCGAGGCCCGGATGGAGAGGGACGGGGCCGAGACGCCTCCCGAGGTCGGGGCGGCCTCCTCGACCTCCCGGGGGGCGGGTGGCGGCTCGCCGAAGCGGGCATCGGCATCCTCCTCCCGCACGATCTCGAAGCGGAAGAGGTTCTGGAGGATCTGCTCCTCGATCGCCTCCTTCATCGACTCGAAAAGCTGGAACGACTCCTTCTTGTACTCCACGAGAGGGTCGCGCTGGCCGTAGCCGCGCAGGCCGATCCCTTCCTTGAGGTGGTCGAGGGCGAGGAGGTGGTCCTTCCAGAGGGCATCCACGGTCTGGAGCATGAAGAACTTCTCGAAGTCCTTCATCGACTCGGGCCCGAGCTTTGCCGTCTTCTCCGCGTAGGCGCTTCTCAGGGCCGCCTTCAGCTTCTCCTTGAGGGCGGCGTTGTTGTCCTCGGACGGAGAGAGTCCCGCCTCCTCCGGAGACACCCCGAACGACTCGCGGAGGATCGACGAGAGGGCCGTCCAGTCCCACTCCGAGTGGTCCTTGTTCGCCGGGCAGTGGCGGTCGACGTAGTCGTCGGCGACGTCCTCGGCCAGGTTCACGACATACTCGTGGGACAGCGAGCCGGTGAGGACTTCCTTGCGCAGGCGATAGATCTCCTCGCGCTGCTTGTTCATGACGTCGTCGTACTCGAGGAGGTGCTTGCGGGTGTCGAAGTTCCGGGCCTCGACCTGCTTCTGGGCTCGCTCGATGGAGTTCGTCACCCAGCGGTGCTCGATCGGGACGCCCTCCTCCATCCCGAGCCTCTTCATCAGGCCCGAGAGGCGATCCGACCCGAAGATCCGCATCAGGTCGTCCTCGAGGGAGAGGTAGAAGCGGGAGGAGCCCGGGTCGCCCTGGCGGCCGGCGCGGCCCCGGAGCTGGTTGTCGATACGGCGCGATTCATGCCGCTCGGTGCCGATGATGTGGAGACCTCCGGCCGCGATGACCGCGTCGTGCGCGGCGGCGCACTCGGCCTTCGCTTCCTCGAGAAGCTTGTCGTACTCCTCGGCCGTCTTCCCCTTGCTCTGCTGCTTCGCGAGGAACTCGGGGTTGCCGCCGAGAAGGATGTCGGTGCCCCGGCCCGCCATGTTCGTGGCGATCGTGATGCGTCCCGGCTGGCCCGCCTGGGCGACGATCGTCGCCTCCTGCTCGTGGTACTTGGCGTTGAGGACGACGTGGGGGATGCCGCGCTTCTTCAGGAGCTGGCCTAGGTACTCCGATTTCTCGATGGAGATCGTCCCCACCAGGACCGGCTGCTTCTTCTCGTACAGCTCGACGATCTCCTCGACGACGGCGTCGAACTTCTCCCGCTCGGTCCGGTAGACGACGTCGTGCTCGTCCTTACGGACCATGTCGCGGTTCGTCGGAATGACGACGACGTCGAGCTTGTAGATCTTGTCGAACTCGGCCGCCTCGGTGTCGGCGGTGCCGGTCATGCCCGCCAGCTTGTCGTACATCCTGAAGTAGTTCTGCAGGGTGACCGTGGCGAGCGTCTGGTTCTCGCGCTCGATCTT
>DIAY01000043.1:25046-25487 GCA_002414905.1 Holophagales bacterium UBA5066 | reverse complement strand
GAACTCGTCGACGATGATGACCTGTCCGTCCTTGACGACGTAGTTCACGTCGCGCTTGTAGAGGGTGTGGGCCCTCAGCGCCTGCTGGCAGGCGTGGAGGTTGTCGATGTTCGTCGGGTCGTAGAGGTTCTCGACGCCGAGCAGCCGCTCGCACTTCGAGATCCCTTCCTCGGTGAGAGCCGCCGTGTGGGCCTTCTCGTCGACGAGGTAGTCGCCCGTCGTCATCTTGTTGCCGTACTTGTCCTTGACCTCTTCGCCTCGGACGAGCTTCGGGACGATCCGGTCGCACCGGTAGTAGATGTCGACGTCGCCTTCCGAGGGGCCGGAGATGATCAGCGGCGTCCGGGCCTCGTCGATGAGGATCGAGTCGACCTCGTCGACGAGCGCGAAGAAGTGGGGGCGCTGGACCATCTGCGTGAGCTCGAACTTCATGTTGTCGCG
>DIAY01000043.1:15036-24934 GCA_002414905.1 Holophagales bacterium UBA5066 | reverse complement strand
ACTTCATGTTGTCGCGCAGATAGTCGAAGCCGAACTCGTTGTTCGTGCCGTATGTGACGTCACAGGCGTACGCCTCGCGGCGGGCGGCGTCGTCCAGGTCGTGCTGGATGCAGCCGACGGTCAGGCCGAGGGCGGTGTAGATCCGCCCCATCCACTCGGCGTCGCGGCGGGCGAGGTAGTCATTGACCGTGACGACGTGCGCCCCACGACCGGCCAGGGCGTTCAAGGTGACGGGAAGGGTGGCGACGAGCGTCTTGCCCTCGCCCGTCCTCATTTCGGAGATTTTCCCCTGGTGGAGGACCGCCCCGCCCCGAAGCTGGACGTCGTAGTGACGCTGGCCGAGGGTCCGCTTGCCGGTCTCCCGCACGAGCGCGAAGACGCGGGGAAGGAAGGGGTCGATGACGGCACGGGTCCTGGCTCGGCGCGCCTCGAGATCGGAGGGAAGGTCCTTCAATTCCGATTCGATCCGCTCGCGGATCTCACCGATCCGCGCCCTCAGGCCGTCCAGGGGGAGGTTCACGAGCTCGGACTCGAGGAGGCCGATCTCCTCGACGAGAGGGGTGAGGGCCCGCATGTCGCGGTCGTGCTTCGTCCCGAAGATCTTGGAGAGTGCCTTGTCGATGATCATCTTTCGTCCATGGGCGCCCCCGGGGGGCGCGAATCCGAGATCCTAGCAGAGGGGGCGGGGGTGAGCCGCCGGCCGCCTCGCGTCCTCGTTCAGAAGGCGTTCAGGACGTAATCGAGGGGGTTCACCGGTCTGCCGGCGATCTGGACCTCGTAGTGAAGGTGGGGCCCTGTGGAGCGCCCCGTGGAACCGATGCTGCCGACGAGATCACCGCGACGTAGGCGCTGACCCTCAGCAACGCGTGTCGCCTCGAGATGGGCGTAGATCGTCCGGATGCCGAACCCGTGGGCGATCTCGACGATCCGGCCGTAGCCGTTCTGCCAGCCGACTTTCACCACGGTTCCGCTCGCGGGAGAAACGACCCTTCCACCTGTCGGCGAGGAGATGTCGATGCCGGTATGGAACTCCTGCGCTCCCGTGAACGGGTCCGACCGGAGGCCGAAGCCGGCGGTCAGGACGCCCACGGCCGGGGCGAGCGTCGGCGTCAGAGCGAGCTGGTCCGCCTGGAAGGAAAGTTTCTCTTCGACCCGGGAGAGGCGACCCGACATCAGGAGGCCCCGCCGGGAGGCTTCTTCGAGGACCGCCTCGGTTTGGCTGGTGTTGTCGGAAGGAAGCACCGTGAGGCCGCCGACGCCCCCCGTGCCAGGATCGTGAACGCCCGAAAGTCCGGCCACGACAGAAAGCCGGCGGGTGCGTTCCTCGAATTCCGCAAGGAGCTTTTCGAGCGATTCGAGCTTGCCGTTGAGCGTTTTCGTCCGGCCCCGAAGATCCTGGTTCTCGGCCGCGAGGGTCGAGACCTCGCGGTTCTTGCGAACGGACTGGATCCAGAGGACCCCGAAGACGACGCCGAGAACGAGCGAAAGCGAGATGGCGGTCGCGACACTCCAGAGGAGGCGGGACGTCACCTGGAACTGGCGGAATCTCGCGCGCGCGTGCGGAACGACGATGATCGTGTGTTGCTTTCGCGTCAACGGTCTCTCCGGGCGTTCCGGGGGGCGGGTTTCCTCGAGGGTGTGATCAATCGCACGGAAGTTTAATGGCACCACATCTCCCGTCAAGGGAAAGATTGCGGTCAGGCAAATGCAAAACCAGTAGTGACTTACCTCAGCTCAGCGGGTCTGGACGCCGGTCGGCGAGCGGTACCGGAGGGCTTCAGCGACCTGGGATGGTCCGGTGTCCGGCGAGCCTTCCAGGTCCGCGATCGTCCGTGCAACCCGGACGACCCGCTGGTGGGCCCTCGCAGACAGGGCGAGCCGGTCCATCGCCCGGGCCAGCAGGGCTGCGGCCTCCGGCTGGAGTGCCGCCGTCACGCGCAGCCGGGCCGGAGAGAGTACGGCGTTCGTCAGCCGTGCATCCCCTGTTCGCGCCGCCTGCCTCGCGCGGGCCTTCAGGACTCTCTCCCTGACGAGCCGCGAGGATTCCGGCGTGTCCTGGGCGGTGAGGTCGCTGGACGGCAGGGCCGGCACTTCGACGTGGAGGTCGATCCGGTCCAGCAGGGGACCCGAGATTTTCCGTCGATAACGGCCGACGTCGTGCTCGGTGCAGGTGCACTCTTTCCGCGGATCTCCCCGAAAACCGCAGGGACAGGGATTCATCGCCGCCACGAGGATGAACCTCGCCGGGAAAGTCCTGCTCCCGGAGGCGCGCGTGACCCGGACGAGGCCTTCTTCGAGTGGCTCCCGGAGGGCTTCGAGGGCGTCGCGGCGAAACTCGGGTAGCTCGTCGAGAAAGAGGACCCCGTGATGAGCGAGGGAGAGCTCGCCAGGGCGCGGGTCGGAGCCGCCGCCCGACAGGGCCGGGGCCGACGAGCCGTGGTGGGGGGAACGGAAGGGCCGGGTCCTGAGAAGACCCGATCCGGTGCGAAGCCGTCCGGCGGCGCTCCAGATCCGGGTCGTCTCCAGGGCTTCCTCGGGCGAGAGCGGGGGCAGGATGCCGGGAAGACGCCTTGCGAGCATCGTTTTCCCCGAACCCGGTGGACCGGAGAGAAGGATGTTGTGTCCACCGGCGGCGGCGATCTCGAGCGCCCTACGGGCCATGGCCTGCCCGCGCACCTCCCCGAGATCCGGCTCGTCGCCGAGCTCGTCCGGGACGGCCGGGGGGACGACATATGGCACCAGGAGCTCCCGGCCGGCCACGTGCGCTACGACCGCTCCAAGATGAGACGCCGGCAGAACCTCGACCCCGGGAACGGCGGAGGCCTCGGCCGCGTTCCCTGGAGCCACGATGATTCGTCGCCTCCCCTCCGCCCTCGAGGCCTCGGCGATCGAGAGGACGCCTGGCACTGGCCGGATCTCTCCGTCCAGGGCGAGCTCTCCGACGAGAGTCATTCCGCCGAGACCTTCCGCCGGGACGTCCCCTGTGGCTGCAAGGATCGCCATCGCCAGGGCGAGGTCGAACCCGGTCCCGCTCTTGGGCAGGTCGGCCGGGGCGAGGTTCACGACGACGCTTCGCCCCGGAAGGGGGAAGCCGATCTGACGAAGGGCGGAGCGGATCCGCTCACGGCTCTCCCGGACGGCCGCATCGGGCAAGCCGACGACCGTCAGTCCGGGAAGCCCCAGTCCCATGGCCGCTTCGACGACGACCGGCACGGCGTCGAGCCCGACGAGCGCGGCGCTCCAGGCCCTCGCAACGGTCATCCGATTTGGATCAGCGGCCTTCGGCCTGCGGCAAGGCGAGTCTCTGCCCGACCCGGATGGCGCCCTTCCGACCAATCTGGTTCTCTCGCCGCAGCTTCTCCACGCTCACGCCGTAGCGGCTCGCGATCCGGTAGAGGGTTTCGCCCTTCCGGACCGTGTGCATGCCGCGGCGTTTGGCGGCAGGAGCCTGCGCGGCGACCTTCCGGCTGGTCGGGACTGGCCGCATGACCGGCTCGAAGCCGCTGGCGGGGATCTCGATGCGCGATGGGAGCGGTACGGAAGCCGGCGGCGGGGTCGGAGCCATGGAGAAACCGTGGCCCAGCGATTCGGCGTCGGCGACGGCGGCCGAAGGAGTCGGGAGCGCGCGGATCTCGCCCCGGATCGGCTCGCCGATGACGGTCGATGCGTCCGCAGCTTCTGCGAGAGCTTTCAGGGCTGGAGCCCGGCCCGAACTTCGGACCGGCACGATGAGAACGGACCCCCTCCGGAGCTTTGCATTCGGGCGCAGGTCGTTCGCCGCACGAACCTCGGCCACGCTGATCTTGTTCCGGGCCGCGAAGCGGGCGAGAGTCTCACCCTTTCGCACCGTAACGCGGCGCTCCCGATACTCGGGCGCGGCGGGAATGCTCGTCAGGCGAGCGGTGAGAACGGGTCCCGCCCCTCTGGGCAGCCTCAATGGGTAGGCTGAAACGCCCCGTGGCGTGTTCCGGCCGCGGATCTCTCCGTTGAGCGACTTGATCGTTTCGGGGCTGACGCCGAGCTCCCGGGCGATCCGGGCGATTTCGACCGGACGGGGTAGCTCCACGACGTCGAAGTCGAGCGGCGGGTCCGGCACGACCTCGAACCCGAATCGAGCCGGGTCCTTGGCGATCAGGGCCGTCGCGATGAAGAACGGGACGTAGTCCCGCGTCTCGCGGTGAAGAGCGTTCGCGTCGCGCAGCTCCCAGTAGTCCTTCGCCCCGGTTCTCTGGAGTCCGCGCAGGATCCGTCCCTCGCCGGCGTTGTACGCCGCCATCGCGAGATACCAGTCGCCGAACATCTCGTAGAGATCCCTGAAGTATGCGGCAGCGGCACGGGTCGACTTGACGGGGTCGCTACGCTCTTCGATCTCGCGGGTCGTCTTCAGGCCGTAGCGTTTTCCCGTCCCGGAGATGAACTGCCAGTAGCCCGTCGCCGCGGCCCGGGAATGCGCCTGCGACTTGAAGGCCGACTCGATCATCGCGATGTAGACGAGGTCTTCGGGAAGCCCGTTTTCGCGAAGGATCGAGCGCATCAGGGGGAGGTATCGTCCGCTCCGCTGAAGGGCTCCTGCGAACGCCTTCGGCGTCCGGAACTGGTAGTAGGCGACGGCGTCGAGTACGGCGTCGTTGATGACGATCGGGACGTCGAAAGCGAGGCTGGCGCCGGCCTCCTCGATCTCCCGGCGAGCCGCGGCGAGCTCGTCAGCACTGGGCGTGGTGGTCTCCCGTGCGAGCAGCCCGTCTCGCCGTCCGGAATCGGGAACGGTCTCGCTCTCGTCTTCGCCGGAGACCATTTCGTAGAGACGAACGCTGTCGAAGAGCTGACCCGCGAAGGCGAGGTCTCCCGCGTTTCCGGGGCGCGTCGCGGTCCGGAATCCCTCGAGGGCCGCTTCGAATTCGAGCCGCGCGCAGTTCGTATCTCCGGCGATGGCGTAGGTCTTTCCGCGGTGGAAGCGGTCGCTCGCCTCCTGCCTCGGGTCCGGCGGCGGGCAGCTCGTGGCGGGGTCCGTCGCCGCGGCCACGGCGGGGGCCGGGGAGAGAGAAGGACTCGGCGTGGACGAACAGCCCGTCAGGAGAAGGGGTGCAAGGAGGCCGAAGGCGAGGAGCCTCCCGCGAGGGTGGGGGCGGGGGCGGGCCTGTCCGGTCGTCTCTGTCGTCACGTGGACCGCTACTCCGCCTGCACGTTGAAGCGGAGGGAGAGCAGGAGCTTCTGCAGGTCGGCCGAGCTCGAGAGGTCGATCGAGAAGCTGCTGTCGGTTGGAAGGGGGCTGCCGGCTCCGTCGGAGAACTTCAGCTCGATCGTCACCTGTCGGCTCCTTCCCAGCACCTGGCGCGGGATCGTGAGGTCGAAGGACCGGGTGACGTCCTTCTTGTGATTCAGGTTGGACGCGAGGAGGTCGTCAATGGATGCGCCCGAGGCGCGGGGCCGCCCCGAGTCGGCGCGACTCCCTGGACCCGAGCCAGAGGATGCTTTCTGGGTCGATATCTTTCGGAGCTTGTCGAGCTCCGAGAGGATATCGACGCTCGAACGGACCTTGACGTGCTTGACCGCCGGCTCGGCGGGCGTGGGCGCCGAACTCGCCGACTCGCCGAAGCTGATGTCGGCCGCCGCCTCTTCAGCGGCCTGGGCAGATTCGATCGCCGTCCTGGAGGTGTTCTCGGGCGCGCCAGGGGCCTCCCCGGGGACAGGGACTCCGGCCTCGGAAGGCGAGGTGGCGGTGTCGGCAAAGGACCCTTCGGTCGCCTGCCGTCGCGCAATCTCGGAGAACTTCGCAAGGCGATCGAGGGTCGCAGAGGAGGGAGGGGCGGAGCGGACCTCCTGGGTGCCTGGAGGTGGAGAGATGCCGGAAGGGGGACGAGCTTCCGCCCCGGCAGGGGCGGCAAGGCTCGGGGCAGGGGTGGCCGGCGCAGCGAAGACCGCTGGCCGGCGGACATCTCCGGACATCCGGGAGCGCAGGGCACGAAGCGTCAGCTTGGAGATCCCCTTCAACGTCTCGAAGACGCCGGTCCCGTTCGCCGCGGAGGACTCGAAGGCCTCGAAGCCTCCTTCGGGATTCAGCGCGGCATCGAGCTCTTCCACCGAGAGGATGTTGGCGAGATCGCGCTTGTTGTACTGGAGGACCAGCGGGACCTCGTCGACGTTCACCCCGATCTCGGCGAGGTTCTCCCGCAGGTTCCTGAAGCTCTCCTTGTTCGGTTCCAGCATCGGACGTTGGGAGTCGGCTACGAAGACGATGCCGTCGACCCCCTTGAGGACGAGCTTGCGGGTGGTGTTGTAGAAGACCTGCCCGGGAACGGTATAGAGCTGCAGCCGGGTCTTGAAGCCCCCGATGACGCCGACGTCGATCGGCAGGAGGTCGAAGAAGAGGGTCCGGTCGGTCTCGGTCTCGAGGGACACCATCTCGCCCCGGGCTGTCGGGGCGGTACGGCCGTAGATGACGTGGAGATTGGTCGTCTTCCCGCACAGTCCAGGACCGTAGTAGACGATCTTGGCGGCCATCTGCATGGTGGCGTAGTTGAAGAAAACCATTCTTTTATGCGGTGGGCCGGCCAGGCCTCCTCTTCAGTGAACGGGTGATTTTAGCATTCCGCCCCGCCCGGGCCGAGAGGCACCAGCCGTCGCTGCTCCCGGAGCAAAGCTTCGAGCAGCGCGACGCGCCGGGCGTCCCAGGCGAGGAGGGTCCGGCGGTGCCTTTCGAGGGTCGCCTCGTCGCCTCGGGCGACGGGGCCGGTGAGCGACGCCTCCGGGCCAAGGCGGAGAGCCTCCTCGAGCGCGGACCTCAGGAGCGGCGCGAGGGCCTCGAGGGCGTCCTCGGGTGCGAGCCCCGCCCCGACCAGCGCATCTCGCGAAGCGGCGACGAGACCCGTCAACCCGTTGGCACCGAGCGAGGCCGCGAGGTGGTAGAGCGGACGATGACCGGACGTCACGACAATGGGACGGCCCCCGAGGGCGAGCGCGAGGCTCCGGGCCGCGGCGAGGCCTGGCCCCGAGCCGTCGATCGCGAAGGTGATCCCCGGGAACCTCGCGGCGTCGCCAGGCGATCCGGTGAAGGTCTGCAGGGGATGGCACGATCCGGTCGCCAGGCCCGTCCCGGCGAGGGGGGCGAGAACCTCCGTGTCGTGGGCACCCGAGTGGTGGAGCGCTACTGCGCCGGCGGGGAGCCCTGCAGCCACTTCGGCCAGCGCGCCGGCGAGCCCGGCGAGGGCATCGTCGCGCACCGCCAGGAGGAGAAAGACGTCAGGCCCGGCCTTTCGGGCTGCCAGGACGATCTCGCCCGGGTGGGCGCGACCCTCTCGTCCCGCAAAGACGGCAGGCGGGCTTCCGGCGTGACCGAGGCATTCGGCGAGGGCCCTGCCCAGCCGGCCTTTCCCGACGACGACCGCGCGGGGCGGGAGGGGTCTGACTGCTATCATCTTCGCGTCGCCAGCGGGCCGGCCCGCGTCACCCGCTACGGAGCGGGATCGTTCGGGCCGTGCAGGGTGTACGTTAGCGCAGGAGGGGACGCGAGATCATGATCGGCGCCTGGAACCAGCTCGACCAGAGATCGCGAGAAGTCCTCGCGTCGGTGGTCGGAGCGTACATCCTCAGCGCGGCGCCGGTTTCCTCCCGCCTTCTGACGAGGAGCGGGGGCTTCTCCCTCTCCTCGGCATCCCTGCGGAGCGCAATGGCGGAGCTCGAGGACCTCGGGTATCTGACGCACCCCCACGCCTCTGCGGGACGGGTCCCGACCGACCTCGGGTACCGGACCTACGTAAAGGAGCTGATGACGGCGCGGCCACCGGGTCTGGCGGAGAAGGCGAAGATCGCGAGCGGGCTCGGATCGGAGCCCTTCGAGCTGGAGCGGTTCCTTCACGCCGCGTGCCGGGTCCTCTCGGAGCTGACTGGCGAAGTCGCGGTGGTGGCGGCACCGGACTCGGCTCATGTCGTTCTCCGTTCCGTTCATTTCACGAGAGTCGCCGAGAGGAAAGTCGTCGTGGTGACGGTTTCGGGAGAGGGGCTCGTCGGAAGCCGGCTGATCGAGACGCGTGAGGACTTCTCGCCAGAGGCTCTCCAGAACGCGTCTAATCGCCTCACCGCCGAGTTCGCGGGCCGGACGCTTCTCGAGATCCGGACTTCGCTCGTCTCGGCGCTCCAGGACGAGAAGGTGCGGTTCGACGCGGA
The DNA here is from genome assembly GCA_002414905.1 of Holophagales bacterium UBA5066. GTDB lineage: Bacteria > Acidobacteriota > Thermoanaerobaculia > UBA5066 > UBA5066 > UBA5066. The sequence continues at coordinate 16,771 of DIAY01000043.1, read as the reverse complement.
GATCGCACGGGCCCTCGAGCTGGCCGGGCAGGCCTTCGCGGACGAGAGAACCGGCGCGGAGACGCTCGTGATGGAAGGGGCCGGGACGATCCTGGAGAAGCCGGAGTTCCAGCGCGACGTCGATTCGCTCAGGAGGATGTACCGCGCGCTGGAGGAGGAAGCCCGTCTCGTCGACCTCCTCACCGACTGTCTCGCCGGCGAGAGCCAGCCGGCGGTTGTCATCGGCTCGGACTCCGCCTTCACGGAGGAGACCCAGACGGCGGTGGTCGTGACGGCCTACATGAGCGGCGACAGGATCCTCGGGGCTCTCGGAGTCATCGGCCCGCGGAGAATGGAATATCCTCGCGTCGTCCCGCTCGTGGAGGAGCTCGGGCGCTACGTGACGATGCGCTTATCGGAGGGTATGTAATGGGGGAGAACGACGGACGCCCGGTCCCGCCGGAGGACGAGGTCGTCTATCTGGACGAGGCCGGAGGACCGGAGGACGTCGCAAACGCCCTCGAGGCCGCGGAACGGGCCGTCGCTGCGGTCGAGCAACGCCATCGAACGGGCTCGCACGGCATCCGGCCGGTCGCGGTCGAGGGGGGATCTGACGTGGCAGAGGCATCGGAAGCCCCTCCCGGGCGTCTGGAAGAGGAACGGGAACGTGCGCTCGTGGCCGAGGAAGAGGCCGGACGCCTGCGGGAGGCGTTGCTGCGCAAGGCGGCCGATTTCGAAAACCTCCGGAAGCGGATGGAGCGCGACAAGGCCGACTACGTCAGGTACGCCCTGACCGAGACGATGCGAGACCTCGTCGGCGTCCTCGACAATTTCGAGCGAGCCCTCGCGCATGCGTCCTCAGCCAGCGAGGAGACCTTCCGGCCGGGCGTCGAGATGATCGCGCGGCAGCTGTCGGAGGTCCTCAGGAAGTACGGTGTGACCGAGATCCAGGCGCTCGGGACACCCTTCGATCCGCAGTTCCACGAGGCGATGATGCGCGGAGAAGCCTCCGACGTCCCGCCAGGGACCGTCATCGAGGTCTTCCAGAAGGGGTACATCCTGAACGAGAGGCTGCTTCGCCCCGCTCTGGTCAAAGTCTCGGCGATCGCGGCCGGCCCCGCCCAGGAGGCCCGAGCGTGACGAGGATGGGGAGGTAGAGATTGGGAAAGGTCATCGGCATCGACCTCGGGACGACCAACTCCTGCGCGGCCGTCATCGAGCTCGGGGCGCCGCAGGTGATTTCGAACCGGGAAGGGGCGCGGACGACTCCCTCGATCGTCGCCTTCACCGAGGACGGCGAGCGGCTCGTCGGCCAGATCGCGAAGCGGCAGGCCATCACGAACCCGACGCAGACGATCTACGCCGTCAAGAGGCTCATCGGCCGGAAGTGGGACGACGCGGAGATCCAGCACGCCCGGGAGCACCTCTCCTACCCCATCGTTCCCGCGCCGAACGGCGACGTGAAGATCCGGGTGAGAGACCGCGACTACGCCTCCGAGGAGATCGTCGCCTTCGTCCTTCGTGAGCTCAAGGAGTTCTGCGAGGAAGCGGTGGGAGAGGAGATCCGGGAGGCGATCATCACGGTCCCGGCCTACTTCGACGACTCGCAGAGGCAGGCGACGCGCGACGCGGGCCGCGTCGCCGGGCTCGAGGTCCTCCGCATCATCAACGAGCCGACGGCGGCTTCGCTGGCGTACGGGCTGGAGCGGGGCCGGAAGAACGAGACGATCGCCGTCTACGACCTCGGCGGCGGCAC
>DIAY01000043.1:0-14886 GCA_002414905.1 Holophagales bacterium UBA5066 | reverse complement strand
GGCGGCACGTTCGACGTCTCGATCCTCAAGATCGACCAGGGGATGTTCGAGGTTCTCTCCACCTCCGGAGACACCTATCTCGGCGGAGAGGACTTCGACCGGGCCATCATGGACTGGCTCCTCGCCGATTTCCTCGTCCAGACGGGTATCGACCTGCGGCAGGATCGACTCGCCCTCCAGCGCCTCAAGGAAGCGGCCGAAAAGGCCAAGTGCGAGCTCTCGACGACCCAGGAGACGACGATCGGGCTGCCGTTCATCGCCTCCGATGCGGGAGGGCCGAAGCACATCAACCGGGTCCTGACCCGCGAGCAGTTCGAGGCGCTCGTCTCGGACCTCGTCGAACGGACGGCCGGGCCCTGCCGCAACGCGCTCGAGGCCGCCGGGCTGACGCCCGACCAGATCGAGAACGTCATCCTCGTCGGCGGCCAGACCCGCACGCCGAAAGTTCAGCAGATCGTCGAGTCGATCTTCGGCAGGCCGCCGAACCGCTCGATCAACCCCGACGAGGTGGTCGCCATCGGCGCGGCGATCCAGGCGGGAGTCCTGCAGGGTGAGATCAAGGACGTCGTTCTCCTCGACGTGACGCCCCTTTCCCTCGGCGTCGAGACGCACGGGGGAATCTTCGTCAAGATCATCGAGCGCAACTCGACGATCCCGACGAAGAACTCGATGGTGTTCACGACCGTGAGCGACAACCAGTCGACGGTCGAGATTCACGTCCTCCAGGGCGAGCGTGAGATCGCCCGCGAGAACAAGTCCCTCGGGAAGTTCGACCTCGTCGGCATTCCCCCGGCTGCCCGGGGCGTCCCCCAGATCGAGGTGACGTTCGCGATCGACTCCTCCGGCATCGTGAACGTCTCCGCCCGCGACATGGCCACGGGCCGGGCGCAGGGGGTCCAGATCAACCCCGCGGGAGGCCTCTCTCAGGGGGAGATCGACCAGATCATCCAGGAGGCCGAGGAGAACAAGAACGCCGACCAGAAGCGAAAGGCGGTCCGCCAGCTCAAGAACAAGCTCGAGGGGCAGATCACCGGTAACGAACGGGTCTTCCGCGAATTCGGAAAGCTCCTCAACACGGACGAGAGGGACCGGATCGCCCGGACCCTGCAGCACGCCCGGGAGGTCCTGACAGCCGAGGAGCGAGGCGAGATCGACAACGCCCTCCTCGACATGCAGGGGGTCTCTCGGATCCTGACCGCAGCGATGCTCTACAAGGGCGGCGACAGCGGCGACAAGGACTGACCCGGAAAGGCCCCCCCGGTGAGCACGACATCTCGCGACCTCTACGAGGTTCTCGGCGTCGCCCGTGACGCCACGACGGATCAGATCAAATCGGCGTACCGCAAGCTGGCGCTGAACCACCATCCGGACCGCAATCCCGGAAACTCCGAGGCGGAGCAGCGGTTCCGGGAGGCGGCGGAGGCCTATTCCATTCTGTCCGATTCCGAGAAGCGCGCCCGCTTCGACCGGTACGGGCACGAGGGGACCAGGGGCTCCGGCGGATTCGACCCGAACTCCTTCGTCGACTTCGCCGACATCCTCGGTGACTTCTTCGGGATGGGCACCGGCGGCGGGCGCCGGGGCCGCCGGTCGCCGGGAGAGGACCTGCGCGCCGACCTGACCCTGACGTTCGAGGAGGCGGCCTTCGGCATCGAGAAGAGTCTGCCGATGCGACGCTTCGAACGTTGCGACGCTTGCCATGGGACCGGTGGAAAGGGAGGGAGCGGAGCCGTCTCCTGCGGCGTCTGCCGCGGCAGAGGTCGTGTCCAGTTCCGCCAGGGCTTCTTCGCGATGGAGAGGCCCTGTCCCGAGTGTCAGGGGGCTGGGGAGAAGCTCAAGGACCCCTGCCACGAGTGCCAGGGAGAGGGGCGGAAGCTCCGTGAACGGACGCTCACGATCGCGATTCCGGCCGGTGTCGATACCGGGGCCCGGCTCCGGCTCACGGGCGAGGGAAACCACGGTCGCGCGGGGGGGCATGCGGGAGACCTCTACGTCGTCCTGTCGGTGGAGCCGCACGAGCAGTTCCGGAGGGAGGGCTACGACGTCGTTCTCGCGTGGGCGGTTCCGTACAGCGTGGCCGTTCTCGGCGGAACGTGCACCGTACCGACGCTCCACGGCGACGAGGAGATCGAGATTCCGGCCGGAACGGCAGCGGGTCGGGCTTTCAGCCTTCGGGGGAAGGGGATCCCCCGCGTCGACGGCCGTGGGAGAGGGGACCAGCACGTCGTCGTCACGGTCCGCGTCCCGAAGAAGCTCTCCTCCGAGCAGAAGAAGGCGGTCCAGAGGCTCGCGGAGGTCCTGAAGGAAGAGGCGGGCTGTCCGACCCACGAGGAGAAGGGCTTCCTCGAGAAGCTCCGGGATCTCTTCTCCGTCTGAAGCGGCGATGCCCGGCGCCGTTCGGCTCTCGCTTTCTCCCTCCGCCGAGTCCGCGCTCGAGGAGGTCCTGGCCGATCTCTGCGTCTCCTGGAGCATCTCTTCCGGGAATCTGACCGTCTGGGTCTCGGAAGCAGAGGCTGACGACGCGGTGGCGCGGCTGGGCTCCGCCGGAATCGGGATCGTCGGGCGGGACGCCGAGCCCGAGAGGGACTGGGTCGCCGAGGCCGCCGCCCTTCAGCGGCCCGTCGCGGCCGGTGGCCTCGTGCTCGATCCCCACGATCCGCCCTCGGCGGACCCCGGCCGCCGCCGGAGGCTCCTGCTGCCGGCGGAGAGGGCCTTCGGGACCGGCTCGCACGAGTCGACCCGCCTGGCCCTCCGGCTGATGCTCTCGTCGGTCCCGGCGGGAGGGACTGTCCTCGACGTCGGTTGCGGCGCGGGCACTCTCGCGCTCGCCGCACGGATCGCCGGTGCCGGCTGCGCGTTCGGATTCGATCTCGATCTCGAGGCGCCGCTGGCTTCGCGGGTGAACGCCCGGAGAAATGGTATCGACGGTTGCGCCTTCTGGGGAGGGCTTCTCGAGAGCCTGTCGCCCGCGGCGCGTTTCGACCTGATCGTCGCGAACATGCTTCAGGAGGAGGTCGGACCGCTCCTCCCGGATCTCGCGGCGCTCCTTCCTCAGGGCGGGATCCTCGTGACGTCCGGGCAGCTCGTCGTTCGGGAGGAGGAGTTCCTCCGTCTCCTCGGCCGCGCGGGGCTCCTTCCGCAGCGTCTCGCTTCCGAAAACGAGTGGCTCGGAACGCTCTCGGTCCGGCCGTGAGGCTGCCGCCGCGCGTCCTCGTCCCCGGCGCCCGCTTCACGGCGGGGGAGGCCGTGACGCTTCCGGAGGCAGAGGCGCGTCACCTCGAGGTCTCCCGGTTCGGCCCTGGCGCGGAAGTCGTCCTTCTCGACGGGGCAGGCTCCCGCGCCGGGGCGCACCTCTCCTCGGACGGCCGCAAGGCCGTCGTCTGCGAGCTCCTTCCGGCGCGGGGCGAGCCGCTACGGCGCGTGACGGTCCTCCTCGGGGTCGGAGAGCTGTCCCGGGTGGAGTGGGCGGTGGAGAAGGGGACCGAGTGCGGCGCCGCCCGATTCGTTCTCGTGGCCGCTGCCCGCTCCCAGCGGGCTCACGTCGCCGCGGCCGCCTCGAAACTCGAGAGACTGCGGCGAATTGCTGCCGAAGCGGTCAAGCAGTGCGACCGGACCGTCGTTCCCGAGATTCTCGTCCCGTCTCCGCTCGCCGCCGGACTGGGGCTCTGCGGGGGGCCGCTCTTCGTCGCCCGCCCGGGCGCGCCCCGGCTCGTTCCCGGCGCGGTTCCAGACCTCACGGCCGTCGTGGCCGTCGGTCCCGAAGGGGGGTTCGACCCTGACGAGGAGCACCTCCTCGACGAAGCCGGAGCGGTGCCGATCGGTCTCGGGGGCCGGATCCTTCGCCTCGAGACGGCGGTGATCGCCGCCCTCGTGCAGCTGATCGATGACGACGCGCGCTGAGCTGCTCCTTCCGGACCACCGTGGATATCATTCGCAAGAGGAGGGGTCGATGGCTTTCGAAGACGTCAAGAAGATCTGGATGAACGGCAAGCTGGTGAATTTCGCCGACGCGAAGGTTCACGTCTTCACCCATGCTCTCCACTACGGCTCCGGGGTGTTCGAGGGAATCCGGTGCTACCGCACGACGCGCGGTCCCGAGGTCTTCCGGCTCGGGGAGCACCTCGAGCGCCTCTTCTGGTCCGCGAAGATGTACCGGATGGAGATTCCCTGGACGCTCGAGCAGCTCGAGGCCGCGACCCTCGAGACGATCCGGGCGAACGGCTTCGAAGCGTGCTACATCCGTCCCCTCGCGTACCGGGGCTTCGGAATGCTCGGAGTCAACCCGTTCCCGAACCCGGTCGACGTCATGATCGGCTGCTACCCGTGGGGCAAATACCTCGGGCCCGAGGCGATGGAGAAGGGGGTCGACGTCTGCTGCTCTTCGTGGACGCGTCTCGGCGCGAACACGATGCCGGCGATGGCGAAGTCGACGGCGAACTACGCCAACAGCCAGCTCATCAAGATGGAGGCGATCGTCAACGGCTACGAGGAGGGGATCGCCCTCGACGACACCGGCCGCGTCTCGGAGGGTTCGGGCGAGAACCTCTTCGTCGTCTGGAAGGACCGCCTCTACACGCCGCCGTTCTCGTCTTCGGCCCTTCCGGGCATTACCCGGAGCTCCGTCATCCGGCTCGCGGCCGAGATGGGGGTCCCGGTGGAAGAGCGGGCGCTGCCGAGGGAGATGCTCTACGCGGCCGACGAGCTCTTCTTCACGGGCACTGCCGCCGAGATCACGCCCATCCGCTCCGTCGACCGGATCGTCGTCGGCGCCGGACGCCGCGGCCCGCTCACGACGAAGGTCCAGCAGGCGTTTTTCGACCTCGTGGAGGGGAAGGTAGAAGACCGGTTCGGCTGGCTCACGCCGGTCGGCAAGGCCGGTCCGGTCTGACGTCGAGGCGCACTTTCTCCAGGCGTGTCCGGCGTCCGGAACGGGCAAGGGGCTAAGCTACGACGACGGGCCGGCGAACGGTTCGCGACCGGTGCCGGAGTGGCGGAACGGCAGACGCAGGGGCCTTAAAAGCCCCAGGCCCGCAAGGGCCGTGAGGGTTCGAATCCCTCCTCCGGCAATGACTTAGCTCGGGCGGCGTGGGAGGGGTACGGCGAAGGTTGCCCATCTGTTGCCCAAGGGCTCCGAAATTCGGCCTTCTGACCCCGGGCGGAGGAGCCGTGACCGGCCCACTCGTAGGGCGGGGCTACTCAGCGCCCGCGGTAGACGTCCCCTCGGTGCCCCACGCGGACGACGAGGACGATGAGCCGGGCGTCCTCCACCTGGTAGACGACCCGCCAGTCCCCGACCCGGAGCCTCCAACGGTTCTCCCCGACGAGCTTCCTCGAGCCCGGAGGTCTGGGGTCCTGGGCGAGAGCCTCGGCCGCCCTGATGATGCGGACCTGGACGGGCCGGTCGAGTGAGCGAATCGCGCGAGCGGCTGCCGGCGCGATCGTCACCCTGTACGGCACTAATCGATCCCCAGCTCGGCCTTCAGGTCTTCGAGGGGAATCGGGGAGCCCCCCTCGGCGAGCGCCTCCTCGGCGGCCCGCACGTCCGCTGCGTCCTCCATCTCCTCCAGGAGCCGGAGGTCATCGAGGGAGATCACGGCGGCCCCTTCCTCGGGCAGCTCGAGGCGCTCGCCGCTGCGGACGCGGGCGAGATCATCGGGCGAGAGGGGAAGGTGGGCGGTGCTCACGGAACGATTCTACGCGCGGGGGCCGCCTGGCTCCCCCACGCGCGGGAGGGTCACGTTTCGGGAAGACTTCCGGCGGGCCGTCACCTTCTCACTCGGCCGCGCGCGATAGCCTCGACCTGCCTTGTACGCGCATCCCGCGTGCATCGTCGCCTTACCGGGTCCCCGGGTCGTCCTCTTCTGCTCCTGGCCGGTGAAGGTAGGACCACCCGCAACGCGCCTCCGGGTTCGCGCGGACTTCCGGGTCGCGGCCGGCCAGTCGGTCCGCCTCTCGGCACGTCTCTGCAAGCTCGAGGGTCCGCTCGAGCTCGACACTCGCCCGTCTCCGCCGCCGAAACCACCCGACGACGAACGAGAGAGGCCCGCCATCCTCATCGGCCATCGCTCCCACCTCGAAGGGGACGATACCCCCCCAGGGCCGCCTACATCATCGGGAGGTTCGGCTGAGCCAGGAGTCTCACGGCCTCGTCGTGACGCTTCTGGTCCGCCGCCTCGAGCGCACGATCCGCGTTCAGTGCTTCCACGATGAGCTCCAGGCCGTCGAAGAACCGGGGTCCGAAGAAGGAGAAGAAATGCTCCTCGAGGTTCGCGCGGTGTTCCTTCGCCTGTTCCAGTGCCAGACGCCAGCACGAGAGCGCTTCGGTGGCTCGGTCGACGGCGCTATCCCGGAGGATGTACGGGACCGGACCGACGTCGGACACGAGATAAAAGAGCGCGGAGCGGACCTCCTCGAGGAACTCCTCGATCTCTCTAAGAGTCGATTCAATCCGCCTCCTCGAGGCGCGGCTGAGGAGTCGCTCGACTGCCGCCGCCGAACGCACCTCTTGAAGCCACTCGTCGAGGCCGGAGAGCGCATAGAGAGCGCACCGCGCGCCCTCGGGCAGGGACGGGTCAGGGATAGGCGTAGTCATCTGGGCGTTCCTCTTCGCGCGCGCGAGGGCGTGTACTGTTTAGTACGGTCTCGGGCCGTGCTTCCGCCGAGTCGCACGGTGGGACGCGGACCGGCGTAACTGGCTCCTCATGGGTCTGCGGTGAAGCGGGTAGCCTGGCCTTGGTAGGTGCTGAGAGTAGCTCGCGTGCGCGGCGCCCGAGGAGATCCGCGGCCCCGAGGACGTCTTCGAGATCGAGGTCCAGGTCTTCCTCCATCCTGGCGTTGACCACGCCCCGGAGGTACTCGAAGAGGAGTACGGCGCAGGGCCTACGGCGTCCCTTCCTCGGCCGGCCCGGGCCCGGACTCGTGCCATGGAGGAACCGCCCGTGCCCGTCTCGTCCGTTTTTCACGGTTTTCTTCCCTCCCAAGCGGGCCTATCGCGGAACCTCCGTCGCCCAGAGAGCTCCCGCCGGAGCCTCCCGAGCGCGCGAACCTCGAGCCGGCGCGCGGTCGACGTGGGGATGCCGAGTACGGTCCCTATCGCGTGGAAAGGGTGCTCCTCCCCAGTGATTCCCCATCGAAGCTCGAGGACCCTCCGCTCGAGCGGTGGAAGGTCAGCGAGAGCTGCCCTCATCCGCGCGAGCATCATCGGCGGTTCCACGTCGGGAGGAGGCACGGGCGGAAGGTCCTTCCTCTCCAGCTCGTCGCCGCTCCGGCCTACGACATAGAGGGGTGTCTCAAGCCTCGTCTTCCGCTGCCGCTTCAACTCCTTGAAGATGGCGAAACGGCAGACGACGACGGCGAACGACGAGAAGGCCCCTCTCTCGGGAACGTAGTTTTCGGACGCCTCCAGGAGACCCGCCATGGAGAGAGAGAAGACCCCATCCGGGTCTCTCGCGAGAGGGGCGTACTTCGCAGCGACCCAGCGGGCCAGAGGGAAATTCTCCGCCACGAGCCGGTTCCTCTCCTCGAGCGATCGCCGAGGCTGCTGCGGCGCCTCCTCCCCGGCCTCCTGCGTGGCGCTCAGGGCTGACCCTCCTCGTCCGTCACGGCGTAGGCCCGAGGCCCCTTCAGGCGCGCTCGTGCGGCCCTGGCGGCCTCCTGGAAGGTCCGGCGCGCGGTCTTGATGTCCGCCTTGGTGAGGTTCCCGTGCTTGCTTCCCACGAGGTTCCCGAGGCGGCGTCGTGCTACCAGGCCGGTCCAGCGAAGGAGGCCCCGATACTCCTCATCCCTGAGGTAGAACGTCCGCCCGCCGCGAGTGAAGCGGGGATCCGGGATCGGCGGGTAGAACGGAGCGTCGGGGTTTTTCTCGTTCCACCTCGCAAAGGCCGCATCGATCCGGCGAACGTCCTCGGGTAGCGTCTCCGGGTCGAAGCGCTGGACGGGGGGAGAGGAGGCGTCCGAGGAAACTCCTGTTCGTCTTCTCGACGTCCAAGCCGTAGGCGTTTACCTTCGTCGTCCCCTCGAACGCGAACGGTGCAGCGCGCTCGGCGATTCGACGCGCGAGGCGGGACTCGTAGCGCTCCCCCTCGTGCTTCGGGGAGGGGCCAGCGCCCCACGCCCGGGACTCCCGCACCTTCGCCTCTGCCGCCTGTGCGGGCTGCCTGATGAGTGCCGGAACGAAGCCCCCGGCCACGTCACCGACGATGCGTGCGGCGCTCCGGCCGTCGTCTATCGCACGGATGATCCGGCCGATGCCGTCCAGAAAAGTCTTGTCCTCGAGCTGCCCCGCGAACCGCTTCAGCGTCTCGCCAACCACGGCGTCGGGTTCTTTCCCGGCCCGGGCTTCCTTCACGCCGCGGAGTCCGTCCACGGTCACTCCGAGCCACGTTGCGAGCGGCTCCAGCCGTCCGTACCCGTACCACTTCCTCCCGACGCGGAGCGAGAGCGGCGGCGCGGTCCTTGCCGCTAGGTCGCGCTCTCCTTTCCTCGAGCCGCGGAAAGGAACCGTGCCCGTGATCCACGGCTCATCGTCGTCGTCTCCTCCACCGATTCCCTGTGCGAGGAGGGCAATGACGCCGAGCCCGATGAGCTGTTCGGCACCGCTTCGGATCGCCTTGTCACGCGAGAGCTCCCCTTGGGACAGAAGGTAGAGGCTCCGGCCCCCCCCCGCCGGGCTCTTCCGGAGCGCGGTCTTGAAGATGTTCGCGGGAGTCGTCACGAAGGGAAGGACGTACCGGAGGCCCGGCACCTTCCGTCTCCCCTCGATCACGAGCCGCCCGAACTTCCCCAGCTCCTCCTGGAAGGTGAGAAGGTCGGCCCGGTCCGTTGCGGCCTGCCAGGCGGCGGAGTCGCCGTCTTCGAGGAGGTTCTCGATCCGATGGGCGAACGCCTCACCCGCGAGTCCCTCTTTCCGGGCGATCGCGTGCGCCGTGGCGGCGGCCTCCATCTCGCCGATGAGGCCCCTGTAGAACTCATCCGCCGCGCGCAGGACGCGATACGGGACCCGGACCACGCGCCCGGGCCGTCCGCCGATCGCCACACGCGCGTCCAGGCGGTCAGGGGCGAGCGGGTCTCCCGCCTCCCCAAGCGCCCGCTGCTCCGTCTGAAACGACTCCACGGCGTTCCGAGTGCCACGTACCACGCCGCGCCACATCGCCCCGTAGAGGGCCCTCCCTTCGGCCAGGGAGCGGGATCCTCCGGTCAGCGAGCCGAGCGCCATCTCGAGGGGCTGCTGTACGGCGTACTCGACGACGAGGGAAACCGTGTTCCCGGTGACGTTCGCGATGTGGGTCAGAGGGCCGGAGAGGATGGAGTTGGCCCAGAACTCGAAAACCTTGTCCGAGACGTCGGAGCGTTGAGCCGCGACCTCGCGGACGACGCGCGCGACAAAGAAGCGGTCGGCAAGATCCTCCTCGGAGAGGTTCGCCACGTCGATCCCTCGCTCCCGGAGCTTCGAGAGGATGGACTTCGCCTGCTCCACGTGCCTCCGGAGCGCCTCGCGTCGCTGGGAAGGGGTGCCGGTGCGGATGCGCTCGGCCGTGGCCTCTCCGGGCCGCAGGACAGCCTCCGCAACGAAGGCGGCCATCCGCTCCCGCGGACTCATCACCTGGTCCCGCCTCTGGCGGAAGGCGCGCGCCTGCTCTGCCCCCGTCCGGCGGTAGGCGTCGATCAGCTCGGCGGTCTCCGCGAGCGTCTCCACGTCCCGCGACCTCATCGCCGCGAACGCCTCGGCCGAAATGATCTTCTTGGCCGTGACGGTCTCCACATCGTCCAGGCCGGTCCCCTGGCGACCTCTCTCCAGAAGCGCCCGGCGCTCTCCGTTCCAGTCCGACTCGAGGCGCCGGTCGGCTTCGGCGTTTACCTCCGCGTCGGCGCGCCGCACGGGCTCTCCCTCTTCCTGCCGCGCGCGGTCGACGCGATCGGCGAGGCGGCGCCCCTCGGGTTCCACTCCGGGGTTCGCGAGGTCCGGGCGTCCGGGCTCGCCTGCGCGCGTAGGAGTGCCGGGATTGTGGGGGATTCCCTCCTCGAGGCTGGCTTCCGCGGCTGGCCCTCGCACGAGGTCCTCGGCGACGACGCGCCACCGGGGATCTACCTCCGCGAGCCGGTTCCGAGTCCTCGAGACGAGGTCGGCCACCCGGCGACGCTGAGCCTCCGAGAGTGCGGGGCCCTCTCCAAGCGATTCGTCCACTTCCTGCCTCGAGAACCACGTCCCGGGCGCTTCGCCAGCCGAGGGTCCCTCGAGCTTACGGGCGGCTCGAGCGATGAGTGAATCGATGTCCGCCGCGTTCCATTCGAGGATCTCGGGCGTCACACCGAATCGGCGGCCGATCCCACGAAGCCACAGCCGAACTCGTGCGACGAGACGGCGGTAGAAGCTCGGCGGCTGGTACTTCGGATCTGAGAGCCTTCTCTCCGCGATCCAGGCGACGGTCTCCCCGACGGCTACCTGTCTGCCGGCTTCCGTGCTGAGGTCGAAGCCGTACGCGCTTCCGTGGGCGTCGGTCCAGGTCTCGACGAGCTTCCGGCCCTCCCGGCTTTCGAGGATCTCGTCGACCGCGGACCGCCAGCCCTTCGGCCCAAGCACCGCAACGATTCCAGCATGCCCGACGAGCTCGTGCACGAGGGTCTCGAACGCCTCCGCCACGGAGCCGACGCGGTCGGCGAGCAGGTACACGGTTCCGGCGTCGGTCGTCCCGTGTCGGCCGCCGTGGTAGACCCCGCGCACCTTCTCCCCCGCGAGCTGCTCTTGTACCTCGAGCGGTAGCTCGGTCTCGTTCCGAATGACGGCGATCTCGGGCGCACCCGGCCACGCGGCCTCAGCGCGGGATACCGCCTCCTCGAGATCGCGGACGGGAATCCCCCGCACGCCAGGCTCCGGCGGCCGCGAGTAGCTGCGTGCTACTGGACGGGCAGAGGTCTCGCTTTCCGAAGCGATCGGCGCGCGGCGCGTTCCTTCGGCGAGAGCTTCGCGTCCTCGAGCATTTCCAGAATCCGCCGCTCCTGGGCGGGCGTCCACTTCGGCGCCTCTCGGCGCGTTTCGCTCGCGCCTCCGCTCCTCGTCGAAAAGGGAGAGTGCCGCTTCGTGGATCTCCTCGGGTGAGGCATCGGGAGCCTCCTTGCGGACGGCATCGGCGAGCGAGAGGAAGCGGTCGAGGCCGGCGGCGTCCTCTCCGTGGCGCTTCTGAAACGCCTCCAGCTCGCGCTCACGTGTGGTGTGAACCGGTGTACCGGCTACTCCTTCGGGAGGGGCGTCTTTGGAGACGGCTGCGGGGCCTCGCTCGAGGTTCCGGAGCGCTTCTGCGCGTTCTCCTCGCTCGCCCTCCGGAGCGCTTCCCGTCCCGCTCGCTCGCCTTCCAGTATCCGCCGCTGCGTCTCCTCCGGACCGAGGCCCGGAGGGATTCCGAGACGGGACAGCCTGCTTTCGGTCGACATCCTCGGCCCTCCTCGTGAACTTTCTGGCTTCCACTGCGAAGTCTGCCACTTCGCGCGTCCTCGAGAGCGACACGCCCGGTTCTATCGGCGCCGCTCCCCAGTAGATCCCGGCTCCGCGCCGGCGTTCGCGTCCGGCTTCGTCGGTCGCGCCCTTCGCGTGCGCGATGTCCTCGAGGCCGGCTTCCCGGACGACCCTCGAGGCCGCCTCTTCCGCGCGCTCCATGCTCGCGGTGATCTCCGCCTCCGTGTAACCGGTGGCGACGAGCGAGAGCTCGTCCCCTCCGTGGCGGATGAAGGCGACCCTCTTCCCGTGCTCTTCCGGGAACTCGGCCCGGACCGCGTCCGTCATCTGCCGAACGACTCGGTCGGCTCCGGAGTGCCCAAGCGCGGCGTTCATCCCGCCCAGGTTGTGGAGGTCGATCTCTACGTACTGCGCCGGGCGGCCGGTCCGCTCGGCCCACCGCTGCGCCCGCTCGAGGGCGGGGCCATGGTGCCGTGTCGTCGCGTAGCCGGTTACTTCGTCCGTCGTCGGCATCCGCGTGCCCACCTCGCGCGCCTGCTCCGGCGAAAGCCCGAGGCTCTCGAGGAAACTGCGGTCTGCATCCTCCGGTGAGTCGAAGGGCTCGGCGGGCGAGCGCTCTGCCGGCGCCAGTGGCGCCACGCGGGAGGCGTCGGCCGATGTGCGCCCCTGGATACCAATGCTCGGGGGTGCGGCGGGCTGGTCCTCGAGGATCATTCGCAGCGCCGCGCCCGGGGTCCCGATGACCCGCTGCCGCTCTTCCCCGGCGATCGCGCCCAGGACGTTGCGCCCCCGGGCCTCTGCCGTCTGATCCCGGAACCGGGTTTCCTTCACCACCCCCGGCAACGCCTGTGCCCCGAGGAGTCGATCCACCGAGATCGGCTCGTGCGCCGGCTGGGTCGGGATCGGCCCGTCGTACGGCCCGGGAGGCGCGGGAGCCGGGAGGCGGCCCCGCCGGAGCTCCTCGAGCCGTGCGTTCAGGGTCGCCGCCTGCGCCTCGAGCTGCGCGAGCTCGTCCCCAGCTCTCCCCTGGTAGCCGGGCCGCGGTCGCTCCTCGTGCGTCGGGAGCCCCTCCTGCCCCTTCAGAGCCCGGAACCGTGCGTCGAGCCCTTCGGTCTGGAGCTTCAGCCTCCGGAGGCCTTCGTCGGCCGTCTCCGGGTTCCGGAGCGCCCTCACGCCCTCGTTGATGGCGTCCACGGTCTCCTGCGGTACGGCGCCACGGCCCGGCCCGCTCTCGGCGAAGGGAGAGGTAGCCGGGGCGGCTGCCCTCGACGCATCCTCGGCCACCCAAGCGCGCCGGGCGGCCATGCGTCCCCCACGCTCTGCAACGTCCATCGCACGCCCGGCTCCGGTCATCACTCCCGCCCCACCACCCGCGCCAGCGGCGCCGATGAGGGCCTCTTTCCACCCCTCGTGCCACTCGCGGGTCGGGTCCACCAGCAGCCTCGTGATGACGTTTGCCGCCGCGGTCTGGCCCTCCTCTGTGACGATCTCGCCGGCCGCACCCTGCACACCCTGCGTCACCGCCTGGAGGAACCCCTTCCGGGACCGCCTCGGCAGCAGGGCCGCAAGTTCGCCCGTGGCAGTCTCAAAACCGACCCTATCAAGCGCGCCGCTGATGGCTGCCGTCAGGCCCACCGTGGCGGCTCGCTTCGCGGCAGGAACCGCTTTCCCGGTCTCTTTCTCGTACTGCTCGATATCCCGCAGCGCGCCGCCACCCTCGAGCACTGCCCCGAGCACGAACCCAGCGGACGAAGACGGAGCCAGCACCATCGGGATCAGCGACGTGGCACCCGAGGCCACGCCACCGGCCACGGCCTCCGGGTCCTTCAGGAGTTGCCCGAGTGACTTCTCCTTGAACTTCCTATCGATGCTCTGTATCCGAGGATGCTGCGCGAGCCGCTCCTCCCACGGACGGACGAGGCTTTCGTCGACGGCGCGTGCTGCGTTCACAGCGGGATCGATAGCGGGACCCAGCGGAGTCGCCAGTAGTCCCAGCCGCGCGCCAGCCCGGAGGGTTTCCCTCTGCTCCAGGACGCGCTTGCGCTGCTCCGGGGTCGCTCCTTTCAGGTCCGGCGTTGTCGCGTTCAGGATGGTCTCGATCAGCCCCTCGCGCGCGTCGCGCACCCCTTCCGGTACCGCCCGCATCATCCCCGAGAGCATTCCGGGGAGTCCCTGCGCGGTCTTCGCTCCCATCGCCGCGATGACGTTCCCCACCGGCCCCTGGTCCACCGGCTCTTGGGGCGGGACGAAGGGGGCGTGCGCCGGTGCGAGCGGCGCGGGTTGTACGTGCGACGGGACGAGGCCCGCCCTCCTCGCCTCGAGAAGAGCCGCGCGCTTCGGGTCGGTCGGTGGCGGAAGAGCCACCCCCCCGGCGGGAGGACGAGGAGCCGAGGGAAGGCGTACCTTGGGAGGAGTGTCCTCCGCCGGGGGGGCGACAACGTGAGACGGCATCAGCTCCGGCCGGCGAGGTGCCGGCGGAGGATCGGTGTCGAGGACGAAGCCAGGAGGCGGAGGCGGAACTCCGCCCATCCCCTCCTCGTCGTCCAGGACGAACCCGGGCGGAGGCTGCGGAATCGAGCTCATCGGACCGGGACCCACTGTTGGCCGTTCCACTGGGCCTTGCGTCCCGTGCGCGGATCGGTTGCCGTGGGACCTCGCTGCACCGCAGGCCCGCCCACACGGCCAGAAGAGTCAGCGAGCAGTGCATTCGCGTTCATGGGACCTCCGCACAAGAAGTGAGCGCCGGAGCGTCCCCGGCGCGGGAGTGAGAGAGAGGGGAGAGGAGCGGCTTCATGTGGGGCCGGCTCCGGAGTACGTGACGGTGGCTCTACGCACTGGCCGCCTCCGTCCCTGCAGAAGCGCCCAGGTCCGCTTCTCTCGCACGCGCGGCCTGACGCCTGCGACGATCGCTCTTCTCCGCCAGCTCGATAATTCGCGCAGAGCCCGCGATCCGGCTACCGAGGCGGTCGCCATACACTGAGGCGAGCTGCTTCAGGGTCAGGTTGGACGTGAGGATCGTAGGGGCCTCGTTGTTGTACCGAGCCGAGATGAGGAGGTCGGCGGCCTCCTTCGAGACGTCGGTCACGAACTCGGCACCGAGGTCATCGACGACGAGGATTCCGCGAAGGTTCTTGATGTGTTCCAGGGGATCCTCGAATGTGCGCGTGGCCATGATGTGCCGGCGCCGTTGCTCTACCACGTCGTTCCAGGCGACGAACCGGGCACCAGCGCGGCCAACGATCATCTCCACCGCGAGGTGTGTCTTCCCGCAGCCCGTGGGGCCGTAGAGAAGTACCCACGGATTCTCTGTCGGCATGGGCCGCCACGGCCCGGTGCCCATCTTCTTGATGAAATGTGGTGGCACTCCAGCACTCTTCAGCTGCGCGGCTCGAATCTCGTCCTCGAAAGGCGGGAGGTGTCCGCGGCCACCGGAATCT
>DIAY01000295.1:7686-10222 GCA_002414905.1 Holophagales bacterium UBA5066 | reverse complement strand
CCGTAGACGGTGTTCGCTCCGCTGTAGGCCCAGACGATGCCGAGCCTCGGCTGAAGCGCGTCCCCGAACCCGATGTCGTGCATCAGGTACTTGTTCCCTGCGGCGACCTCGAACCCCGAGACGGTGCCGTCCTTCTCCCGCAGGCCCTGGCCGTAGAGCAGGTCGTTGCTCATCAGGAGGCCGACGTTGAAGGTGACGTTCTCCAAACGGATCGAGTCGTTCAGCTCGATGTTGTGCGAGACGTACTGGGAGTTGATCGTAGGCACGTTGAGGATGCCCTGCTGCTGCACCTGCGCCTGGTAATAGACCGGCTGGCCCGCACAGGTCGTCGCAGACGCGGGGCACTTGATGCGGCCACCGGGCACGGTGACGAGGCCCCAGGCGTTGGAGGTCCGGTACAGGTCTTCCTGGTCCTTGGAGTACTGGTACCCGACGTGCAGGGAGTGCTGCACCTTCTTACCGAATGTCAGGTCGTAGCCGACCTGGAAGCTCTGGCGGTAGAAGTCGTCGTTGTCGTACTGCGACCCGCCGCCGATCCGGCCGCCGCCCTTGCTCACGCCGTCCTGTACGTACCCGTAGCGCGAGATGATGGGGGCGATGAAAGCGTTGTAATCCGTCTGGCCGGCCACCGGCACGGGGATGCTCACGAGCCCCATCCTGTCGAGGGCCATCGGATCGATGTTGACGCTGCCGTCGAGCGCCGGCATGAGGGAGAGCGCGTTGTCCGGCCGGCCCTGATTCGGGTTCCTGAAGTCGGTGAACTTGGCCGTTGCGTAGCTGCGGTCGTTGATGATCCAGGAGCCCTCGAGGATCGCGATCTTCTGCGTCGCCGCGTAGCCGTTGCTGGTGGAAGCGGTATAGGCCTCGCCCCCAACGCTGTTCTTCTCCGTGCGGTCCGAGGTCCGGTACGAGCCGTTGAGAAGGATCGAGGTGGTCGGCGAGTAGGTGAGCTTGCCGAAGAACTCGTCCCGCGTGTTCTCGTAGTTCGGGACGTCGCCGTAGAGATTGGCGCGGTTCTCGCGCGTGCTTTCCGGCCTGTAGTAAGACCCGTAGAAGAAGAGCCGGTCCTTGAGGATCGGACCGCCGATGTTCGCGACCGCCCAGCTCTTGTCTTCCTCGTACACGTAGGCGCTGGTCGTCTCACGAGTGGCGACCGTGCCCTGGGGCTGGATCTGGTAGGAGAGACTGCCGTGGAACGCATTCGTCCCGGAGCGGCTGACCGTGTTGACCGAGATGCCGCCGGCGCGGTTGAAGTCCGTCGCGTCGGCGCCTCCCTTCACGACCGAGACCTGCTCGATGTCGTACGACGAAGGCTCGGCCGAAAGCGTGCCGAACAGGGGCAGGGTCACGTTCACGCCGTCGAAGCTGTAAACGTTGTCCTGGCCGCTGCCGCCGGCGCTCGGTCCGCGCGTGCCGTCCTCGGTGTACTGGACGCCGGGAACGAGCTTGACGAGGTCGCGGTAGTCCTGGCCTACCGGCAGGGCCTTGATCACGTCGTCGGTCACGGCGGCCTTGAGCGCGGACGACTCGGTGTCGAGCATGGTCGCCTGGGCGACGACCGTGACCTCTCCCGTGGCTGATTCGATCGCGAGGGACGCGTTGACGATGGTGTCCTGGCGCAGGACGACGTCGGCCGTGCGCTTTACGGTTCCCATGCCCGAGAGGGTGAACGTCACCTGGTACTTGCCGGGCGGCAGCAGCGGAAGCTTGTACTCGCCGTTACTTCCGGAAGCGGTGTTCCGGGGCTGCGGCAGCACGCTCGAGGTGGCCTGGATGGAGACCCCGGGCAGGGTCGACCCGTCGGCCATCGTCACCTTGCCGACGACATTTCCTGTCTGCTGGCCAAATGCCGGTGCCGCGACGAGCAGCAGCAACAGCCCCCCAAGAATCCGTTTCATTCGCTTCTCCTCCCTTCCTTCGGTGCATAGAGCGCCGTCCGGCGCAAAAAAGTCAGCTCGAGAACCTCGACAGAGAACTGCGAGCGAGTCTAACTGAGAGCATCGGGTCATGGTGAGCCCGGTCGGGATTCAGGGAACCCTGCCGGCGAACAGGCGCTCGCCGATGATGAGCCGGCGGGTCGCCGGGTCGGCGCGGTCCAGGGCCGCGCGGATGCGCTCGCGGCTGTCGGGCTCGCCGAGCAGGACGCTGACCTGAGCCCTCTTGAAGAGCGCCATCGCCGCTTCCGGGTGGCCGGGCGGGACGTGGTCGAGCGCGGTGCGAGCGTCGTCCAGCCGCCGGGCCGAAAGGTAGAGCACGCCGAGCTCGAGGTACCTTTGGAATGCCCCCCCCTGGAGCTCGCGTGCCCGCTCGAGCGCGGCGAGGGCCGGCCCGGTCTCGCCGAGCTGCATCCGAAGGAGGCCGGCCTCGACGAGGCGCGTTCCCTGATTGCCGGAGAGCGGCACGGCGCGCTCGAGGAGTGCCGCGCCTTCGGCGAGGCGCCCCTGGCGGACCCGGACCTGGGCCAGCCCCTCGAGCGCCGCGAGGCGGTCGGGCTGCGCCTCGAGAACGGATTCCAGGAGCGGCGCGGCGAGCTCGT
>DIAY01000295.1:0-7543 GCA_002414905.1 Holophagales bacterium UBA5066 | reverse complement strand
CGGGGGTCGATGCGCCGCGCGAGCTCGAAGCCGGCGAGGGCTGCCCGCTCCTGCCCGAGGAGCGACCGGCAGGCCGCGAGCTGCACGGCGGCCATCAGGTTCCCGGGGTCGCGCGCGAGAACGCGCTCGAAGAGCTGGGCGGCGGGGGCGTAGCGCCCGGCGCCGAAGGCGAACGCAGCGGCGTCTAGATCGGCGAAGAGCGGAGTCATGTCCGCCGGGCGCGGCGCGCCTTCGGGGATCGCTCCGGGCGTCTCCCCGGAGACGAGGTAGCCCAGGCTCGCGAGGCGGCGGCGCTCCTCCTCGCCGGACGGCGAGGCCGCCGGGGCGGCCGCCGTGCCCGGCATCGGATAGCCGGCCACAGCCCTGGCGAGAGCCCGATCGGGGGCGACGGTGCCCGCCAGGTCGCGGGTCTCTCCCGGGTCGTCCACGACGTCGTAGAGCTCCAGACGTCCGGAGCGGATCAGCTTCTGGCGGCCCGCGATGCCCATCACCTGCGGCTGCCAGCGGTAGTTGAGGAACGGCTGCATCGCCTCGCCGAGGACCGGCCCGGCACCGGGCGCCAGGAGGCTCCCCTCCGCACCGTCGCCCGCCAGGCCGAGAAGCGTCTTGCGTATCTGGCGGAGGCTGACCGGATCGGAGCGCGTTCCAGCCTCCACGCCAGCGCCGGCGACGACGAGCGGGACGCGCATCACACTCTGGTAGAGGAGGTTCCCGTGCAGCATCTCGCCGTGGTCGCCGCGCCCCTCGCCGTGGTCGGCGGCGACGATGATCCCCGCCACGCGTCCCCCGGGCATCGCCTCGAACGCGGCGAGCAGCCGGCCCAGGTCGTGGTCCATCGCCGCGATCTCACCCTGGTAGGGGTCCGCCGGAAACCGGCTGCGGAACGGCTCCGGTGGCGCGTAGGGCTCGTGCGCGTCGTAGTAGTGCACCCAGAGGAAGCGCGGCCGGGCGCCGGCCGTCGCGAGCCAGGCGAGGGCGCGGTCGGTCGTCTCCCGGGAGCCGCGTTCGGTCTTCCCACTGCCGAACTCGTCGTCGTAGAGGTCGAAGCCCCGGCCCAGGCCGAATGGACGCTTGAGCGGGAATCCCGAGACGAAGGCGGCCGTGGCGAAGCCGAGCTCGTGCAGGCGCTCGGCGACGAGCGGGACGCGATCGGAAAGATGACGCCCGTTTTCGTGGACGCCGTGCTCCCCCACGTAGAGCCCCGAGAGCATCGAGGCGTGCGACGGCAGCGTCGTCGGCGCGGTTGCGTAGGCCTGGGTGAAACGCACGCCGCGCGCGACGAGCGCGGCGAATGCTGGGGTCGTCGCGGCATCCACCTCGGGGGCCAGCGCGTCCGCCCGGGTCGTATCGAGCGTGACGAGGAGGAGCGACGGGCGTACTGGCGGCGGCGCGATTCGTTCGGCCTCTCGAGCGCAGCCGACAGAAGCCGCCAGCACCCCGGCCACGACGATTCGACGCATCAGAGAGCGGCCATGGACCATGAGGCCTGGGAGTGTAGTCGACCGTAACGCCCGATCCCGGGCGGTGTCCTGCCCGACGGGACTGACAGAATCCCCGGCGGATGAAGGAGTCGTCTCCAGGCCGCACCGGCCTCCGGCCCGGCCAATACCTCGTCCTTCCGGGCCGGACGAAGCCGTACGTCATCGCCCACCGGGGGAACCGGGTCGCCTGCCCGGAGAACACTCTCGCCTCGTTCCGGCGAGCCGTCGAGGGCGGGGCGGATATCCTCGAGACCGACCTCCACGTCTCCTCCGACGGCGTCTTCGTCTGCATTCACGACGGAACGCTGGAGAGGACGACGGACGGACGGGGACCGGTCGAATCCCGGACTCTCGTCGAGCTGAAGGAGCTCTCGGCCTCCTGCGGCCGGCCGGAGTTCGTCGCCGAACGGATCCCGACCCTCGCCGAGGTCGCCGCGCTCCTCCCGCCCGACCGCGGGCTCGCCCTCGAGCTGAAGAGCGACCGCTTCCTCGACCCGGAGATCGGGAGGATGCTCGGGGAAGAGCTTGCCGCGCTCGGGGTCCTCGACCGCTCCGTCGCACTCTCGTTCTCGCGGCCGCGTCTCGAAGCCAGCCGGCGCGGCGCCTCGGGACTTCCGACCGGCTGGATCACGCTGAAGGAGCCCCGTCCCCTCCCCGGGACCGAGCTCCTCGGACCTTACTGGCCCCTTCTCCTCGTCAACCCCTTCTACGTCGCCCTCGCCCACCGGCGCGGCCAGGCCGTCGCCCCGCTCGACCCCGCGCCCGGCCCGCGCCTCTGGCTCTACCGGCTCCTCGGTTGCGACGCCGTCCTGACGGACGACCCGGAACGGACGGTCCGGCAACTCGGGCGGCCCGTCTCGCGTAGATGAGGCGAGCGCCGGCTCTGGCGCGATAATGAAGGGTCCGGCTCTTCCGGAGGGAGGTTTCCGCTTGAAAAAACCGTTCTGCTCCACCGTCGTCCTCGTGGTGGCACTTTGCGCCGCGCTCCCCGTCGCCGCCGACGAGGGGATGTGGATGCCCCAGCAGATCCCCGACCTGGCGCCCCGCCTCGCGGAGCTCGGCTTCACAGGCGACGCGAAGATGTGGGCCGACCTGACCGGCTTCCCGATGAACGCCGTCATCTCGCTCGGGGGCTGCAGCGCATCGTTCATCTCGCCCGACGGCCTCATTGCGACGAATCATCACTGCGTCCAGGGGTCGCTCCAGTACAACTCGACCCCCGAGAAGAACCTCATCGTCGACGGCTACCTCGCCCGGACCCGTGAGGAGGAGCTCTCGAACGGGCCCGGCTCCCGCGTCTGGGTGACGGTCGCCGTGAACGAGGTCACCGACGCGATCACGGGGAAGATCGGCCCAAAGCTGACGGACCGACAGCGCTTCGAGATCATCGAGCGCCGGATCAAGGAGCGGACGGCGGCCTGCGAGAAGGACGGCCTTCGATGCCGGGTCGCCTCCTTCTTCGAGGGGCTCCGGTACTTCGAGATCGCCCAGATGGAGATCAACGACGTTCGCCTCGTCTACGCCCCGCCGCAGGGAATCGGCAATTTCGGCGGCGAGGCCGACAACTGGCAGTGGCCCCGCCACACGGGCGACTTCTCCTTCTACCGCGCCTACGTCGGCAAGGACGGCAAGCCCGCGTCGTACGCGAAGGAGAACGTCCCGTACAAGCCGAAGCACTTCCTGAAGGTCTCCCCGAAGGGCGCGAGCCCGGGCGAGCTGATCTTCGTTGCTGGGTACCCCGGAAGGACGCAGCGCCACGAGACCTACGCCGAGGTGAAGGAGCGGACCGACTGGGCCCTGCCGCGTTACGTCCGCCGCAACCGGGAGATGATCGCCCTCCTCGAGGAGACGACGAAGGGGCACAAGGACCTCGAGATCAAGGCCGAGCCGAGGATGCGCGGTCTCTCCAACGGCATGAAGAAGAACGAGGGGGTCCTGGCGGGGCTCCTGAAGGGCGGCATCCTCGCTCTCAAGGAGCAGAAGCAGAAGGCCCTCGAGACCTGGATCGCCGCCGAACCTTCACGGGCGAAGGAGTACGGCGACGTCCTTCCCGCGCTGGCAGCGATGCAGGCCGAGAGCGAGGCAACGCGGGAGCGGGATGCGGTCCTCGGCGGGATGTATTCCGGGTCGACCCTCCTCAGCACCGCCAACACCCTCTATCGGCTCTCCCTCGAGGCGCCGAAGAAGGACCTCGACCGCGACCCGGCCTTCCAGGAGCGCAACTGGAGCCGGACGAAGGAAGGCCTCGTCAGGATGCAGCGGACGTATGACGACCGGCTCGACCGGCCGATGCTCCGCTACGCCCTCCTCGAGGCGGCTCTGCTGCCGGCCAGCCAGCGGATCGCACCTCTGGACACGCTCGTCGGCTTTGCCCCCGGGATGGCGAAGGACGAGGTGCAGAAGAAGGCGGACGCCTTCCTCGACGCTTTCTATTCCGGGACGAAGCTTGCAGGACAGGAGTTCCGCCTCGGACTCTTCGGAAAGTCGACGAAGGAGATCGTCGACACGAATGACACGGCCGTCCAGCTCGCCGTCGCGCTCTACCCGCTGACGGAAGCGAACCGCGAGCGGGACAAGGCGACCGACGGGAAGCTCTCGCGCGTGCGTCCCCGTTACATGCGCGCCCTCCTCGCCCAGGGCGGAGGCCTCGTCGCCCCCGACGCGAACTCCACGCTCCGCGTCACGTTCGGCCGCGTCATGGGCGTCGACCCGCGGGACGGCCTCCGCTATCTCCCGCAGACGACCCTGCAGGGCGTCGTCGAGAAGGCGACCGGCGAGGGCGAGTTCAACGCCCCCGCGCGCCAGCTCGAGGCGATCAAGGCGCTGCGCGCCGGAAAGAAGACCCCCTACCTCGATCCGAAGCTCGGTGACGTTCCGGTCGACTTCATGTCCGACGTCGACACGACGGGCGGCAACTCCGGGTCGGCCGTCCTCAACTCGCAGGGCGAGCTCGTCGGCCTCCTCTTCGACGGCACGCTCGAGACGGTCGCCTCCGACTTCCTCTTCGACACCCAGAAGACGCGGTCGATCCAGGTCGACACTCGCAACCTCCTCTGGACCTGGGACGCGGTCGAGGGGGCGAAGAACCTCCTCGAAGAGGTCGGTATCAAGTAGGCCTTCCGGCTTCGCCGGAAACGGGAGCGGCCCGCGTCCCCTTCGGGGGGCGCGGGCCGCGGTCCGCCTGAAGCCTTCTCAGGACAGCTTCGAGAGGAGGAGGATCACCGCGATCGCCGCGAGGACGGCGGCGAGGATCTTCGGGATCGAGAACGGTGCGTTCCCGTCGACCTTACCGGTGACGCCGTTGACGAGGAAGCGGAACGGCTTGCCGCCGTACTGGTAGGCGGAGATCCAGACCGGAAGAAGCGCGTTCTTGCAGGTCAGGCCCGACCAGGCCGTCGAGACCCGGAGGTTGCGCTGCGTGTCCCCCGGCACCTCGCCGGAGCAGGCGGCGAAGATTTCCCGGGTCATCCTGTCCCGCGCGGAGGTCACGGCGTCGGGAAGGTCGACGGCGTACTCCTCGGCGAGGAAGCCCGAGAGGTACTGCGGGTCGTAGGGGACGAGGCCAGCAGTCGGGAACGGCTCGATTCCCCGGGCGAGACCGGGCGGAAGCCCTTTCGAGGCCGGGACCGGCACGTCGTCGAACACCTTCTCGAGGAAGCCGGCGGCCGGCTCCCAGCGGGTGCGCGTCTCCGAGCGCATCACCGTCTTGCCGTTCACGAGCGCCTGGACCTGGACCGTGTAGTAGTGCCCCGCCTCGGCGGTCCAGCGGTTGTGCGTGAGAGCGTCGAACGTCCAGAAGGGGACGTAGACGCCCTGCATCGCCGTCAAGGAGGACTTCGCCTTCAGGTCGTTCGGCCGGAACCAGAGGCCCGAGATCCAGGTCTTGAAGCGTTGCGAGGCGGCGCTGCGGTCAACGGCGAACGCGAGGAGGCCGGCCGGCCGGACGAGGTTCGAGGAGGGGGGAGCCTCGACGACGGCCGGAGTCGCGCAGAACGCGCAGCGGGAGGCGGAGACGCCCGGGTCGAACGTCGTCGTCGCGCCGCACTTCGTGCACCTCACGCTCTTGCGCTCGGCTCCCCAGCCAAGGTCGCGCGGCGCCTTCAGCGCCTCTTCGAGAGGCCGTTCGACAACCTCGTCGGAAGACGTCGGAAGGGCCGTCTCCTTCCCGCAATAGGGGCACTTCAGTGCCGCCGCGCCGGGGTTCCAGAGGACGTCGGCGCCACACGCGCCGCAAGGGAACTTTCGGGCCTTCGCAGAAATGGGCTCCCCGCCCGGCGTCGGGCGGGGAGCGGGGATCGGCGGAGGGTGAGGAGACGGCGTCAAGGACGCCCCCCGTCAGCGGGCCGTGGGCGGGGGCGGCGGCGGCGCGACCCCGGGGCTTGTCCCCTCGAAGCCTGAGAACGTCTGGATCGGCGCCCAGCCGGTCGCGCCCGGGTTCCAGGCGAGCGTGGACGGAGCGACCTGCCCGGCGGCGATCATCTGCTTCAGGGCCTCTTCGGTGTAGGGGCCGTAGGTTTTCCCGTCGATCGCCAGGGACCAGCGCGGTCCCGTCGGCGCCTGCGGCGGTGGCGGCGCGGCCGCACCGGAGAGCGGCGGCGGGGCCGGGGCCGCGTAGGAGGGCGGCGGGGCCTGCTGCGGCTGCATCATCGGCTGGAAGGCCTGGCCCATGACACCGCCGATCGCCATCCCGGCGCCGAGGCCGGCACCGGCTCCGGCGAGCCCGCCGGAGGGGTTCGCCGCGGCGATCTTGATCGCCTCGGCGGCCTGCATCTGCGTGAACTGGCCCATCTTGTCGCCGTAGATGCCGAGCTTGGTCCGCTGGTCGATCGCGGCCTCGACCTCCTCGGGGAGGGAGATGTTCTCGATGAAGAACTTCGAGAGCTCGAGGCCGAAGCCGCCGAACTCGGGGCCCAGCTTCTCCTTGCCGAGGGCCGAGAGCTCGTCGTACTTCGCTGCGATGTCGAGCGCGGGGATCTTCGATTCGGCGATCGCGTCGGAGAGCTTCGACAGGACGATCGACCGGAGCTGGCCGGTGATCTCGTCCGTCGTCGTCAGCCCCTGCGTCCCGACGACCGTGTTGAAGAAGAGCTTCGGATCCGCGATCTTCATCGCGTAGGTTCCGAAGGCGCGGATGCGGATCATCCCGAAGTCGGTGTCCCGCATCATCACAGGGTTCGTCGTTCCCCACTTCAGGTCGGTGTAGAGGCGGGTGTTGAAGAAGTAGATCTCCGCCTTGAAGGGAGACTGGAAGCCGTACTTCCAGCCACGCAGGGTCGTCAGGATCGGGACGTTCTGCGTGGAGATCTCGTAGCGGCCCGGCGTGAAGAGGTCGGCCGCCTTCCCCTCGTTGATGAAGAGGGCAGCCTGGTTCTCGCGCACCGTCAGCTGCGCGCCCATCTTGATCTCCTGGTTGTAGACCGGGAAGCGGTAGACGAGCGAGTCGGTCGACTCGTCCAGCCACTGGATGATCTCGATGAACTGCGAACCGATCTGCTGCTTGATGTTGTCGAGCAGGCCCATGTCCAGCCTCCTTCTGCAAAGGGAACCAGTCTAGCGTGATGATACGCAGGGGAGCGCGGAAGGGTTGGGGATGCCTGTGGCGGGGGGCCGGGAACGGGGACCGGTGAAGCCGGCCCCCGCTTGACTCAGCGGCTCCGGCGAGGCGGGGGACCGCCCGGCCGCCTCGGGGGGCCGCCGGCGGGGGACTCCCCGGGACGCGGCCCGAGGGCCGGACGGGACGGGCCGGCGGGGCGGCCTCCTGAAGTGCCGGGGCCGGCCTGGCGTCGCGTCTTCTCGCCGATCCGGGCCTTCATCTCCGCCTCGGTCTGGTTGCGCCGCTCGATCTTCTCCTTCGAACGGGCCCGCTCGCCGGCCTTCTGGGCGCGGATCTGGGCGATCCGCTCGGCGATCGGGATCTCCAGCCGCTCCTGCGGCCGCTTCGTGTAGTCGAAACCCGGGAGCGTCACGCGCGGGAGGCGCTTTCCGACGGCCCGCTCGATGGCGAAAAGGTCCCCTTCCTCGTCGGGGGCGACGAACGTGAAGGCGTCTCCCGTCGCCTCGGC
>DIAY01000267.1 GCA_002414905.1 Holophagales bacterium UBA5066 | reverse complement strand
GCGCCCCGGACGGCACCGGCGGCGAGCGCCGCCCCGACGCACATCGAAGTGAGGATGACGCTTCGCGCGAGGAGTTTCATCGACTCGGCCTTTCCGCCCGCCGGGACCTTCGGCGGCGCCGGTTCCCTAGAACGGCCCCCAGTGCGTCAGCACCGGCGGCACCAGGAGGAGAAACGCCAGGGCCATCAGCGTCAGCATGAGCGGCAGGAACCAGCGCGCCCACTTCTCCCAGGGGATCTTCGCCATCCCGAGGACACCCATCGTGACCGCCGACGTCGGGAGGATCGGGTTCACGAGCTCACAGAGCTGGTAGGCGTAGACCATCGTCTGCCGCGTCAGTCCGACGAGGTCGGCGAGCGGCGCCATGATCGGCATCGTGAGCGCCGCCTGGGCCGTCCCGGAGTGGATGAAGAAGTTGATGACGCACTGGACGAGGAACATCACCTGCGCGGCCACGATCCCGGGAAGGAGTGAGATGAGCCCTGCGCCGTGGAAGAGGATCGTGTCGAGGACCTTCGCCTCGCGGGCGATGATGAGGAGAGCCCGGCCGCACGCGATGATCAGCGCGACGTTGACCATGTCCTTCGCCCCGGCGACGAACGCGGTCGCGATCGCGTTCGACTTCAGGCCCGCGACGATCCCCATCACGAGCCCCATGGCGAGGAAGAGCGCGCCGATCTCCTCGATGAACCACTGCTTCTTCAGGATCCCCCAGACGAGGACGCCCATCGCCGCGACGAAGAGGGACAGGACGAGGATCCGCCGCGAGGTCCATGGCTCCAGAGCGCCCGACCCCTCGAACGCGTTCCGGTCGCGGCCCCGGTCGAGCTCGAAGACGGGGCTGATCTCGGGGCGCCGCTTTACGCGCGCGGCGTAGACCATCACCCACGCGATCATCACGCCCGTCGTCACGAACCAGGTCGCCACGCGATAGCCCAGACCCGAATAGAGCGGGAGGCCGACGAGCCCCTGCGCGATGCCGACGGTAAAGGGGTTGAAGAAGGCCGCGCCGAACCCCGACGCCGCACCGAGGAACGGGATCGCCACGCCGACGATCGAGTCGTACCCGAGCGAGAGCGCGAGCGGGATACAGATGACGATGAACGGGATGACCTCTTCGGCCATCCCGAAGACCGAGCCGGCCAGCGAGAAGACCGACATCAGGACGGGAATGACGAGCTTTTCCAGGACCGGCCGCGACGCGAGCGCGGCGGTGACCTTCCGGATGGCGAACTCGATCGTCCCGGTCGCCTGGATGACGCTGAACGCGCCGCCGATGGCGAGGAGGAATCCGATGATGAGCGCGCCGTCGAGGAAGCCCCGGAACGGCGCGACGACGAGCCACTGCGGCCCGAGCCAGATCTTCGCGACCTGCTGGTAGGTGCCGGGGACCGTCACCTGCCGCCCCGCCTTCTCCACCGTCTGGTACGTCCCCGAGGGGAGCAGCCACGACAGTACGAGGACGAAAACGATGAGACTCGCGACGATCACCAGTGTGTGGGGCATCCGGAAGTTGCGCCCGTTCTCTCTCGCGGCCTCGGCCATCGGCAGGGTGCCTCCTCGCTCTGTCTCTCTGTCTCTTGGCGGGCCTCTCTCCGGGGACCGGCCCGGCTCGTCGGCCCGCCCGGAGGAATCCTCGGGATCATAGAGGTGGAAACGCCCTCGTGGCTCGTCGAAAGCACGGCCGACCCTCGTCGCCTCCGGACAAAAAGAGAGGGCCTCGCTGTCAGGCGGGGCCCCGGGAAACGGCTTCGTCTCTTGGACTCGGATGCTCCGAGGCCGAACCCTTCAGGTCGATCTGCGCCGAGGGAACGTTGAAGAGCGGCTCGCGGAGGAAGGACTCTGTGAAGGCGACAGGAAGACACCTCGCCCGGGTTCCGTCAACCACGGAGCCCGGGCAGGGATTCCGAATGCTCCTCGGTCGCTGGCTCCGGCCGGATGGCGGCTACATCTTCGAGGTGAAGCAGGCCGGGGACGACGGGAAGCTCGACGCCGTCTACCTCAACCCGAATCCGACCCACGTGGCCCGGGCGTCGGCGTCGCGGGACGGACCGGAGGTGAAGGTGTTCGTCGAGCTGCGCGACGTGAACTACCCCGGGTCAACCTACACACTGACATACGACCCGGCGACCGACCAGC
The DNA here is from genome assembly GCA_002414905.1 of Holophagales bacterium UBA5066. Taxonomy (GTDB): domain Bacteria; phylum Acidobacteriota; class Thermoanaerobaculia; order UBA5066; family UBA5066; genus UBA5066. The sequence continues at coordinate 8,675 of DIAY01000267.1, read as the reverse complement.
TCAAGGGGATCTACTTCCAGGCCGCCCAACAGCAGTCCTTTGAGGTCGTGTTCGTGCGGGCTCGCTGACCTTCCCCGCCGGAGGCTGGCGCCCGCTCCGCCATAAAGGAAACCTACAAGGCGGAAGACGGAACGGGCGATCCGGACCGGCAGGCGTCTAAACTGATGCCCGAATGAAACACTCGCGCGTGCCTTCCCTCGCCACGCTCACCCTGACCGCCGTCGCGTCCGTCGTTGCGATGAACCCCGCCTCGGCCCAGATGCCCTTCGCCCCCTTCGGGGCACGGCAGGTCGCCCTCGGCGGGGCGAGTGTCGGTCTGGGCGACGACCCGGCGGCCTTCGTGGACAACCCGGCCCTCCTCACGCCCTCAGGCAAGGGCGGGGCCGTGGCCTACGGGGAGTTCGCCGTCGCGAGCGGCGAGTTCGTCCCGAAGCTCTCGGGTGTCACCGGCTACGACCCGGTCGCGCTCGCCAGCCCCGGCTCCCCCGACACGGATGCGGTCCGGGCAAGCCTCTTCGCCCTTTCCGAGCCGGGAACGAGCGTCCTCGGCGACGGCCGGTCGGCAATTGCAACGGCCATCAACGGGTGGGGCGTCTTCGTCGGCTCGACCGTCTGGACCGCGGCGGTGGCCCGTCCCGACCTCGTTCACGTCGCGACCGGGACCAACCCGGCGACGAGCTTCGCCTACAACGACTCCGTCGTCGCGTTCCGGGCGCTGACTCTCCAGGAGTACTCCGTCTCACGAGCGATCCCGCTCGTCGACGGTCACCTCGTCATCGGCGTCACCGGCCGCTATATTCGCGGGACGACCGGGATCAAGGAGGAGGACGCCTTCACGACCGACATCGGAAAGCTCTCCACGTTCGTCCGGCGAGGGGCGAGCGGCATCGAGAGGACCAAGGCCCGCTTTTCGTACGACGTCGGCGCGGTGGTCAACATCGGGGCCCTGCGGCTCGGCGGCGTGTTCAAGGGAGTCAACCGCCCTCAGTTCCCCTTCAACGACGACGTCGCTCCGACGGTCGATCGAGGCACGTCGGTCGTCATGGGCCAGCAGTCGCGCATCGGGGCCTCTTTTCACATCCAGAGTCTCCGCATGCGGATTGCGGCCGACTACGACCTGAGCAAGAACGAAACGCTCGCGGAAGGACAGCTGAGCCGGAACGCAGGTGGCGGGCTCGAGTTCTCCTTCGGTGCCATCGACCTTCGGGGCGGCGTGACGGTGAATCTCGAGGCACCCGACAAGCCCTACGTCTACACGTTCGGGATCGGGCTCGGGAACCCCAAGGCGAAGCTGGACGTCGCGGCCGTCTACCGATCGAACGACGGTGCGTACGGCGGGATCCTGACGACCCGCATCGGGTTCTGAAGGCCGCCCGGGACGAGCCGCCCGCGGACTTCGGACCTCGCTGGACCCGGCCCCCCTTCCCGGGCGAAGATACCCGATGGCCCGGTTCCCGATGGACCCCGGCCAAGGGGGCTTTCGATGGTGTCTCCCACCACCGGTTCCAGGGCGGCGGTCCGCATTGACGACGACGCTGCCTGGAAGGAGCTCGCGAGCGCGGGCCGGACCGACGCCGGAGAGATCCGGGAGCTCCTCGGGAAGGCCCTCGAGCTGAAGGGCCTCCGGGGTCGCGACCTCGCCGTCCTCTGCGGCGTCACGGACGAAGGGCTCCTCGAAGCGCTCTTCGAGACGGCCCGCCGGGTCAAGGAGACGATCTACGGAAGTCGAATCGTGCTCTTCGCGCCGCTCTACGTCTCGAACCTCTGCGGGAACGAGTGCCTCTACTGCGCCTTCCGCGCCCGCAACCTCGGGATCGAGCGGCGCACGCTCACGCAGGAGGAGATCGCCCGCGAGGTGCGCTGGCTCGAGGAGCAGGGGCACAAGAGGATCCTCCTCGTCGCAGGCGAGGCGTACCCGAAGGACGGCTTCGACTACATCCTGAGATCGATCGAGACGGTCTACGCCACCTCGAGCGGACCGGGAGAGATTCGTCGAGTCAACGTCAACGTCGCTCCGCTCACGCCGGGCGAGTTCCAGCGCCTGAAGGACGCGAAGATCGGCACCTACCAGCTCTTCCAGGAGACGTACCACCGCGAGACCTACGGGAAGGTCCACGTCGCCGGGAAGAAGGCCGACTTCGCCTGGCGGCTCACGGCGATGGACCGGGCGATGGAGGCGGGAATCGACGATGTCGGCATCGGCGCGCTCTTCGGACTCTTCGACTGGCGCTTCGAGCTCCTCGCGCTCATGCAGCACGTCGAGCACCTCGAGAAGGCCTTCGGCGTGGGGCCACACACGATTTCCGTCCCGCGCATCGAGCCCGCGGCCGGCTCCGCCCTCGCCGCGCACCCCACGCACCCCGTCTCCGACCTCGACTTCCGGAAGCTCGTCGCCATCCTGCGCCTCGCCGTTCCCTACACCGGCCTCATCCTCTCGACCCGCGAGACGGCCGAAGTGCGCCGAGAGGCGCTCGCCCTCGGCATCTCGCAGATCTCCGCCGGAAGCCGGACGAACCCCGGCGGATACGACGGCGGACCGGACGAACGTCACGCCGGGCAGTTTTCGCTCGGGGACCACCGCCCGCTCGACGAGGTGATCCGCGACGTCGCCTCGCTCGGCTTCGTCCCGTCGTTCTGCACGGCCTGCTACCGCCTCGGGAGAACCGGAGCCGACTTCATGGACGTCGCGAAGCCCGGCGAGATCAAGGAGCACTGCAACCCGAACGCGCTGGCGACGTTCCAGGAGTACCTCGAGGACTACGGCTCCGAGGAGACGCGCCGGGAAGGCGAGGCGTGCATCGCGCGGACGCTTGCCGGGATGGAGCCGCCCCTGAGGGCCAGAGCCGGCGAAATGGTCGGTCAGGTGAAGAGCGGACGCCGCGACGTCTTCTGCTGAGGAGCACGGAGGATGGACACGGCACCCCGCAGCCTCCGGACGCACATCGGCCTCTTCGGACGGCGGAACGTCGGCAAGTCGAGCGTCCTGAACGCGCTCACCCGGCAGGAGGTCGCCATCGTCTCGGCGACCCCGGGGACGACGACCGACCCCGTCGAGAAGCCGATGGAGTTCCTCCCCCTCGGACCGGTCCTCTTCGTCGACACCGCGGGCGTCGACGAAGAGGGGGCGCTCGGCGTGCAGAGGATCGCGAAGACGCGCAAGGTGCTCGAGAGAACCGACCTCGCCCTCCTCGTGACTGAGGCGGGAACGTGGGGCCCGTTCGAGGAGACCCTCCTCGCGGAGATCCGCGCGCGCTCTCTCCCCGTCGTCGTCGTCCTGAACAAGACCGACACCGGCCGGGCAGACGCCGGCCTTGCGGCCCGCCTCGCCGGCCTCGGGGTCCCTGCCGTCGAGACGGTCGCCACGTCCGGCGAGGGCTTCCCGCAGCTGCGCGAGGCCCTCCTCGCGGCAGCCCCCGCCGAGGCCGTCGAGGGGCGGCGCATCGTCGGCGACCTCGTCTCCCCCGGAGACGTCGTCGTCCTCGTCACGCCGATCGACGCCGAGGCCCCGAAAGGCCGGATCATCCTGCCCCAGGTCCAGACCCTCCGTGACCTCCTCGATGCGGGGGTGATCTCCGTCGTCGTGAGGGAGCACGAGCTGCGCGCGGCCCTCGCACGGCTCGGGGAACCTCCACGCCTCGTCGTCACCGACTCGCAGGCGTTCCGCCAGGTCGCCCGCGAGACGCCGGCCAGCGTCCTCCTGACGTCGTTTTCCATCCTCTTCGCCCGCTTCCAGGGCGACCTCGTCGAGATGGCCCGCGGCACCGCGGGGATCGACCGGCTGAAGGCCGGCGACCGCGTCCTCGTTGCCGAGGCGTGCACGCACCACCCCGTGGGCGAGGACATCGGCCGCGTGAAGATCCCGAGCTGGCTCCGAGAGCACACCGGCTTCCCTCTCGAGTTCGAGACGGTCCAGGGGCGTGATTTCCCCGACGATCTCTCCCGCTACGCCCTCGTCGTCCACTGCGGCAGCTGTATGGGGAACCGGCGCGAGATGCTCTCTCGCCTCCTCCGCGGACGGCAGGCGGGCGTCCCCGTCACGAACTACGGGCTGACGATCGCTCGATCGCTCGGCATTCTCGAGCGCGCGCTCGAGCCCTTTCCCGCCGCACTGGAGGCCTTCCGCGAATCCCGCGCCGAGGCCTTTCTCCCCCTGGAGGTGACGACGTGATCGATCGTGCTGGCATCGTGGCCTGGCTTCACGAGACCGACCCGACCCGTCTCTCGCGGCTCTATCGCCGCGCCGACGCCGTGAGGCGCGAGCACGTCGGCGACGAGGTCCACCTGCGAGGCCTCGTCGAGGTCTCGAACCACTGCGTGAGGCGCTGTGCCTACTGCGGCATCGCGGCTCCGAACAGCGCGCTGCCCCGCTACCGGATGACGAAGGACGAAGTCCTCTCCTGTGCGGGCCTGGCGGAGCGGCTGGGCTACGGTACCGTCGTCCTCCAGGCCGGTGAGGACTACGGCCTGACGCAGGCCTGGGTGGCCGACGTCGTCCGGACGATCAAGGCCTCGACCGGCCTCGCCGTGACGCTCAGCCTCGGCGAGCGGCCCGACGAGGACCTCGCCGCGTGGCGCGAAGCGGGCGCCGACCGGTACCTCCTCCGCTTCGAGACGTCGGACGCCGCCCTCTACGAGACCATCCACCCTTCGACTCCGGATCGGCGATCCGACCGCTTCGCGATCCTCGGTCGCCTCGCCGTGCTCGGCTACGAGGTCGGGAGCGGAGTCCTCGTCGGCATCCCGGGCCAGACGTGGGAGATGCTCGCCTCGGACATCCTCCTGTTCCGCGACCTGAACCTCGACATGGTCGGCGTCGGTCCGTACATCCCGCATCCGGCGACACCTCTCGGTTCGGGGCGTTTCCCGTTCGCCCCGGCCGGCGAGCAGGTTTCTGCCGACGAGGAGACGACGACGAAGGTCGTCGCCCTCGCACGCCTCGTCGACCCGGATGCCAACATCCCGAGCACGACGGCCCTCGCGACGCTCGACCCGTCCTTCGGCCGGGAGCGGGGCCTCCTGCGCGGGGCCAACGTCGTCATGCCGAACCTGACGCCGCCCGCCTACCGCGCGCTCTACGAAATCTACCCGGGCAAGGCGTGCGTCAGCGAGACCGCGGAGGCGTGCGAAAGCTGCCTGCCGCACAGGATCCGGATGATCGGCCGCGTGCCGGGGACGGGGACGGGCAGGCGGCGCCGCTCGAAGCTGCCGGAGGCCCTGCAGGAGCTCCTGGCCTGACGCGGGCTCGGCTCGAGCCGTCGTCAGGACCCCGCCCCCAGAGACCTTCGGTCGGACCGCGTCCGCGGCCAACGCCGGGAACCCGCCTTCCAGTTGCTACCATTCCGCCACCGAAAGGAGCGAGAAGGATGACGAGGACGAAGGGTGGGGTGTGGGTGATGGCCGCGAGCGCCGGCTTCCTGCTGGCGGCGCTCCCCGCGACCGCGGACCTGGAGAAAGAGCTGGAGCGGACCTGGGTCGGGGCCTGGGTCGTGGCGCGAGTGGAGACCGCCTCCGACTGCTCGGGCTTCTATACGAACGTCGAGGTGCGAGGGCGACTGAGCTCGAGCCGCGGGAACCGCCGTTTCGGCGAAGGCGAGCTGGCACGGGTGGACAAGATCAACCTCAAGTCCGACCGTCTCGACCTCTACCTCTCGATCGCCGGACCGGTCCTCGTGGCGCGCCCGGACGGGCCGTTCACTCTCTACGACGAGCGCTCCTGTCGCGTCCAGTTCATGGTCGACGTCCCCAGTGCGACCGTCAAGGGCGGCCGCCGGGAGGAGGTCGACGCGATCGTCCTGGAGGCCGTGGAGCGCCACGAGAGTGCTTCGACCGCCCGCGGCTCCAGGACCTGGAACGGACGCGAGCGAGACCCCTACCCGCGCGACTACGAGGAGACGCTCTTGCGGCATGCCGCCTGGAAGGCCGAGGAGACGAACCGGACGCTCGCCGCGACGCGTCTCGCCGCCCTCGACGAGGCAGCCCAGGCGCTGGCGCGGGTGACGGACGACCCGTCCTACCTCGCCGGGTTCGGCGCGGGGGTGGAGGTCCAGCGAAGTCGCCCGTCGCCCGGATGCTCCGCGTACGGCGGCACACGCTTCGACAGCGACGAAGAGCGGCCGCCGACCGACCGGCGCGGCAGCTCCGCGGCCGAGCGCGCCTATCAGCGCGGCTTCCGCGACGGCCAGATCCTCGCCTGGGCGACGCGCCTCGCCCGGGCCGTCGAGGGGTGTTTCGTCCCGATCCCGAGCCGCTGACGTCGCCGCCCCGTCGCACGAAGGCCCCCGGTCTCCCGGGGGCCTTCGATGTCCCGACCGTTCGGCTACAACCGCGTCATGCGACCGTGACTTCCTTGCAGAGATAGACGTCCTGGATGGCATTGAGGAGCTTGACTCCTTCGGCCATCGGGCGCTGGAAGGCCTTGCGGCCGGAGATGAGGCCCATGCCGCCGGCGCGCTTGTTGACGACGGCCGTCTTCACCGCGTCTGCGAAGTCGTTTTCGCCCGAGGCGCCACCCGAGTTGATGAGGCCCGCGCGGCCCATGTAGCAGTTGGCGACCTGGTAGCGGGTGAGGTCGATCGGGTGGTCGGTCGTCAGCTTCTCGTAGACCCGCTTGTCGGTCTTGCCGTAGGGGTTCTCCTTCGAGTTGATCGCGTTGTACCCGCCGTTATTCTCGGGGAGCTTCTGCTTGATGATGTCCGCCTGAATCGTCACGCCGAGGTGGTTCGCCTGACCGGTCAGATCGGCGGAGACGTGGTAGTCCTTGTCCGTCTTGAACGCGTTGTTGCGCAGGTAGCACCAGAGGACGGTCGCCATCCCCAGCTCGTGGGCGGCGTGGAAGGCCTGGCTGACCTCGACGATCTGCCGGCCCGACGGGTCGGAGCCGAAATAGATCGTCGCGCCGACCGCGACGCACCCCATGTCGCGGGCCTGCTTCACCTCTGCGAACATGATCTGGTCGAACTTGTTCGGATAGGTCAGGAACTCGTTGTGGTTGATCTTGAGGAGGAACGGGATCTTGTGGGCATACCTGCGGGCCAGGGAGCCGAGGACGCCGAGCGTCGAGGCGACGGCGTTGCACCCTCCCTCGACCGCGAGCTTCACGATCCCCTCGGGATCGAAGCAGACAGGGTTTTTCGCGAAGCTGGCGCCGCCGGAATGCTCGATCCCCTGGTCGACAGGGAGGATCGAGAGGTAGCCGGTTCCCGCCAGGCGGCCGTGGTCGACGAGCTGCTGGAGGCTCCTCAGGACGGGGATGGACCGGTCCGACTGGGCCCAGATCCGGTCGACCATGTCGGGACCGGGCAGGTGCAGCATTTTCTTCGGAATACCGGTGCAGGTGTGCTCGAGAAGGGACTTTGCTTCAACGCCGAGGGTCGTGGTGATGGTTTCGATCGTGCTCATGTGCTGGTCTCCTCGCTGAATTCCGCGATGACCAGCCCATCGTATCTCCGAGTCTCCCGAAGGGACAGCCCGCGACGGTCACCGCCACAAAGGCCCTGCGGAAAGCGGCCTTTCCGGGCCGGGCGATAATCAGAGGTCGGACCGCGCGCTCCCCATCGCCTGCGAACGGCCGACCCGATATGAACCTCGACACCTTCCGAGCCCAGTTCTTCGCGACCGTCCCGCGGTACGAGTGGCTCAGCCTCCTCGGGAGGGGCGGGATGGGTGTCGTCTTCAAGGCGAAGGACCTGGTCCTCGACGAGGTCGTCGCGATCAAGGTTCTCTACGGCCACGTCACGGACGACGACGGGGCCATCGTGGCCCGGTTCAAGCGCGAGATCAGCCTGAACCGGAAAGTAAAGCATCCGAATGTCGCCCGGATGTACGACTTCGGCACCAGCGACGGGCACCCCTTCATCACGATGGAGTTCATCCCGGGAAAGGACCTCCAGACGCTCGTCCTCGAGGCGGGGCGGATCGCCCCGGCCCGCGCACTCCCGATCCTGAGGCAGATCTGCCTCGGGACGCAGTCCGCCCACGAGCAGGGAATCGTCCACCGGGACCTCAAGAGTCAGAACATCATCGTGGGCGAGCAGGACAGGGTCTCGATCCTCGACTTCGGCCTCGCGCGCGGCCTCGTGGACGAGAAGCTCACGCTGGACGCCGTCGTCCTCGGCACCCCCCACTACATCTCTCCCGAGCAGGCGATGGGGGAGCAGGCCGACGCCCGGAGCGACATTTATTCGCTCGGGATCATCGCCTTCGAGATGCTCACGGGAGAGCTTCCCTTTACGGCCGACTCGGCGCTCGGAATCGCCATGAAGCAGATCTCGGAACCGGTGCCGGGGAGCCTCTCGCTCTATCCCGACGTCTCTCCCGCGCTGCGCAGCACCGTCCACCGCACGCTCGAGAAGAGGCGCGAGGACCGTTTCCAAAGCGCCTCCGACCTCGAGGCCGCGTTCGCGAGTGCCGAGGAGGAGACGACCGCTCCGGCGACGCAACCCGCCGGCGACGCCAGGAGCCGGGCGATCGACGAGATCCTCGCGGACCTCGATACGGCTGCTCGCTTGCGCCGTACCACCGCGACCGGCGCCCCCGACACGAGGACTCCGCTCGTTCAGCGTCATCCCCCGGGTGCCCCCCGCCTCACGCCTCCTCCGTTCGCCGCGGCTTTCGCGCCCCCCCCTGCCGTACCCGAGACCCCTCCCTCCCCGGTCGCGCCCCCGACGGTCCCGACC
>DIAY01000211.1:3514-3876 GCA_002414905.1 Holophagales bacterium UBA5066 | reverse complement strand
CATCCCCTGGAGCGGGCGGAGAGCCTCGAGCAGCTCCGCGCGCTCGCGGCGGGGCTCGTCATGGCCGTCCTCCCCGCCGTCGGCGACTCCATCGGGGTCGACACGCCGGCCGACGCGGAGGCCGTGGAACGGATCCTGGAGAGCGAAGCGGCGTCGAACGGCGCCGCCCGACCGGTCCTGGCAGGCGAGGAGGGAGGGGAGCGATGAGCACGAAGTACATCTTCATCACGGGGGGGGTCGTTTCGGGCCTCGGGAAGGGAATCGCGGGGGCGTCGCTCGCGGCCCTCCTCGAAGCCCGCGGCTTCAAGGTCACCCTCCAGAAGCTCGACCCCTACCTGAACGTCGACCCGGGAACGATGTCG
>DIAY01000211.1:0-3368 GCA_002414905.1 Holophagales bacterium UBA5066 | reverse complement strand
GAGGTCTTCGTCACCGACGACGGTGCCGAGACCGACCTCGACCTCGGCCACTACGAGCGCTTCACGTCCGCCGTCACCGGCAAGGCGAACAGCATCACCGCCGGGAGGATCTACCAGACCGTCATCGAGAAGGAGCGGCGCGGCGATTACCTCGGCAAGACCGTCCAGGTCATTCCCCACGTCACCGACGAGATCAAGGACTGCATCCGCCGCGTCGCAGCCGATAACGACGTCGTCATCGTCGAGATCGGCGGCACCGTGGGAGACATCGAGTCGCTCCCGTTCCTCGAGGCGATCCGGCAGTTCCGCAAGGACGTCGGACGCGGCAACGCGCTGAACATCCACGTCACGCTCGTCCCCTACATCGCCGCCTCCGATGAGCTGAAGACCAAGCCCACGCAGCACTCCGTCAAGGAGCTCCTGTCGATCGGCATTCGTCCCGACATCCTCCTCTGTCGCGCCGATCGCGAGATCCCCGAGGAGATGAAGAAGAAGATCGCCCTCTTCTGCAACGTCGACGAGCCGGCCGTCATCACGGCGCGCGACGTCTCGACGATCTACGAATGTCCCCTCGCCTTCGCTCGCGAGGGGCTCGACCAGATCGTCCTCGACTACCTCTCGCTCCCCCACTCCGAGCGCGACCTCACGCGCTGGGACCAGATCGTCAACCGCTGGAAGAACCCGGCGGGCGAGGTCACGATCGCCATCGTCGGCAAGTACGTCGCGCTCGGCGACTCGTACAAGTCGCTCAACGAGGCGCTCCATCATGGCGGCATCGCGAACAACGTGAAGGTCCGGCTCTCCTACGTCGACTCGGAGGACCTCGAGACGACCGGCTATCCCGAGTCGCTCTCGCGCGCCGACGCCATCCTCGTTCCGGGCGGCTTCGGCCGCCGCGGCATCGAGGGAATGCTCCGCGCCATCCGCTACGCCCGGGAGACGAAGGTGCCGTTTTTCGGTATCTGTCTCGGCATGCAGTGCGCCGTCATCGAGTTCGCGCGCAACGTCTGCGGGCTCTCGAACGCGAACTCCACGGAGTTCGACGCGAACGCCCCGCACAAGGTCATCTACAAGCTGCGCGACCTCATCGGCATCGAGGCTCTCGGCGGGACGATGCGTCTCGGCAAATACCCGTGCGAGCTGGTGGACGGCTCGCTGGCGCGTCGCGCCTACGGCGAGCCGCTCATCCACGAGCGGCATCGGCACCGCTACGAGGTGAACCAGGAGTTCCTCCCCGTGCTCCGCGAGGCGGGCCTGGCCGTCACCGGCGTCTCACCCGACCGAAAGTTCATCGAGATGGTCGAGCTCCCGGACCACCCCTGGTTCCTCGGGTGCCAGTTCCATCCCGAGTTCAAGTCGAAGCCGACCGCGGCGCACCCCCTCTTCAGGGACTTCGTCCGGGCCGCCCGCGCTCATCAGGCCGCGCGGAAGGAAGGCGTCGCACAGAAGACCGCCTCGCTGGATCCCCCCGTCTCCGTCCCCGCGAACCTCCCCACTCCGAATGGCCGGACGGCCTGACTGGAGACGGCATGACGACGACCCGTGCCATCGATTCATCCCTGCGCTACGGACAAGTCGGAGAGCGCTGGGGAAACCTGGCCGCGCCGGCGGGAGCGTTTCACGTCGACGACACCTTCCTCTTCGAGGGGGAAGACGGCCTTCGGATCGTCCGGCGCGTACTGGCCTTCCCGACGGACCCCGCCAAACGTCTCGTCTACTACGAGACGGCGGACCGCTGACGGCGGGTCCGCCACCAGCGCCCGGTTCCGGAGGGAGCCCGTTTCCCTTCTCCTCCGGCCCGGCTGCGAGATAGAGTCGGCTCGCGCATGCAGCTCTATCCGATCGACGACGCAGAGACCCTGTTCATTTCGCCGGCCATCGACGACTGGAGCTCGGTCCACGCCCAACGGATCGGCTGCGTCATCGACCTCGACGGCGAGATCGACCACGGCGTCCCGAGCCTTCCGGGCCACATGCTCTACGTCTACTTTCCCATCTTCGACGAGGACCTTCCCGACCTCGCCCGGCTCGACGCCGTCTGCTCGCTCGGGACGCGTCTCCTCGAAAGCGGCCAGAGGGTCCTTTCCCACTGCGGCATGGGCTTCAACCGTTCGGCGCTCGTCGCCGGGGTCATCCTCGTCCAGCGCGGGCTCTCAGGCGCCGAGGCCGTCGCGAGAATCCGGCGATGCCGGCCGGGAGCACTCTTCAACGAGACCTTCGAGGCCTATCTCTCGAGCCTCCCCGCGGGCCGGAATCCATCCACGGGCGACATCGCACCGTCGGGAGATCCGCAGCCCGACGCGTCGTCCGCCTGACGAAACGCCTCGGCGGAAGCTTCCGGAACCACGGGTCCGCCTCGAGCTCCTGCGGATTTTCTCGGGGGGTAGCATCGCGGAATGCCGCAGGAACCGTGGACCCATCGTGAAGAAATCGTCGGCTCCGTCCGCCTCCACTGGGTCGAGGCGGGCGAGGGTCCGCTCGTCCTTCTCCTCCACGGCTTCCCGGAGCACTGGCTGGCCTGGCGGCACCAGATCCCCGCGCTCGCCGCAGCCGGCTTCCGCGCCGTCGCTCCCGACCTGCGCGGATACAACCTCTCGGAGAAGCCGAAGGGCGTTTCGAGCTACCGAATGGAGCTCCTCGCCGGGGACGTCGAGAATCTCGTGCGGCACCTGGGATACGAGCGGACGCACCTCGTCGGCCACGACTGGGGCGGCGCGATCGCCTGGTGCGTCCCCGCACTTCATCCCGGTCTCGTCGAGAGACTCGCGATCCTCAACGCTCCGCACCCGATCCTCTTTCGGAAGAAGCTCGCGACCCTCGCGCAGGCCAAGCGCTCTTCCTACGTCTTTTTCTTCCAGCTCCCGTACTTTCCGGAACGCTCGCTGCTGAGCCACCGCGCCGGCTTCCTGAAGCAGATGCTTCGCCGCGACCCGGTCACCCCCGGCGCGTTCTCTCCGGAAGAGATCGAGGCGTACCGGGACGCATTTCTCCGACCTGATGCGGCCACGGCGGCCATCAACTACTACCGCGCGGCCTTCCGCACGGGCACGCGGATACCGGGCCTTCGACGCTCCCTCGACGGTGTCCCCACCCTCGTCCTCTGGGGCGAGGAAGACCGTTACCTCGGTCCCGACCTCCTCGACGGCCTCGAAGCCCTCGTCCCGGACCTCCGCCTCGTCCGGATCCCCGGTGCCAGCCACTGGCTCCCCGCCGACGCGGCGGACACCGTCAACACCGAGCTGATCGCCTTCTTCGAGTAGGGGGTCTTTCAGTTGGGGGTCTGGTCTACGCTCTACACTCTACGGATTCCCGTAGAGTGTAGAGCGTAGACCAGACCCCAAATCTGGGGCTGTCTCTTATACACATCT
>DIAY01000133.1:396-5147 GCA_002414905.1 Holophagales bacterium UBA5066 | reverse complement strand
ACTTCCGGCTGCAGACCCGCCTGCAGGCGAAGAAGCGGCCCTCGGTGAGGTCGCGGGCGAGGAAGCGGCTCGAGGAAACCGGCGAGGCCTGACCCGCCTTTCGTCAGCCCCGTTCGCCGTTTCCGTTTCCTTTCGCCTCTGCACGCTGCTCGAATCGCCCCGTCAGCTTCGCGAGCTCACGGAGCCACGCGGCACGGTCTCCGTTAAAGTCCCACTTCCGCGCACGCCAGGCCCAGTTCCCGGCCCCCTGCCCCGGCGTGTTCATCCGCGACTCGCTCCCGAGACCGAAGACATCCTGCACGGGAAGGATCGCGAGGAACGCCACGGAGGCGTAGGCCGCCCGAACGAGAATGCCGATCGGATCGGTTCCGTCGCCGCCGAGGTAGGCGAGGACCCGGCGACGCGACGCGTCGGCGGCCTTCTCCCACCAGCCGCGCGTCGTGTCGTTGTCGTGCGTCCCGGTGTAGACGACGCCGTTCGGAACGTGGTTGTGCGGCTGGTAGTCCTCGTCGTCGCCTTCCCACGCGAACTGGAGGATCTTCATTCCAGGAAGGTCGAGCGCCTCGACGAGGGTCGTCACGTCGGGAGTGATCTTTCCCAGGTCCTCAGCCACGAGGTCGAGCTCCCCGAGCTCGGCGGAGAGGGCGTCGAAGAGCTTCCGCCCCGGACCCGGCTCCCACGTCCCTTCCACCGCCGTCTCTGCCGCGGAAGGCACGGCCCAGTAGCCGGCGAAACCGCGGAAATGGTCGAGGCGGAGAAGCTCGGTCTGGCGGAGGTTTGCCCTGACGCGCTCGACCCACCAGTGGAAACCGTCCCTCTCGAGGACGTCCCAGAGGTAAAGGGGGTTTCCCCAGCGCTGCCCCGTCTTGCTGAAGTAGTCGGGCGGGACACCCGCCACGCGCACCGGGTCGCCCGCTTCGTCCAGCTCGAAGATCTCCGGGTGTGACCAGACGTCGGCGCTGTCGGGAGAGACGTAGATCGGAATGTCGCCGAGGATCCGGATTCCCTTCTTGTGCGCCGCCTCCTTCACGCGGTCCCACTGGCGGAGGAAGAGGAACTGGAGGAAGACGTGCCACGCGATGTCGTCAGCCAGCTCGCGCTCGGCACGCGCGAGAGCCGCCGGCTCGCGGCGGCGCAGCTCCTCGGGCCATTCCCGGAAGGCCGCACCGCCGAATCGCCCATTCAGCGCCATGAAGAGCGCCCAGTCGGGCAGCCAGTACTTCTGCGTCGGTGAATCGCCGAACCCCTGGAGCTCTGCCTTCATGTGACCAGGCCCGTCGGTGCGGAAGCGCCTCCACACCTCTCGAAGGAGCCCGTCCTTCCACGCGATCACCCGCTCGAAATCGACCTGGTGCTCCGGGAAGTCAGGAACGTGCTCGAGCGCCGAGCCCGGGAGGAGCCCGTCGGCGACGAGAAGGTCAGGGGAGAGGAGCATCGGGTTGCCGGCAAAGGCCGAAAGCGTGCCGTAAGGCGAATTCCCGTAGCCCGTCGGCCCGAGCGGCAGGACCTGCCAGACGGTCTGCCCGGCCGAGGCCGCCCAGTCGAGGAAGGCGTCGCATTCCGGCCCGAGGTCGCCGATGCCGTAGCGGCCCGGAAGCGAGGTCGGGTGGAGGAGGAGTCCGGCAGCGCGCGTTCTCATTCCGACGATCCTACCGGAGCGGCGCAACGCATCGACGTCCTCTCCCGTAAAACGGCTGGGAACGAAACGGGACGACCTCTCCCGGCTCGCGCTCGCGGCGGTTCTCCTGCTGGCTGCCGCGAGCGCTTTTTCCATTTCGGGGGGGGCATCGGCCGCCGGAGGCTCACCGTCGGCGCGCCTCAGCCCGCGAGGATCGTCAGAATCCAGAACTCCTGACATAGCCCCCCGGCAGGCTGTCGTGTTTTCAGGATGCGTGAGGGTGGGGTGCGACGGCGAACCGTAGGCGGAGGTCGGTACCGGGGAAGACGGAGTTCGTCTCGTTCAACTCTTGGCAAAGTGCCTGGATCGCTGCCGAGCGGTGCGGAGAGCTTTGCGGAGCGATGGTGACGCGCAGGAGTCCGTCGTCGACGGAGAGGTCAGCCGGGGAGGCTATCGCGGCATGGAGGAGGGTACGTCCTTCCTGAGGGGATCGCGCGTAGTGCGGAGCCGCCAGACGGACGAGGTCGCTCTCGGCCTGGTAGGCGACCATCTTCAGGAGGTTCTGGAGCCTTCCCATCTCGGAGGCGAGCTTGATGACCGGCTTGCCCTTCGTCGTCTTGCCAACCGCGATGCGTTCCGGGGTCTTCGCCCGCCGTGCGGCGAGATCCTCGACCTGCTTCATTGCCGCCCGGAGCGCCCGTCCGATCCTACCGTTGGAGATCTTGAAGCCCCGCATCGTCGGCCGCCGGCCTTCGGGGTTGGCCAGGGCCTTCTCGCCGTACTCGGCCTGTAGGGCCTTCACCTTCGCCTTCGCCTCGACCAGCTTCTTCTCGACCTGGCGACGTTTCGGGTTTGGAACACTACGCTTGGGGTCATCCGGCTCGTCCGCGTAGGTCACAAGGGCGTCCAGCGCGAACTCGTCGCGCATGTACTTGAAGAAGTTCTCCTGCCGCCACCGGTCGAACATCCGCACGGCAACCTCGAGCGTGGAGAGGTCCCGTCGGGACGTGAGGATCGGCGTCTGGTGGCCGTCCTCGCTACGCCGGGTCACCTGACGTAGGGACACCCGTGCGTTCTTGCCCTTTCCGATCCGGACCTCTTGGTCGGCCAGGTCGTACTCGACTCGATGCCCGTCCCGGAGGACCTCGTACCGCTGGAAGTGCCTGGAGGCGACCTTGCGCCACTTGCCCTTGCGGTAGGTCAGGATGTCGACGTTCTCCTGGAGCAGGGACTGGAACAGCGCGAGGCTGTATCCGCCACGATCGAACACCAGCGTCAGCCGGCGTTCTCCCAGCAGAGGCCGAAGCTCGGCCAGCAGCGCCGGGAGCATCTTGACCATCCCCGCGTTGGCCTCTGCCGTCACCACGAACACCGGATCCCCCGCCGCGTCGTTAACCCAGTAGTCCGTCGTCGCCGGCAGGGAGAGCCGCATTCGCGTCACGTGCGCCTTCGGCAGCGTCTTCTCGCCGTGGTAGACGCGCACGTGACCGTCGACGTACAGGAAACCCAGAGCCTCCCCCTGTTGCTCCACCCGACGCTTGGCCATCGCCTGGATCATCTCGGTCGCTCGGCCTCGGGTACTGAGCAGGCGCAGCTTGCGCCGGACCGTCTTGACCTCAGGAGCCCGGTCCAGACCCAGGATGCGTCCGAGGTCGTGCGGACTACGCTCCTTGAGCCCCTCTGGACGCTTGATGCGCAGCAGCGCCATCAGCAGCAACGTGACGAACGTCGTTCGAAGACCATAGAAAGCCGGATACAGGCTCCCGTACACCTGGCGCGCCACGTCGAGCACGCCGCTGGCCGCCAGGGCGGGCACGGCCAGCAGCACCCCCGCGCCGGCCACGCGCTCACCGCTGCGGAACATCGGGACCGCGTCCTCGAGCAGTCCGACCTTGGCCATCATCCGATCCATGGCCCGATTTGCCGGGTCGGGATCAAACGACCACGACGGCACCCGGGCGACCTCGCCGGAAGACCCGCCGGTGCCATCGCTCCCCTTGGCCGGCGGTTCGGTCGCCTCCTCTCCGCCCTTGGCCTTCCCACCGTCGGTCCAGTCGGCGGCCCGTCCGCAGGCATCCAGTACAGCGCTGAGCGCGGCAACTGCCGCCGATCCCTCTTCCGGCGCGGCAGCCATCTCCGCGGCGGCGTCCGTTGCGCTCTCCTCCTCGGCTTCGCAAGCCACAAACTCCTCCATCGTGGGCTCGGCCGCCGTCCTCTCGTCCACGCTCGCTGCCGCCGAGTCCAATCCCAGCGCCACCTGGTCCGTCGCGGCCGAAGCCCGCTTGCCGAGCCCCTCGGCCGCGAGGAGTTTGGCGACGCTCGGTCGCGAGATCCCCAGGACCAGCGCGATCTGCTTGTTGCTCAGAGATTTTCGATGCAATCCCGCAGCTCGCGCCTGAAGCCCTTGGGGCAACCGCGACCGCCCCTTCTTCCACCCGCGCCCCTGGCCGAGTGCACCCGGCCCGTCCTCTGCGTACCGTTGAAGGTTCCTCTGAACCGTCCGGGGCGTCACGCCGAACGCCCGAGCGATTTCCACCTGCTTGGCAAAGCCGGACTGCTCGATCAACACCATCGCGTACGCCGCGCCGAAATCGTCACCAACCTCGAACCCGAACACCGGGAGCCCACCGAACACTACCAAGCGTTGCTCGTCCTGCGTGCGCAGTGTGCACCGCTCGCTGACGACGATCAGCCCTCGCGGACAGCTCGCTACCAGGCCGAGAGCGGGGGGCGGGGGATCGGAGACGGCCACGGCCGGAGGGTAACACGTTTCCACTTGAAACACGACACGTATTCTTAATAGTCACCCGGCCTCTGGAACCACAGAGCCCCTCTATTTCAGCTGCCTCGCGGACCCTATGTCCAGAGTTCTGGATTCCGGATCTCGGGCCGCTTCCGACATTTCGAACCTGCTCGAGAACCCGCACTCAAGCTCCGTCCCTCGCCGCGCGTTATCCTCTATCGGCTCGCGCCCCGCGGCCCGGGCGGGAGGCTCTCGATGCCCGAGATCGACGTCAAGCAGAAGGTCCTCGCGGCCAACCAGGCGGCGGCCAGCTCGCTTCGGGAATCGTTTCGCGCCCAGCGGACGCTCGTCGTGAACCTCATCTCGTCGCCCGGCTCCGGGAAGACGACT
>DIAY01000133.1:0-159 GCA_002414905.1 Holophagales bacterium UBA5066 | reverse complement strand
GGCGGCGCCTGCCACCTCGACGCCCGGCAGGTCGACGCGGCGCTCGTGGAAGAAGGGGAGAAGCTCCGCGGCCTCGATATTCTCTTCATCGAGAACGTCGGGAACCTGATCTGCCCGACCTCCTACGACCTCGGGGAGGACTTCAAGATCGTCCTCCTC
>DIAY01000080.1:14044-22962 GCA_002414905.1 Holophagales bacterium UBA5066 | reverse complement strand
CCGTTCTTGGGGGGGGGGGCGGGAACGGGCCGCGACCCCCTCCTCCTCCGGACGCACCCCTCGCCCGTCCAGATGCGGACGATGGAGAGCCGCAACCCTCCCATCCGGTCCTCTGCCCGGGGCGCGTCTACCGCAAGGACGACATCGACCCGCGGCATTCGCCCGTCTTCCACCAGATGGAAGGGCTCGTCGTCGACGAGGGGATCACCTTCGCCCACCTGCGCGGAACGCTCTCGGCCTTCGCGAAGAGCTTCTTCGGCGGGCGCGCCGAGGTGCGCCTCGCACCGACCTTCTTCCCGTTCGTCGAGCCGGGCGTCGACTGCGCGGTGAGCTGCACCTTCTGTGAGAAGGGCTGCCGCATCTGCTCCTTCTCGGGCTGGATCGAGATCATGGGGGCCGGAATGGTCCACCCGAACGTCCTCGCGAACGCGGGGATCGACCCGGAGCGCTACACGGGCTTCGCCTTCGGGATGGGCATCGACCGGATCGCGATGCTCCTCCACGGGATTCCCGACCTGCGCCTCCTCTTCGAGAACGACGTCCGGTTCCTCGACCGGACGTGGAGCTAGCCACCGATGAAGTTCCGCCTCGAATGGCTCGGGCACTACCTGCCCGGTGATCTCCCCGATCTCGCGACCCTTCGCCGCCGGCTGACGGACGTCGGCTTCATCGTCGAAGGGACGGAAGGGGAGGGCGCCGGAGCGGTGCTCGAGGTCGAGCTGACCGCGAACCGTCCCGACGGGATGAACCACCGCGGACTCGCCCGCGAGGCGGCCTGCGCCCTGGGCCGGGAGTTCCGCGACGTGCCCGCGCCGGCGCCCGTCGAAGGACCGGTCGAGGCCGCGTCGCTTGCCACCGTCACGATCGAGGAGCCGGCCCTCTGCTCCCGATACTCGGCGCGTGTGGTGGAGGGAATCCGGGTGAGGGAGGCCTCCACGGGGCTGCAGGAGCGCCTCCGCGGGCTCGGCATGAACCCGATCAGCTCGCCGGTCGACGCGACGAACCACGTCCTCTGGGACATCGGGCAGCCGCTCCACGCCTTCGACCTGGACACGCTCGCACGGGGGAAGGACGGGCGTCCGGCAATCGTCGTGCGGCGGGCGCGCGCCGGCGAGACGCTCGTCACGCTCGACGGGGTCGAGCGGACGCTCTCGCCCGAGCACCTCGTGATCGCCGACGCCGAGAGGCCGGTCGCCCTCGCGGGTGTCATGGGAGGCCTCGCCACCGCGATCACCCCGTCGACGACGCGCGTCCTCCTCGAGTCGGCCCACTTCAGCGCCACGGCGGTGCGCAAGACGGCCCGCCTCTTCGGGATGCACACCGACGCGTCTCACCGCTTCGAGCGCGGGACCGACCCGTCGACGACGGTCGAGGGGCTGAACCGCGTGGCAGCCCTCCTCGTCGCCGACTGCGGCGGAACGGTCTCGAGGGGCGTCATCGACGTCGTGGCACGCGACATCCCCCGGAAGACCGTGAGGCTCCGCCACGCGCGCCTCGCCTCGTTCCTCGGGATGGACGTCCCGCTCGCGCGGTGCGTCGAGATCCTCTCCGCCCTCGCCTTCGGCGTGAGCGAGACCGAGCCGGGGGTCCTCGAGGTGACGGTCCCGAGCTGGAGGGTCGACGTCGAAAAGGAGTGCGACCTGATCGAGGAGGTCATCCGGGTCGTCGGGTACGCCACCCTGCCGGAGGAGCTTCCTCCTCCCTTCAACCCGGTCTGGTCCGAGCCGGTCCTCGCTCGCGAGGATCGTGCCCGCGACATCCTCTCGGCGGCGGGTTTCGTGGAGGCGTGCAGCTATTCGTTCGTCTCGGCCGAGGAGAACGCCCCGTTCGCATCGGCCGTTCGGGGCTCGGCTCCCGTGATCGCCAACGCTCTCGGCGAGCCGTTCACGACGATGAGGGCGACGCCGGTCATCGGCCTGCTCCGCGCCGCACGGCACAACGTCCGCCGCGGTCTCGCCGACCTCGCCCTGTTCGAGGTCGGCCGTTCGTACGCCCTCGTCGGCGGGAGTCCTGTCGAGAGCCGCCGTGCCGCGGCCCTCCTGCACGGCCGCAGGGGAATCCACTGGACTGCCGAGGCGCGCTCCGCCGATTTCTACGATGGCGCGGGAGCCGTCGCGGCGCTCCTCACGGGCTTCGGCGCCGCGGTGCCGGAGCTGCGTCCTGCGGCTTTCCCCTTCCTCGCCACCGGCCGGTCGGCGCAGGTCGTGGCCGGCGGCGCGGTGATCGGCTGGGTCGGGGTCCTGGCGGGCCCTCTCGCCGCCTCGTGGGACCTGGGCGAGGCCGTCGTGGCGGACGTCGATCTCGTGGCGATCCCGGTTCCACCTCCGCCGTCCTCCATCGAGATACCGTCACGTTTCCCCGGGAGCGAGATCGACCTGACCGTGACCCACCCCCTGTCGGTGACCTGGGGAACGCTCGAGGCGGCCGTCCGGAGCCAGGCCCCGGTCGAGCTCCTCCGCGTGACCGCGAAGTACCTCTGGCGCGGAGCCGGGGTGCCCGAGGGATCCGTCAAGACGACACTCATCATCGCATTCGGGTCCCAGGAGCGTTCCCTCGGGCGGGACGAGATCAACCGCTGGCGCGATGAAGCCGCGCGCCGGCTCCTCCTCGTGGCCGGTACGGCCGTGGACGGAATTGCCTGAAGGAGAACGAGATGAGCGGAAAGAAGGAAAAGGCCCCCGCCGAAGAGTCAGCGCCGGCAGTGGAAGAGCTCGAGCAGCTTCTCTCCGCCATGGAGGAGAGGGTTTCGAAGCTCCTCTCGGCAGCCAGGGGCAGCTCTGCCGAGAACGGGCGCCTTCGAGCCGCGCTCGAGGAGACGGCCGCCGAACGGGATCGCCTGAAGGCCGAGCTGGCGGACAGCCGTGAGGGAGCCGTCTACGTCGCCGAGCTGAACGAGAAGCTCTCCCGAATGGCCGTTGAACGGGAAGAGGTCCGTGCCCGTATCGAGCGTCTGGTCAAGAGCTTGGAAGAGCCGCCGGCCTTGGGCTGAGCCGTCGCGTGGTATTCTCCCGCCCGGCAGCAGAGAAGGAGAGCTGCCGGGATGGAGAACAGGCCAACCGTCATCCAGGTAGAGATCTTTGGACAGACATATTCGGTCCGTGCGGCCGGAGAGGCTGAGTACATCCTCGACCTCGCCGCGTTCGTGGACCGCAAGATGCGGGAGGTGGCGGCCCACGCCCCGACCGTCGACTCGACGAAGATCGCCATCCTGACGGCCCTGAACGTCTCCGACGAATTCCATCAATATCAATTGAAGACCCGGATGGGTGATCCGGGGCGGCTCCTGCCGGTGGCGGGCCGCCTCGTCGAGAAACTGGACGAGATCCTCGGAATCCTGCCTGCTGAGGTCCCGGCAAGAGCCGGAACGGAAACACCTGGCACCCTGCGCGGTGCGTGATTGAGCGCATGTCCTTGAACCGATATTTGAACCCTGAACGTCCCGTCGCACGGCCACCCTGTGATGCCCTGGCTCCGGCCGGGGAACTGATGGGTCGCCCCGGGGCGTTCGCTCTGGTTTACCGAGGGTTCAAAGACTCAGGCTCACACGGCCGAGGCGGGGGCCTTTTTCCCGCGTGGGATTCCTAGCGGCAGCAGCTTTCCCGGTCTCTCGTTCCCGCTTCCCGACACAGGGTCACCCTCGATGAGCTTGGAGACGAGGGGGACTACAGGTGAATCCAATCATTTACATCGCCATCGCCGCGATCCTTCTCGTGGCGGCGGGCGTGTTCTTTGTCCTCGGGACGAAGGCGAGGGGGAACGCCGATCAGGCGCGGGCACTGGCCGACCTCGAGGCGAAGAAGGTCCTTGACGCGGCGAAGCTTCAGGCCGAGGCCGAGGTACGTCGTGCCCAGACCACCGCGCAGAAGGCCGAGCTCGACGCCAAGGAGCATCAGCTCAAGGCCCGCGAGGCCGTCGACGAGGAGGTGGCGCGCCGGCGCAACGAGCTCGTCGACCTCGAGAAGAGGCTCCTGACCAAGGAAGAGGCGCTGGACCGGAAAATCGGCACTGCCGAGAAGCGCGAGCTGGACGCGGAGAACCGGTCGAAGAACCTTGACAAGCGCGAGAAGCACGTCGACGAGATCGAGGAGGAGGCCAAAAAAGAGGCCGACTCGCTGGTCGCCGCCCAGCGCGCCAAGCTGGAGCAGGTCGCCGGACTGACGACCGAGCAGGCCAAGAAGGACCTCATCCGGGACCTGGAGAACGAAGCGCGCCTCGAGGCGACCGGGCTCATCCGGCGGATCGAGGAGGACGCGGTCGACAACGCCCAGATGAAGGCGAAGCGCCTCCTGGCCATGACGACCCAGCGGATGGCCTCGGACTACGTCGCCGAGACGACGGTGACCGTCCTCGACCTGCCGAGCGACGAGATGAAGGGGCGGATTATCGGGCGCGAGGGACGGAACATCCGCGCGGTCGAGGCGGCGACCGGAGTCGACATCATCGTCGACGACACTCCGGAAGCGGTTCTCCTCTCCTCGTTCGACCCGATCCGGCGCGAAGTGGCCCGAAGGGCTCTCGAGCGGCTCATCCAGGACGGGCGGATCCATCCCGCCCGGATCGAGGAGGTCGTCGAGAAGGTCCGCGCGGAGCTCTGGGAAGACCTCAAGAAGACGGGCGAAGCGGCGGCCTACGAGTTCGGCATCGCCGATCTCCACCCCGAGCTCGTCAAGCTCCTCGGCCGCCTGAAGTACAGGACGAGCTACGGGCAGAGCGTCCTGCAGCACTCGAAGGAGGTCGCGTGGGCGGCCTGCCACATGGCGAGCGAGCTGAAGGTCGACGTCACCGTCGCCAAGCGTGCCGGCATCCTCCACGACATCGGCAAGGCGATCGACCGCGAGCAGGAGGGGACGCACCTCGAGCTCGGGCGGCAGCTCCTGAAGAAGTACGGCGAGAGCGAGGCCGTCATCCACGGCATGGAGTGCCACCACGGCGACTACGAGCCGAGGACGATCGAGGCGGTCCTCGTGAACGCCGCCGACGCCATCTCGGCCGCGAGGCCCGGAGCGCGGCGGGAGATCATCGAGACCTACGTCAAGCGGCTCGAGAAGCTCGAGCAGATGACTCAGGGGATGAAGGGGGTCGAGAAGACCTTCGCCATCCAGGCGGGACGCGAGCTGCGCGTCATCGTCGACGCCAAGCAGGTGAACGACGCCGACTGCTTCTGGATGTCGAAAGACCTCGCCAAGAGGATCCAGTCCGAGCTGCAGTACCCCG
Source organism: Holophagales bacterium UBA5066 (assembly GCA_002414905.1). GTDB lineage: Bacteria > Acidobacteriota > Thermoanaerobaculia > UBA5066 > UBA5066 > UBA5066. Next base: position 17,748 of record DIAY01000080.1, on the reverse strand, counting down.
GCCAGATCCGGATCACCGTCATCCGCGAGACCCGCGCAGTCGAATACGCCAAGTAGGCACGCAGAACCCACGTGCGCCCGCCGCCCCGGGACCTTCCCGGGGCGGCGTCGTCCGGGGCCCCCGGAAAGGACCAGGTCGTGAAGCTCCTGTTCGTCGGAGACGTCGTTGGAAAGCCGGGCCGCAAGGCCCTCGGACTGCTGGAAAAGGTGATCGCCCGGGAGGCGATCGACTTCACCGTGGTCAACGTCGAGAACGCGGCCGGTGGATTCGGCGTGACCGTGGAGATTTTCGCGGAGCTCTCGAAGCTCCCCATCGACGTCTTCACGTCGGGGAACCACATCTGGGACAAGAAGGATTTCGTTCCCCTCCTCGACGACATCCCGAACCTCATCCGTCCCGCGAACTACCCGCCCGGCAACCCGGGGCGGGGCTGGGCGATCCAGTCGACGCCCGCCGGAATCCCGGTCGGCGTCCTGAACCTGCAGGGGCAGGTCTTCATGGCTGCGACCGACTCGCCTTTCCGCGTCGGGGATACCTGCCTCGAGGAGATGAAGGCGGCCTGCCCGGAGCTGAAGGTCGTCGTCGTCGACATCCACGCCGAGGCGACCTCGGAGAAACAGGCGACGGGCTGGTGGTTCGACGGCCGCGCCTCGCTCGTCATCGGCACCCACACCCACGTCCCGACGGCCGACGCCCGGATCCTTCCGAAGGGGACGGCCTACCAGGGAGACGCCGGAATGACCGGGGCTTACGAGGGGATCATCGGGTTCGACCCGAAGAACATCCTGGAGCGCTTCCGGTTCCAGACGCCCCGCGGAATGGAGACGGCCACGCGCGACGTCCGCCTCTGCGGCGCCTTCGTCGACGTGGACGAGGCGACGGGGAAGGCCCGGTCCATCACGTCGATCCAGGAAAAGCTCGGGAGTTGATGCCTCCGGGCGGCGACTCCTCCTGCTAGCATCCGGCCATGGCCGTCGATCCCGAGCTCCTCGCCATCCTCGCCTGTCCGGCCTGTGACGCCCGGCCGGCCGTGACCCTTTGCCCCCTCGAGGCCGGAGCCGCCGCCCGGGTCGTCGAGAAGTACCGCGACAAGTTCCGCGACGAGGAGCCGGTCGTGGCAGAGGGGCTGTATTGCGCCGCCTGTGGCCGGGTCTACCCGATCGTCTCGGACATCCCGGTCATGCTCGTCGACGAGGCTCTCCCCGCCGGGGCCCGCGCGTCCTGAACCCGATTCCCCGCTCTCTCTCCCGCCGGCCCCCGTTCTCGCGGGCGGCCTTCGCCGCGCTCGTCCTGTGCGCGGGGCTGAGCCATGTCATGGCGGTCGCGAACGTGGCGCTCGCCCTCTCGCTCCTGGCCGCGATCGCCTGGCGTTTCCGTGCCTGGCGAGCCGGAGACGACGCCCTCGGTCCGTTCCGGAGACGCTCGCCGCTCCACGGTCCCGTCGCGCTTTTCGTCCTGCTGTCGATTCTCTCGGTCCTCTTCTCGACGGACGCGGTCCGTTCGGCCGGAGAGATCAAGGGTCTCGTGACGTTCCTGCTCGTCCTCCTCGTGTCGGGGCTCGTCGACGATGTCGAGGATGCGCACCTTCTCGTGGACGCCCTCCGGCTGACGACGCTCTACCTCGTCCTTCGAGGCCTCGTCGACTACTTCGTCCTCGGCTTCGACAACGTCTGGGAGCGTCTTTCCGGCGGGCTTTCGATCTACATGACGTATGCCGGGCTCCTGATGGTCCTCTCGCTGGTCCTGGCGGCGCGCGCCCTGACGGCCGGACGACCGCGGAGGGAGCGCATCGCCGACGGAGCCCTCGCGGCGGCCGCGGCCCTCCTCGTCGGCCTCACGTTCACGAGGAACGCCTACCTCGGGCTGGCCGCCGGCGTCGTCGTCCTGGTGCTGACCGCCCGTCCCAGGCTCGCTCTCGCCGTCCCGCTCCTCGTCGTCCTGCTCGTCGTCGTCCTGCCGGCCGGAGTCCGTGAGCGGGCGGCCTCCACCTTCGACCGGACGGACGCGGCCGCGCGCGACCGGCTCGCGATGTGGTCCTCCGGAGCCGTGATGGTCTCCGAGCGTCCGTTCTTCGGGGTCGGTCCGGGACGGATCAAGGAGCTCTACCCGGTCTATCGCCGGCCGGAGGCCGTGGAGGCGAACGTCGGGCACCTCCACGACAACCTGGTGAACATCGCCGCGGAAACGGGCATTCCCTCGGCCATCGCCTACGTGGCGATCGTCGTTGCGGCCTTCGCCGCCGGCTGGCCGCTCTCGCGAGACCGGACGCGCCCCGCAGTCCGGTCCCTCGCCCGTGGGGCGCTCGCGGCGAACGTGGCGCTCTTCGTGGCCGGTCTGTTCGAGTACAACTTCGGCGACGTGGAGGTCCTGCGGATCATGCTCGTCGTTCTGGCGCTCCCGTTCGCCGCGGCCCGAGCCGCCCCGACGGCTGCGCCGGTCTCCTAGAATCGACCGATGTCGTTCCGCTACCGGGTGCCGCGGGGCCCGCTCGGCCATTCCACGGAGCCGACCCTCCCGTTCGGGGAGGCGTCTCCCGGGGCTTCGGCGATCACGGTCTCGCTCTTCGTGGCGAAGCTCAACGGTGCCCTCCGCGCTTCGCTCCCCGACACGTGGGTCAAGGGAGAGATCGGGGAGTGGCGGATCTGGTCGTCGGGGCACGCCTACTTCACTCTCAAGGACGCCTCGGCGGCTCTCCCGGCCGTCATGTGGTCCTCGGACGTGACGCGGGTTCCGTTCCGGCCGGAGGAAGGGATGGAGGTCCTTGCGCGGGGACGGCCCGACGTCTATGCGCGCAGCGGCAAGCTCTCGTTCGTCGTGGCCGAGATCCAGCCCGTCGGCGCCGGAGCGCTGCAGCTGGCTTTCGAGCAGCTCAAGGCACGGCTCGCGGCGGAAGGGCTCTTCGAACCGGCCCGAAAGCGAAAGCTGCCTCTGCTCCCGCGCCGGATCGGGGTCGTGACCTCCCGGCACGGTGCCGCCGTACGCGACGTCCTGAAGGTCCTCTCCACCCGCTTCCCGAACGCACACGTCACGGTCTGGCCGGTGGCGGTCCAGGGCGTGACGGCGCCCGAGGAGATCGCCCGGGCCGTCGAGGGGTTCTCGCGCCAGGCGGCGGCCGACGTCGTCATCGTGGCGCGCGGCGGCGGCTCGCGCGACGACCTCTCGGCCTTCAACGACGAGCGGGTCGTGCGCGCCGTGGCGGCCAGCCGCATCCCGACGATCTCGGCGGTCGGCCACGAAGTCGACGTGACCCTGACCGACCTCGCCGCCGACCTTCGTGCTGCCACGCCGTCCCAGGCGGCCGAGCTCGTCGTGGCCCGTCGCGACGATTTCGAGGTCCGCATCGAGGGGCTGGGGCGCGAGCTGACCCGGACCCTGAAGGGCCGGCTCCTGGCCGCCCATGCCGACGCGGCCCGGCTGCTGAACGCACCGGCTCTCGCCGGTTTTCCGGCGCTGGCGGCGGCGCTGGCGGCGCGTGCGTCCTCGGCGGGCCGGGAGCTCCTGTCGGCGGTGCGCCGGCTTCCCACGGCCTATCGGGAGCGCCTTCTGAGGGCCGAGGGAGCGGTGGTCGGCTGGCCGGCTCGCGCGGCCCTCCCTCTCGGCCTCGCGCGTGCGGAGGCGGGCGAGCGGGCGGCGACGGAACGGCTGCAGCGCCGGATGGGTGCCTCGCGAGAGAGGCTCGGCGCCCTCGCCGCCTCGCTTTCGGC
>DIAY01000080.1:13160-13986 GCA_002414905.1 Holophagales bacterium UBA5066 | reverse complement strand
GGGCTGACGTTCGAGAAGGCGCTCGAGAGGCTGGAGAAGATCGTGGCGGAGCTGGAGGACCCCGAGCGGGGCCTCGAGGCCTCGCTCGAGCTCTTCGAGGAAGGCGTCGCGCTTTCGCGCTTCTGCCGCGGCAAGCTCGAGGAGATCCAGAAGAGGGTCGACGTCGTCCTGAAGGAGACCCCCGAGGGTCTCGTGACGGAGCCCCTCGACGCGCCCGGGGGGGACGACGCCGAGGGGGAGGGCGAGGCGTGAGCCTCCTGACCTTCCTCGCCGCGGCCAGGGAGGAGGCCGAGGCCGCCCTCGAACGTGTCCTTCCCGCGGCCGGCGACACGCTGGCCGACGCGATGCGCTACAGCACCCTGGCGGGAGGGAAGCGTCTCCGCCCCGCCCTCGCGCTCGCCATTCACGACGTCCTCGGCGGAAGCGAGACGCCTCGAGGCGAGGTCGCGGAGGCCGCCGTGGCGCTCGAGCTCGTTCACACCTACTCGCTGATCCATGACGACCTTCCCTGCATGGACGACGACGCCCTCCGCCGGGGCAAGCCGACCTGCCACGTCGTGCACGGCGAGGCGATGGCGCTCCTGGCGGGCGACGCCCTGCAGTCACTCGGTTTCGAAGTCCTCGCCTCGCGCCCGTGCGGAGAGGCTCTGGCGGGGCGCCGCGCCGAGGCGGTCCTCCTCCTGGCGCGGGCGATCGGTGCCGGGGGGATGGCGGGGGGACAGGCGCTCGACCTTACTTCCTCGGGAGCTGGACGGGACGGCCTTCGGACGGCCGGCCGGCTGAAGGAGATCCACGAGAAGAAGACCGGGCGCCTCCTGTCGGCCTC
>DIAY01000080.1:12451-12993 GCA_002414905.1 Holophagales bacterium UBA5066 | reverse complement strand
CTCTTCCAGATCGCCGACGACCTCCTCGACGTCACCGCGACCGCCGCGGTCCTCGGCAAGAGCGTCGGGAAGGACAGGGCCCAGGAAAAACTGACCTACGTCTCCGTCTTCGGCGTCGACGGCGCGATCGCCGAGAGGGAAAGGGCACTCCAGGAAACTCTCTCCCTTGCCCGGGCGCTGGAGGGGCCCTCCGGCCTCCTGGCGGCGATGGCCGAGTACGCCGGACACCGGGACCGCTGACCGGATATCATTGGAAGCTCTATGACTGATCGCCCGACCCCGCTCCTCGACCGGGTCCTCTGGCCCCGGGACCTCAAGATCCTGACCCTCGAGGAGCTCGCGACGCTCTCCGACGAGCTTCGCTCCTTCCTGATCAACTCGGTGTCGAAGACCGGGGGCCATTTCGCCTCGGGCCTCGGAACCGTCGAGCTGACGGTCGCCCTGCACCACGTCTTCGACACCCCCCGGGATCTCCTGGTCTGGGACGTGAGCCACCAGTGCTACCCGCACAAGGTTCTGACGGGACGCCGGGACCGGCTCCA
>DIAY01000080.1:0-12181 GCA_002414905.1 Holophagales bacterium UBA5066 | reverse complement strand
GGTGACGACTACAACGTCGTCGCGATCATCGGCGACGGCGGCCTCACCGGTGGCGTCGCGATGGAGGGCCTGAATCAGGGCGGCTACCTGAAGCGCAGGCTCATCGTCATCCTGAATGACAACGAGATGTCGATCGCCCCGAACGTCGGGGCGATGTCGGGTTACCTCCTCCGGATCGCGCGCGGGCAGATCTACAACAAGGTGCGCGGCGAGGTCGCCAGCGTCCTGAAGAAGCTCCCCAAGGGCGAACGCCTCGCCGAGCTGGCCGAGCACCTCGAGGACGGCCTGAAGAAGGCCCTCGTCCCCGGCACGCTGTTCGAGGAGCTGGGGTTCAAGTACGTCGGTCCGATCGACGGTCACAACATCCCGGTCCTCGTGAGGACGCTGCGCGAGGCGAAGGACTACGACGGCCCGCTCCTGATCCACGTCCGCACGACGAAGGGCAAGGGGTACGCCCTCGCCGAGAAGGACCCGGTCTTCTGGCACGGGCCTTCGCCGTTCAAGGTGGAGACGGGCGAGATTGCGAAGAAGGCCGCCCCGCCGAGCTACACGGCGGTCTTCGCCGACACGCTCGCCGATCTCGCGGCGAAGGACGAGCGGATCGTGGCGATCACGGCGGCGATGCCGGACGGCACCGGCCTCGACCGTTTCCAGAAGAAGTTCCCCGACCGGACGTTCGACGTCGGCATCTGCGAGCAGCACGCCGTTCTCTTCGCCGCCGGTATGGCGACGCAGGGGATGAAGCCCGTCTGCGCGATCTACTCGACGTTCCTGCAGCGCGCCTACGACCAGATCTTCCACGACGTCTGCCTGATGGACCTTCCGGTCGTCTTCGCTCTCGACCGGGGCGGTGTCGTCGGGTCCGACGGGCCGACCCACCACGGGGCCTACGACCTCTCGTACCTTCGGATCTTCCCGAACATGATGGTCGCCGCGCCGAAGGACGAGAACGAGCTGCGCCAGCTCGTCGCCACGGCCCTGACCACCGGACACCCCACCGCCGTCCGTTACCCGCGCGGCGCGGGGTACGGCGTCGCGCTCGATGCCGACCCGAAGATCCTTCCCGTCGGGAAGGGAGAGGTGCTGCGCGTCGGCAAGGACGGCGTCGTCCTCGCGATCGGGGACCCGGTCCTCCCCGCCCTGAAGGCCGCCGAGCGGCTCGCGGCGGAAGGGGGGGCGTCCCTCACCGTGATCAACGCTCGCTGGGTGAAGCCTCTCGACACCGAGCTCCTCGCCCAGTTCGTCCGGAACGGCACGACGCTCTTCACCGTGGAGGAGAACGCCGTCACCGGCGGATTCGGATCGGCAGTCTCCGAGGCGCTCGACGTCCTCGGGATCGCGGCGCGGATCCACCGGATCGGAATTCCCGACCGGTTCATTCCGCACGCCACGCAGGCCGAGCAGCGTTCCGAGATCGGGATCGACGAGGAGGGGCTCCTCGGGACCTTCAGGACGATGACCGCAGCCGGCGGCGTCGTCCCGATCCGGGCACGCGCCGCGAGCTGACGCCACAGCCGGCTCGATGCGCGCCCTCGTCTGCGACGGGCCGGGACACGTGGTGCTCCGGGAGGTCCCGGAACCCGAGCCGGGGCCCGGCGAGGTCGTCGTCCGGGTGGAAGCGACGCTCACCTGCGGCACCGACCTGAAGCTCGTCCGGCGCGGGCACCCGAAGGTTTCGTTTCCGACGGTCCTCGGGCACGAGTTCTGCGGGCGAATTGCGCGCGTGGGCGAGGGCGCCGCCTTCGCGGCCGGGGAGCGGGTTACCTCGGTCGTGACCGGCGCCTGTGGCGAATGCCGCGACTGCCGCGAAGGCCGTCCGAACCTCTGCAGCACCGCCTTCGACCACCGCGTCTGGGGGACCTGGGCCGAATACGTCCGCATTCCGGCACGCATCGTGGCCCGCGGGCTCCTGCGCGTTCCCTCGAGCCTGCCGTCGAGCTCGGCCGCCCTTCTCGACCCCGTGGCGTCGGTCCTGCGCGGGCTCTCGAGAGTCGGGGACGTCGCCGGGAGGACGGCGCTCGTTCTCGGAGCCGGACCCATCGCGCTCCTCTTCACGATCCTCCTGACGCGCCGGGGCGCCGGGCGCGTCGTCGTCGCCGGACGGAACGCCAGGCGGCTCGCCGCGCACGCGGCGGAGGGTGCCGAAACCGTTGCGGCAGGCGAGGGACTCGACGAGAGGGTCCGCTCCCTCACCGGCGGCCACGGCGCGGACCTCGTGATCGAGGCGACGGGTGATCAGGCCGTCGCGGAAGGATCTCCGGCCCTGGCGGCTCGCGGCGGGACGGTCCTGCTCTTCGCGGGTCTCGCGCACGGGGCGCGGCTCGCGGTGCTGGCGCACCGGGTTCACTACGACGAGGTGACGATCGCCGGCTCCTTCCACTACACGCCGGCCGAGGCGAGGCAGGCGCTCGACCTTCTCTCGCGCGGCGAGATTCCGACGGAGCATCTCGTGACGGGCGAGAGCCCGCTCGACGGCTACGCGGCGGTACTGGAGCGGGTCGCGGCAGGAGACGACATGAAAGTGGCGTTCCTGCCGTGATTCCGGCCACGATGAAAGCCGCTCTCGCCCTCGCGCCGGGGCGGATCGAGGTCGTCGAGATGCAGACGCCCCGGCCCGGTCCTGGCGAGATCCTCGTCGCGATGAAGGCCGTCGGCCTCTGCGGCAGCGACGTCCACCCCTGGTACGTGGCGACGAAGGTCCCGGCCGTCCTCGGCCACGAGACCGCCGGCGTCGTCGTGGAGACGGGCGCCGGCGTGGCGCACCTGAGGCCGGGAGACAGGGTGTTCGTCCACCACCACGCTCCGTGCGGCGCGTGTCGTTTCTGTTTCGCCGGAGAAGCGGTCCTGTGCCCGGACTGGAAGGCGTCCCGCCTCCACCCCGGAGGCCTCGCCGAGTACGTGAGGGTTGCGGCGACGTCCGTCTCGCGCGACTCGCTTCTCCTCCCGCCGCACGTTTCCTTCACCGGTGGGGCGTTCGTCGAGCCGGTGGCCTGCGCTCTGAAGGCCGTGGACCGGGCCCTCGTCCGCCCGGGCGACGGGGCCCTCGTCGTCGGCCTCGGGTCCAACGGCCTTCTCCTCGGCTGGCTCGCGCGGCTCGCAGGGGCGCGCCTCCTGCTCGGGAGCGACCCTGACCCCGCCCGGCGCCGTTTCGCGCGAGACCTCGGCTTCGACGCCGTCGTGGATCCCTCCTCCGGGAGCGTTCCCGAATGGGCTCGCAGCGTGGCCCCCGGAGGAGCGGACGTCGTCTTCGTCATCCCGACGGCCGCCCCCGCGGTCCTCTCGGCCATCGATGCCGCCGCCCCTGCGGCCCGGGTCGTCTTCTTCTCGCCGGTCGCGCCCGACACGGTCTGGCCGGTCGCGCCGCACACGCCGTACTTCAAGGACCTGACATTTCGCTTCAGCTACTCCTCGGGGCCCCTGGAGACGCGACGTTCGCTCGACCTGATCGCCTCGGGCGCCCTTCCCGTCGAGCGGCTCGTCACGCACCGCCTGCCGCTCGAGCGTACGGCCGAGGCCTTCGCCGTCGCCGAGGCCGGAGGAGAGGCGCTGAAGGTCGTCGTCGAGATCTGATGGCGACGCAGAAGACGCGCCTCGACGTCCTTCTCGTCGCCCGGGGGCTCGCCGAATCGAGGACGCGGGCCGAGGCGCTCATCCTGGCCGGCCGGGTGAAAGTCAGCGGGGTCGAGCGGCCGAAGCCGGGGACGCCGGTCGGGGCCGACATCCGGATCGAGATCGAGGCGCCGGAGCACCCGTGGGTCTCGCGTGGCGGCGTCAAGCTCGCAGCGGGGCTTTCCGCCTTCGGCGTCGACCCGTCGGGCCGGACCTGCCTCGATGTGGGGGCCTCCACGGGAGGTTTCACGGACGTCCTGCTCTCGCGGGGGGCGGCGCGAGTCTTCGCGATCGACGTCGGTCACGGCCAGCTCCACGCCAGGCTGAGGAACGACCCGCGGGTGGTCCTGCGCGAAGGGGTCAACGCCCGGTTCCTCTCTCGCACCCACGTGCCGGAGGCGTGCTCGCTCCTCGTGGCGGACGTCTCGTTCATCTCCCTGCGCCTGATCCTTCCCGCAGCGGTCCCCCTCCTGTCTCCGGGTGCCGACGCCGTCCTGCTCGTCAAGCCACAGTTCGAGTCGGAGCGCGGCGAGGTGGGACGGGGGGGGATCGTCCGGGATCCCGAGGTCCGCCACCGGGCGCTCAAGCGGGTCCTTTCGGCCGCGGACGGGCTCGGCCTGGCGCACCGCGGGACGATCGAGTCGCCGATCACGGGAGCGGACGGCAACGTCGAGCTCCTCGCGGCGTTCCTCCTCCGCGGTCACGGCGTCGCCAGCGGCTAGAATCGACCCATGTCCACGCGACCGAGGGCGCGAAGAAAGGCCATCCGGCGGGTCGGCCTCGTCACTCGCACCACGAGTGGCGACGCCATCCACCTCACGCGTCGTCTCGAAGCGTGGCTGCAGCGGCGCGGTATAGAGGTTTTCCACGACGCCGAGTCGATGGGGGCGCGCCATTCGATGGGGGGCGTTCCACGGGCGGAGATCTCGAGGCACGTCGACCTGCTCGTGACGCTCGGCGGCGACGGGACGCTCCTCTCCGTGGCCCGGCACCCCTCTCCCGGCGTCGCGATTTTCGGCATCGACATCGGGACGTTCGGCTTCCTGACGTCGTGCCCTCCAGACGCCTGGGAGCCGCTCCTGACGGACGCCCTCGCGGGGACGGCGCCGCTGGAGGCGCGCCGGATGCTGAACGTCGACGTCGTCGAGCCCGGTCGTGGGCGCCGGCGCATCCGGATCATCAACGACGCCGTCATCGGCAAGTCGGCCTTGTCGCGCATCGCGACGATCCGGGTCGAGGTCGACGGCCGGCCGGTATCGCGCTACCGCGGAGACGGCCTCATCGTCGCGACGCCGACGGGGTCGACGGCCTACAACCTCTCGGCCGGCGGGCCGATCCTGATGCCGACGATGCCGGCCATCATCCTCACGCCCATCTGTCCCCACACGCTTTCCCTCCGGCCGGTCGTCCTTCCGGACCACGTGACTCTCGGTCTCGCGGTCGAGGGAGCCCCTTCCGGCGTCTACCTGACGATGGACGGGCAGGAGGGGTTCCCGATCGGTCCCGCCACGCGCGTGAAGATCGCCCGGGCCCGCGAGACGGCGCTGCTCGTCCGCGCCCACGGGAGCACCTTCTTCGACGTCCTCGCCAAGAAGCTGTCGTTCGGCGGCGAGAAGAAGTAGGCGTCCGCCGCGATGGAGGCGAAGAAGAGGCTGCGGGGCCGAATCCCCGATCCTCGCGTTCCGCACCTCGTGCTGGAGCACGTCCGTGTTCTGCGCCTCTTTGCGCTCCTCTTCCTCTTCTCGATCCTCGTCCTCTACGCCGTCTTCCGCTCGGCCCGCTTCCAGGAGCTGCTGAGGCGCAGGGCCGAGACGCTTCTCTCCGAAGCGCTGCAGCGCCGGGTGACGATCGGGGGCTTCGACCTCGCCCTCGTGCCGCCGGCGTTCCTCGTGAAGGACGTCTCCGTCGCGAACGATCCGCGTGGCCTTCCCGGCGCCTGCTTCGCGGCGGAGGAGGTGAGCCTCCGTGGCATACCGCAGGTTTCCGACGTCCGGATCGACCTGCCCAAGGTGCGGCTCATCGGGCCTCGCGTCGTCTTCGAGGTCTACAAGGACGGCACGAACAACTTCTCCTCCATTGCCGCAGCCTTGCCGAAGGGGGATGGTGGCGGCAGGGACGTCCGGATCCGGGAGGCGATCCTCCAGCAGGGGACGTTCCGCTTCCGTGAGTGGAAGGCGAAGCTGGACGTCATCCTGACCGAAGCGGCCCTGACGGCACGCTCCGGGAGGTTCTCGAAGACGACGCGGGTCTCTCTCGGTTGCCGGCACGCCCGAATGAAGCTCGATGACGGGGACGTCCTCGACCTCGAGGTGGGAGCCGACGTCGTCCTTTCCCCGGGCCGGGTCCGGTTCCGGGGGATCCGGCTCCGGGGCGAAGGGTTCGCCGTCGATGCCCTCGGCGGAATCGACGACCTGATGAACCCGGAGGTGAACATCCTCGCTCGCGCGCGGATGCGCGGAGAGGATCTCGATCGCTACTTCGGAGCGGGTATCCCGCTTTCCGGGCCGGTAATGGCCGTGGCGAGCGTGAGGGTCCCGAGGAGCGGCGGGTTCCGGGTAAGGGGGAAGTTCGAGATCGGGGAGGGGGGGCGCTTCGGCCCGTTTCCGATGACCGGAGAGGGGTCGATCCGCGTCGACCCGGACGGCCTGCTTGCCCACGTCGCCCACGCCGACTACGCCGGGGGAAGGCTCGAGGCGCTCGTCCAGCTCGGCAGGCTCAAGGGGCCGCCCCTCCCGGTGCGGATCGCCGTGTCGGGGACGAACGTCGATTTCGAGCGGTTCTTCTCGGACCTCGGCCTTCCCGGGACGGGACTGATGGCCCGCGCCGACCTGGACATGACGTTGACTTTCGGTCCGGGCGGGGCCGCGCGTGGGGACGGCTCGGGTGCGATCCGTCTCACCGCGGCCCCGGGCGTCCCCTCGGCCGTCCGCGGGAGGCACGCTCTCGCCGTCTCCGGAGGGGGACCCCTCTTCGTGAAGAACGGATCGATCCTCTTCCCGCGCGTGGCGTTTCTCACTGCGGGGGGGCTCCGCGCGACGCTCGACGGGACGCTTCAGATCGGATCGTGGGAGCCCGACTGGGAGCTGACGATCGAGGCGCCCGACCTCGTCGAGGCCGAACGGCTCGCCGCGAACTTCTACCCTGCGATCCAGGGTGAGCCGCTCTCGCCGCCGCTGAAGCTCGGCGGGTCGGGGCGGCTCGTCGCGAAGTTGACGCGGAGCTTCTCCGATCCCCGTATCTCGGGAAGGCTGGAGGCCGCGCCCTTCGTCCTGCGCGGCGTGCCGTTCGGCGAGACGACGGCCGACTTCCTCGTCGATCGCAACGTCCTGACGCTGCAGCCGCTGGAAGCACATGACGGGGACGGACGGCTCGTGGCGAGAGGACAGGTCGAGTGGGGGGGCACTCTCGGTGGCGAATACCGTCTGTCTGGTTTCACGATGGAAACCGACCGATGGCCCGTGGAGCGGATCTTCTCGTTCCTCTCCCTCGACCTTCCGATCACAGGCCTCGTCAGCGGCCGTCTCCCGCTCGACGGCGTGACGCCCCGCGTCCTGGGAGAAGGAAGCCTCGTCTTCGACGAGACGAACCTCTGGGGACAGCCCTTCGACCGCGTCGAAGGGACCCTCGGGTTCGAGCACGACCGGCTCCGGCTCGCGGCGGTACGCGGTGGGCTCGGGACCGGGACGGCCCGCCTCGACGGCTTCTATCGATACGCCGACGATGGGTTCGAGCTGGATGCGCAGGCGCGGGACCTTCCGTTGGAGAGGCTTGGAGCGCTTTCCGACCGGATACCCGGGCTGACCGGCCGCCTCACGGGCTCGCTCTCCGGCCGGGGAACGCTCGACGTACCGGACCTGACGATGACAGGGGTGATCGCGGAGGCGGCCTGGCAGACGTCGCCTCTCTCGATCCGGGGCGAAGACATGGCTTTCCGGATGAGGCTCGAAGGCGACGGCCTCGACGCGGAGATCGATGCGCCCGGGGCGGCCCGGCTTCGAGCGAAGGGGCGCAGTGGCGGCCTCGAGGTCGGTCTGGAGGTCCGGTCGATTGCCGCCTACGCGACCCTTCTCGGCGTTCCACAGGGGACGGCGCTGGATGGGACGGCGGAGCTCGTTGCAGTCCTCTCCCGGAATTTCGATGGAAGCGTGACGTCGGTGCAGGGCCGGTTCCTTTCGTTCGAAGCCCTGCTGGGTCCGCATCGTCTTTCTCTTCCGGTTCCGGCGGCGTTCCATTGGGCCGACGGCCGGCTCTCGTGGGAGGGCGTACGCCTCGCGGCGTACAGGGCAGCGGGCGCCGCACCTTCGCTTCCGGAAGGAGAGTTGGTCCTGAACGGGAGCCTCGAGACGGGAGGCGAGGGAGTCGTCTCGGCCAGGGCCGTCGGGACGATCGAAGCCGCGACCCTGACGCCGCTTCTGGAAGGGGCGACCCTGGAGGGGAGGATGGCCCTCTCGCTGTCGGTGTCCGGAACGGTCAAACGGCCGGTCTTCGAGGGACGGGTGGGCCTCGATGGCCTCGAGCTCGCGACCTCGCCGGGCGAGACACCGATCGAGGGGATTACCGGGACGCTGCAGCTGACGCCCGGGCGGATCACGACCGACGACCTCTCGCTGCGGTGGAATGGCAACATCGGCGTGGCCGGAGTCCTCACCCTCGACGGCCTGAAAATGTCGGGCCTGAGGCTTAACGCCCATCTCGAGAACCTCAGAAGCGAACCGTTCCCCGGCCTCCGGACGACCGTGTCGGGGGATCTCGTCCTTCTCGGAGACGACGAGGTCCGTTCCGCTCGCGGAGAGCTCCGGATGGTCCGGGGGATCTACGCGCAGGACCTCGATCTGTCGATCCAGGCGCTCCTGGGCGGGCGCCGTGGCGCGGCCGGAGAAGTCTCCGGGCCGACCCGGTTCGACGACGTCGGCCTGGAAGTGCGGATCGCGATTCCGCCAGGCGCCTTCGAGGTTCGCAACAACGTCGCGCGGCTGCACGGCTCGGGCGACCTGACGGTTCGCGGGACGTTCGGGCGGCCTCTGCTCCTCGGTTCGGTCGAGGTGTCGGAAGGGGGGAGACTGGAGCTGCGCGGCCTCCGGTACGACGTCACGAAAGGGAAGGTCGTCTTTGCCAATCCGGCGGCGAACGATCCGTACTTCGAGCTCGAAGCTCGTACGCAGGTCAAGGAATACGCCATCACGCTCGGCGTCTCCGGTACGGCGTCGCGCGTGGTGCCCCGTTTCTCGTCCTACCCGCAGCTCCCGGAGGCGCAGATCGTCTCGATTCTCGCCACGGGGGAGATCCCGAGCACTTCGACCGGGAGCATCGGGTCGGTCTCGCCCGTCTCGACCGACCAGGACATCGTCGCCGCCGCCCGAGAGCTCATCGCGGGCCTCGCGACGGACGCGGCCGCGAGCCGAACGAGGGAGTTCCTTCGCCTCGACCGCCTCCAGATCGACCCGGTCTTCATCGGCTCGACCTTCGACGCTCCGCGCCTCACGGTCGCCAAGCGCCTTTCGAACGACCTGACGGTCACGTATTCGTACAAGGCTTCGACGGACCAGGAGCAGGTCCTTCTCGTCGAGTACCAGATCTCTCCGAACGCCTTCGTCCAGCTGTTGCGCGACGAAAATGGCGTCTACTCGGCGGAGGTGAAGATCCGGCAGAGGCTCCGTTGAAGACGGCGGTCGCCCTCGCCCTCCTTTTCGTTTTCCCTGTTGCTCCGGCTCGCGCGGAAGAGGATCTCTGGGGACGCACGATCGAGAGCCTGTCGTTCCGTGGCGATGCCCCGATCGAGGAGGCCTCGTTCGCGCGGCTCGTGGACCTCGGGCGCGGCCAGCCGCTCACAGAGCGCGCCGTCCACACGTCGCTGAGAAACCTCTTCGCGACGGGGCGGTTCGCCGACCTGGCCGTGGAAGCCGCGCCGACGGAGAGTGGTGCCGCCGTCACGCTCGTCTTCTCGGCAGCGGCCCGGGTCGCGAAGGTGACCGTATCGGGGCGCGGCATCCCCGTCCGGGGCCGGGTCGCCGATGCGATCGGGACGAGGCCGCACGATCCCTGGACTCCGGATCGCGGGATCGCGGGGGCGCTGGCGGCCCGTCGCGTCCTCGAGGAGCGCGGCTACTTCGAGGCCGAGGTGACGCCTCTGGTGGAACCGGGGCCGGACGACACGACGGTCAACGTCACGTTCGCGGTGACGCCCGGACGCCCCGCGGTCGCGGCTCCCGCCGCTTTCTCGGGAAACCTCGGCCCGATCTCCGCAGAGGACCTTCGCCGCGCCGGAAAGCTTCGGCGCCATCGGGTGTTCCGCGAGGCCGTCGCGAGGGACGACGCCGAGCGGTACACGGCGCGCTACAGGGAGCTCGGGCGCTCGCGGGCAGAGGTCCGCTACGACGGGACCGTGTACGAACGCGACACCGGGCAGGCGACGGCGAGCTACGCGGTCTTTGCCGGACCCGACGTCGTCCTCGACGTCACCGGAATGAAGGAGGCGGACGTCCGCCGCAACCCGGCGTCTCCGTGGGCTAAAGGGGATCCGCCCGACAGCGAGGCTCTCGACCGTCTTCGCGGCGCCCTCCTCGAGGGCCTTCAGAGGAAAGGCTATGCGCGGGCCGACGTCGATCTCGACGTGGAGGCGTCCGAGGATCGCGAGGAGGTCCGGCTCCACGCTGAGCCGGGGGACCGCTGGGTCGTGGGCAGCGTCGCCGTCGAAGGGACCTGCGCGGTGAGGGAGAAGTCGCTCCTGTCTGCCCTCAGAACCCGGCCCCGAGGCCTTTTCGAGAAGGGACGGCTCGTCGACGCGGACCTCGCGGCCGACCGCGCCGACATCGTCGCAATCTATCGTGCACGAGGCTTCCCTCACGCCAGGGTGACCTCGGTCGAGGTGGTCGCGGGCGCACTGCCGTTCGAGCTCGACGTGCGATTCCACGTCGACGAGGGGGCCCCGACCTGGTTCGGCCGCGTCGCGATCGAAGGGCTCCGGTCCCTCGACGGCGAATCGACGGCCAAACGCCTGCGCGCCCGGCGCGGGGAGCCGTTCCTGCAGGAAGACGTCGAAACCGATCTCGCGATGCTCCGGTCGGCCCTGGGGGACGGCGGCTTTCCGGAGGCCCGGGTCGAGGAGCGGGAGACTTCGAACGCCGTCGAGCCGGGAGCTCCGGTCGTCGTCGACGTGACGTACGAGGTCCGCGAGGGGGAGCACGCGGTCTTCGGGAAGACGATCCTGCGGGGCGCGCGCGCCACGCACCTCTCCGTCCTCCAGCGGGAGCTCGCGTATCGCGAGGGGACGCCGTTCTCCATGGCCCGGCTCATCCGGACGCAGCAGAACCTCGATCGGCTCGGCGTCTTCTCGCGGGTGGACGTGTCGGGCCTCGCACCCGACGCCGGGAGCGAGGCGCGCTCGGTCCTGGTCACGGTCGAGGAGTCGAAGCCCTGGAGCCTTCTCTACGGTCTCGGCCTCGAGTACGACGCCCGGGCCGAACGGGCGCTGAACCCCCGTCTCTCGCTGGGACTGTCGCACTCGAACCTCTTCGGGCGGGCGATCGCCGGAGTCGTCGAGGCACGCTACTCACGGCGAGATACGCGGATCCTCGTACGCGTCGCCGACCGGTCCATCTTCGATTCGGGGCTTGCCGGCACGGTCACCGGCTACCTCGCGGACGAGATCCGGGAGTCCTACAGCGTCCGCAGGGGAGGAGCCTTCTTCGAGACGAGCCGGCTTCTCGGAAGGACCGTCAAGGGGGCGCTTCGCTACCAGTACGAGCTCGTCCAGCCCTACAGCCCGCCGGGTGTTCCGTCCGACATCGATCGGCAGGACCAGCGGATCTTCATCAACTCGATCGGCGCGAGCGTCGTCGTCGATCTGCGGGACGACCCGATCGTTCCCACGAAGGGAACGTTCACGGCCGTAGAAGGGAAGTGGGCCTTTCCGGCGGCCTCCGCGGACGCTCACTTCCTGAGAGGATTCGCCCAGTTCACGGCCTACCAGGCCTTCCAGGGGGGCACGTTCGCCGCCGGGGTCCGGGTAGGGCTCACGAAGTCGCTCGTCGACTGCGCCGTCGAGGTGAACCCCGCTTGTCTCCCGAACCTCGATACGCCGTCCGTCGAGCGATTCTTCGCCGGTGGCCGGACGACTCACCGCTCCTTCTCGCTCGACAACCTCGGACTCGAGGGGCAGACGCTGCAGGACGGGACCGGGGTCGGAGGCAACGCGCTCCTCATCGCGAACGTCGAGTGGCGGCTGCCGCTGACCGGAGGGCTCGGACTCGTTCTCTTCGTCGACTGGGGAAACGTCTGGGCGGCACCGTCGTACCTGAAGCCCGCGCAAGGGCGGTGGGGCGCGGGCCTCGGTCTCCACTACCTGACCCCCGTCGGCCCGTTCCGCCTCGAGTACGGTTTTCGGCTGGACCGGAGGGCGGAGGAAGACACCGGTGCGCTCAGCTTCAGCATCGGCTACCCGTTCTGACCCGTCGCCGCTTGCGTCGGTGGCGGGCCTGCGTATAATTCGCCTCCGCCCGCGAGGGCCGGTCTTTCAAAGCGGGGTCGTAGCTCAGTTGGTTAGAGCGCAGGCCTGTCACGCCTGAGGTCGCGG
>DIAY01000139.1 GCA_002414905.1 Holophagales bacterium UBA5066 | reverse complement strand
TCTGCTCCGTCCGATATTCCCTCATCGCGGGCACGCTTCCTGCATCTCTATGGGTGCGCCGGCTCCCCAGCGAGGGAAATCCCGACGCGAGGAGGTTTTCCATGCAGCCCACCGACACCGAGATCCTCTGGCTCAACCTGACGAACGCTGGTCTTGGACTTGCCACCCTTGCCGGAATCGGCGTCCTCGTCTGGTCCGCCGCCCGCGAGCTCGCCGAGCGCGCGAAGAGCCGCGTCGCCGTCCACCAGCTCGACCCGCACTCCGTCTTCATCCCCGAGCTCGGCCTGACGATGGCCGACGGCGGCGAAAAGATCGACGACGACGAGGCGGAGAAGAAGTAGCCCGCGGGGGCTGAAGAAGGACCTGCCGTGCGTTGCCCTTTCCTCCGCGAGGCACACGTTCAGTCGTGCCAGGCCTCTCCGATCCGCAAGCAGATCGTGCGGACCGGGAGCTCCACGGACGAGCGCTGCGCGACGGTCGCCTGGCACGACTGCCCCGTCGTTCGTGAGCTGAACGAGGAGCATCCGAGCGCCACCTCGTGCCCGTTCCGGATGGAATCGCTCGCCCAGTACTGCTCCGCAGCCCCGGTGATGAAGCTGATCCCCTGGAGCGACCAGGCATTCTCCCGCTGCGGGAGCGAGGCCCACCGCTTCTGCGACCTCTACCTCGCGCTCGCCAGGACCCCCGCACCGGCCGCGCTCCCCGGGGAGCCTCTGCCCCGGACCGGCGACGCCGACGGCATCCCGGTCCCCGAGTGGCTCTGGTTCGCGCCGGGCCACACCTGGCTCTCCGTCGCTTCGGACGGCGTCTGCCACATCGGTGTCGACGCATTCCTGGCGCAAACGCTCGGCGGAATCGACCGGGTGCAGTTCGTGACGACGAAGGGGTTCGAGCGGCCGGCGGCCGTCCTCACCGTCCGCGACGTCGACGTCACCGTCTCGTTCCCGAATCCGGTCTTCATCACCGCGGTCAACGGTGCGCTCCGTGCCGACCCGACGCGTCTGGCGCGTGATCCCTACGGCCTCGGCTGGCTCTTCGAAGGGATCGTCCGCGACCGGGCCAGCCTCCCGGACGGCACTTCGAAGCTCACCGAAGGGCTCCTGCGCGGCGAGGCTGCGACCTCCTGGATGCGCCGAGAGACGCTGCGCCTGCGCGGGCTTGCCGAAGAGGCCGCCGAGAGGATTTCCGGCGTCCGCCTCGCAGCCGACGGCGGTCTCCCCGAGCCGGGGCTCGTTCGGACCCTTCCCCATGAAGAGGCGCTTCGCCTCTCCCATCTTCTCCTCTCCATCCACACCACCGTCGAAGAGAGGTTCTCTTGAAACTCGCGGCCCCCGTCTCATTCGCCGCCGGTCTCGTCCCAGCACTGGCGGCCGGCTGGCTCCTCTTCCCTCACCTCCTCTACAGGAGTGAGGCCCAGCCCCTCCCGTTCAACCACAAGGTCCACGCCGAGCAGGGGATGGCCTGCGCCGACTGTCACGCCGTGACCCCCGATGGCCGCTTCGCCGGCTTCCCGACGACCGAGAGCTGCGCGGGCTGCCACGCCGAGAAGGGTGAGAACCCGGCGATCAACGCCCTCGTCGCGAAGTACGTCGAGCCGGGCGCCGAGGTGCCGTGGCTCTCGAACGCCCGCCAGCCCGACAACGTCTACTTCCCGCACGCCTCGCACGTGACCGGCGAGAAAATCGCCTGCACGCGCTGCCACGGTCCCCGCGGAGAGTCGACGACGGCGCGCGAGGTCCAGGTGAACCGCCTTTCCGGATACCCGCGCGACATCTGGGGTCCGTCGATCTCGAGGCTCGGTCGGAAGGACTGGCAGGGAATGAAGATGTCCGATTGCATCGACTGTCACCGCGCCGGCGGACGCGAAAGCGCCTGCATCGCCTGCCACAAGTGAGGAGGACGGCATGAAGCTCGAGCTCTCCCGCCGCGACCTCTTCCTGGCAGGTGGCGGCGCCGTCGCCGGAATCGCCCTCTCGCCCGTTCCCTGGAAGCTTCTGGATGACCTCGCGATCTGGACGCAGCGGCCACCGACGCCGACGCCGAGGCCAGCCGGGCCGCTCGCGTTCCGCTTCACGTCGTGCACGCTCTGCCCCTCCGCCTGCGGGCTGAAGGCGCGCTGCTTCGGGCCTCAGCCGGTCGGATTCACCGGCGTCCCCGGTCATCCCGCCAGCGACGGCGGCAACTGCCCGCTCGGCCTGACGGCCCACCACCTGGCCAGGCACCCCCTTCGGGTCGTCGCCCCCGAGCGTGTCTCGGGCGGCAAGCGCGAGGTGATCGACCGTGCCGCGGCCGTCGCCGCCCTCTCCGCTGCGATCTCCGCCACGACGAAGGACTCGAAGCGCTCCCTCCTCGTCGTCGACGGCCGTCCGGGCCGGAGCCTCTCGCGCACCTACCGGGCCCTCGCCGCGGCCACGGGCGGGCGCTACGCCTCCGGGCCGTCGCTCACTGCGGACCTCGACGCCCTCGCCGGACGATTCGACCGCCCCCTCACTCTCGGCGTCGACTACACGAGCGCTCGCCGGGTCGTCTCCTTCGGCACGCCGGTCCTCACCGACGCCGGGACGCCCGGCCTCCTGGCGCGGCTTCGCGCCGAAGCCCACCGCCGCCCGAAGTCGGAACGGCTCGAGGTCGTCCACGTCGGGGCGACCCGGACGAAGAGCGCCGGCCTGGCCGACCGCTTCGTCCCGATCGCCCCCGGCACCGAGGCGGCGTTCGCCCTCGGTCTCTCCCACGTCTGTCTCTTATACACATCT
>DIAY01000031.1 GCA_002414905.1 Holophagales bacterium UBA5066 | reverse complement strand
TCTGCTCCGTCCGATATTCCCTCACCGCGGGCACGCTTCCTGCACCTCTATGGGTGCGCCGGCTCCCTAGCGAGGGAAATCCCGACGCGAGGAGGTTTTCCATGCAGCCCACCGACACCGAGATCCTCTGGCTCAACCTGACGAACGCTGGCCTTGGACTTGCCACCCTTGCCGGAATCGGCGTCCTCGTCTGGTCCGCCGCCCGCGAGCTCGCCGAGCGCGCGAAGAGCCGCGTCGCCGTCCACCAGCTCGACCCGCACTCCGTTTTCATCCCCGAGCTCGGCCTGACGATGGCCGACGGCGGCGAGAAGATCGACGACGACGAGGCGGAGAAGAAGTAGCCCGCGGGGGCTGAAGGAGAACCTGCCGTGCGTTGCCCTTTCCTCCGCGAGGCACACGTTCAGTCGTGCCAGGCCTCTCCGATCCGCAAGCAGATCGTGCGGACCGGGAGCTCCACGGACGAGCGCTGCGCGACGGCCGCCTGGCACGACTGCCCCGTCGTTCGTGAGCTGAACGAGGAGCATCCGAGCGCCACCTCGTGCCCGTTCCGGATGGAATCGCTCGCACAGTACTGCTCCGCAGCCCCGGTGACGAAGCTGATCCCCTGGAGCGACCAGGCATTCTCCCGCTGCGGGAGCGAAGCCCACCGCTTCTGCGACCTCTACCTCGCGCTCGCCAAGACCCCCGCGCCAGCCGCGGCCCCCGGGGAGCCTGCCCCCCGGACCGGCGACGCCGACGGCATCCCGGTCCCCGAGTGGCTCTGGTTCGCGCCGGGCCACACCTGGCTCTCCGTCGCTTCGGACGGCGTCTGCCACATCGGTGTCGACGCATTCCTGGCGCAAACGCTCGGCGGAATCGACCGGGTGCAGTTCGTCACGACGAAGGGGTTCGAGCGGCCGGCGGCCGTCCTCACCGTCCGCGACGTCGACGTCACCGTCTCGTTCCCGAATCCGGTCTTCATCACCGCGGTCAACGGTGCTCTCCGCGCCGACCCGGCGCGCCTGGCGCGTGATCCCTACGGCCTCGGCTGGCTCTTCGAAGGGATCGTCCGCGACCGGGCCAGCCTCCCGGATGGCGCTTCGAAGCTCACCGAAGGGCTCCTGCGCGGCGAGGCCGCGACCTCCTGGATGCGCCGGGAGACGCTGCGCCTGCGCGGGCTCGCCGAAGAGGCCGCCGAGAGGATTTCCGGCGTCCGCCTCGCAGCCGACGGCGGTCTCCCCGAGCCGGGGCTCGTCCGGACCCTTCCCCATGAAGAGGCGCTGCGCCTCTCCCACCTCCTCCTCTCCATCCCCACCACCGACGAAGAGAGGTCCTCTTGAAACTCGCGGCCCCCGTCTCATTCGCCGCCGGTCTCGTCCCCGCGCTGGCGGCCGGCTGGCTCCTCTTCCCTCACCTCCTCTACAGGAGTGAGGCCCAGCCCCTCCCGTTCAACCACAAGGTCCACGCCGAGCAGGGGATGGCCTGCGCCGACTGCCACGCCGTGACCCCCGATGGCCGCTTCGCCGGCTTCCCGACGACCGAGAGCTGCGCAGGCTGCCACGCGGAGAAGGGTGAGAACCCGGCGATCAACGCCCTCGTCGCGAAGTACGTCGAGCCGGGCGCCGAGGTGCCGTGGCTCTCGAACGCACGCCAGCCCGACAACGTCTACTTCCCGCACGCCTCGCACGTGACCGGCGAGAAAATCGCCTGCACGCGCTGCCACGGTCCCCGCGGAGAGTCGACGACGGCACGTGAGGTCCAGGTGAACCGCCTTTCCGGCTACCCGCGCGACATCTGGGGTCCGTCGATCTCGAGGCTCGGCCGGAAGGACTGGCAGGGAATGAAGATGTCCGATTGCATCGACTGTCACCGCGCGGGCGGACGCGAAAGCGCCTGCATCGCCTGCCACAAGTGAGGAGGACGGCATGAAGCTCGAGCTCTCCCGCCGTGACCTCTTCCTGGCAGGTGGCGGCGCCGTCGCCGGAATCGCCCTCTCGCCCGTTCCCTGGAAGCTCCTGGACGACCTCGCGATCTGGACGCAGCGGCCGCCGACGCCGACGCCGAGGCCAGCCGGGCCGCTCGCGTTCCGCTTCACGTCGTGCACGCTCTGCCCCTCCGCCTGCGGGCTGAAGGCACGCTGCTTCGGACCTCAGCCGGTCGGATTCACCGGCGTCCCCGGTCATCCCGCCAGCGATGGCGGCAACTGCCCGCTCGGCCTGACGGCCCACCACCTGGCCAGGCACCCCCTTCGGGTCGTCGCCCCCGAGCGTGTCTCGGGCGGCAGGCGCGAGGTGATCGACCGTGCCGCGGCCGTCGCCGCCCTCTCCGCGGCGATCTCCGCCACGACGAAGGACCCGAAGCGCTCCCTCCTCGTCGTCGACGGTCGTCCGGGCCGGAGCCTCTCGCGCACCTACCGGGCCCTCGCCGCGGCCACGGGCGGGCGCTACGCCTCCGGGCCGTCGCTCACCGCGGACCTCGACGCCCTCGCGGGGCGGTTCGACCGCCCCCTCACCCTCGGCGTCGACTACACCGGCGCCCGCCGGGTCGTCTCCTTCGGCGCACCGGTCCTCACCGACACCGGAACGCCCGGCCTCCTGGCGCGCCTTCGCGCCGAAGCCCGCCGCCGCCCGAAGGCGGAACGGCTCGAGGTCGTCCACGTCGGGGCGACCCGGACGAAGAGCGCCGGCCTGGCCGACCGCTTCGTCCCGATTGCCCCCGGCACCGAGGCGGCGTTCGCCCTCGGTCTCGCCCACGTCCTCCTCGACGAGAAGCTCGCCGACACGGCTTTCCTCACCGAGCGGACCTCCGGCCTCGCCGAATTCGAGGCGCTCGCCGCCCGCTTCGCCCCGGCCCTCGTCGAGCAGAAGACGGGCGCCCCGGCGGCCGCCGTCGTCGCGCTCGCACGAGACCTGGCCGAGGGCCGTCCGGCCGTCGTCCTCGGTGGCGACCCGACCGTACCGCTCTCGCCCGAAGCCGACGCCGCCATCGCCACGCTGAACCTCCTCCTCGGCGCCCCGAAGGGGCCGATCGTCGCGAGGCGGGCAGCGCCGCGCGAGACGGACGGTGATGCCCGGCTCGCCACGGTCACGGCCCTCGACGCCGTGCCCGAACGCTCCGTCGGTCTTCTCCTGCTCGACGGCACCCTCGCCGAGGGCCTCGTCGGGTGGGAGCGCCTCGAACGGCTCCTTGCCGACGGCGCCGTCGTCGTGAGCTTCTCCCCGTTCCGCGCCGGCCTCGGAGAGAAGGCCACGCTCCTCCTCCCGGGCCCCGCGCCGCTCGAGGAGGCCGTCGAGCTGGAAGGCTCCGCCGACGCGCCGCTCGCCACGTTCGCTCTCGCCCCCGCCCTCCTCGCCCCGCCTGCGGGGCTTGCCATCCCGGAGGAGGTCCTGCGCGAGGCGGCCGCGGCCGCCGGTCTTACGCTCCCGCCCCCGGCGACCGGACGCATCGCGGCGATCCTGGCGACCAGGCGCGGACAGCTCTTCGATCCGGCCACGGCGACGACGACGGCGCTCTCCTCTCTCGCCGACACCGCGGCCCTCGAAGCGGCTTTCGCCAGCGGTGCCTGCTGGGTCGACGAACCGATGCCCTCTCCCGCGGGGCGCTTTGCGCTCCTCGGTGACGGGGAAGCCCCGCGCCTCCTCGAGGCGGCCCTCGGAGTTCCCGTGGCCGAGCCGGTCCGGGCCGCCGCCCTCCCGCGCGCGGCTCTGGCCGCCGCGCCCTCTTCTCCTCTCCTCACGAAGCTGACCCGCGAGACGGCGCTCTTCCCCGCGCCTTCCGCCGCGAAGGTTTGAGCATGCACGGCACCACGTCCGCCCCCACTCTTCCCGCCCACCGCTACACGCTCGTCGTCGACCTCGACCGCTGCAACGGCTGCGGCTCCTGCGCGACCGCCTGCGCCGTGGAGAACAACATCCCGCCCGCCCCCGAAAACTCCAACGAGCGGACCGGCGTCGTCTGGCTGCGCGTCCACGACGTCGCCACGGCCGGTCCCTCCGGCCGCTCGACCTTCGTCCCGATCCCCTGCCAGCAGTGCGAAGAGCCGCCCTGCGTCGACGTCTGCCCTCAGCGCGCCATCGAGTACGACCCCAGCACCGGGATCGTCGGCCAGATCCCGGTCCGCTGCCTCGGCTGCCGCTACTGCATGATCGCCTGCCCCTATCACGCGCGCTCCTTCAACTGGTTCAGCCCCGAGTGGCCCGAGGGGATGAAGGCCTCCCTCAACCCCGACGTCTCGATCCGCCAGCGCGGCGTCGTCGAGAAGTGCAACTTCTGCATCCAGCGCCTCCAGGCGGCCCGCGCCAAGGCGGCCGCCGCCGGGCAGACTGAAATCGACCCGGCCGATTACGTCCCCGCCTGCGTCGAGGCGTGCCCTTCGCGCGCCCTTTCTTTCGGCGACGCGGCCGATCCACAGAGCGAGGTCGCCCGGCTCGCGAAGGACCCGGAGACCTTCCGGCTCCTCGCCGCCCTCGGAACCGGCCCGAAGGTCCTCTACCGCTCTTCGGACCCCACCGTCCGCGAACGCCTCTCCCGCACCGGGGTGACGCATGGATGACACCCTGATCGCCCGCGGCCTGAAGCGGACCCCTCTGCCGCGCTTCCTCCTCTGGCTCCTTCCGTGGGTCGGCGTGCTCGCACTCGGCCTCTACGCGGTCTACCTCTGC
>DIAY01000121.1:5162-8866 GCA_002414905.1 Holophagales bacterium UBA5066 | reverse complement strand
GCCTTTTCGTAGAAGAACCGGATCGTCACGTCTCCCTGGGAGGTCTTCAGGACGGCGAGAGTCTTCGCGTAGTCGCGCGGCTTGGACGACACCTTTTTCTCCTTCTTCTTGGGGGCAGCCTTCTTCTGCTTGGCAGCGGCGGCCTCGGCCGGGACGCTGCAGGTCCCCAGGAGCGCGAGACCCATCCAGAGGGCGAGGGCGAAACGGGCGTGTCGGTTCGCGAGCACGAGGACCTCCTTCTCCGTCCGGCGCGGTTCGCCGGGGCCGCCTTGTTCCGGCGGCGGGGCGGCCGGATGATACCTTTCGAAGAACCGCCGTGAAGATCGCCGAATCGTTCCTCTCCCTCGTCAAGCACGCTTCGACGGACCTCGACGTCGAGAGGATCCGGGAGGACGTCCGGACGTTCGCGTTGCGCCACGAGGGGCTTCCCACCCGGCGGCAGGCCCTTCTGATGGTCAACAGCACGGCCCGCAGGGCGGCGCTCGTCGGCGCGGCGGCGAGCGCCCCTTCGGGGTGGGCCGCCCTCGCCGCGACCGCACCCGAGCTGGCGACGCTCATCGTCCTTCAGAGCCGGATGATCGTCGGGCTGCACCTCCTGTACGGCGGCGACCTCGAGCCCGAGGAACGGATGCTGGAGATCGTCGCCGGCCTCGCTTCGGGTGCGGGCCTCTCGGTGGGGAGGCGGCTCACGGTGAGGCTCGCCGAGGAGCTCGCGACGAAGCTCGCCGCACGGGCGCTGGGGCGCTCGCTCGCGCACGTCGTTCCGCTGCTCGGCGTCGCGGCGTCGGCAGCGCTCAACTACGGCGTGGTCATGGCGGTGGGACGGGCGGTCCTCGCGCGCGTGGATCGGCAGTGGGGCCCGCCCCATATCCCGGGCAGCGGGCCGGTCCTCGACGCCACGGGGCAGGTGGCGTGACGCGCAGCCTCGCGCCGGCGGACGTCGTCGTCACCGGCGGCGGGCTCGCGGCGGCAGCCCTCGCGCTGGAGCTGGCGCGGCGCGATCTGACGGTCGACCTCCTGGCACAGGCACGGGCCGCGGTTCCGTCGGCGCCCGGGGGGCTGGTGGCGGCCCAGGCCGTCGTGGAGGCCATGCCCGACGAGCTGGCGGACCTCGCCCTCCTCTCCCGGCACCTCTTCTCCGACTGGCTTTCGGGCCTCGAGGAGGAGACGGGGTTGCCCTGCGAGTATGACCAGCGCGGGGCAATGACCGCGGCGCTCGACGACGCCGAGGAAGTTCTCCTGGACCGCGCCCTCGACGCCCAGCGGTCGAGGGGAGTCCACTTCGAGGTCCTCGAACCCGACGAGGCCCGGGGGCGCGAGCCCGCGCTTTCGGCTTCGGTGAAGGCCGCGTTCTCCTTTCCCCTGGACGGCGTGGCGAGGGCCGGCCGTGTGGGGCGAGCCCTCGTGCTGGCGGTGCGCACGGCGGGAGTGAGAGTCCACGAGGGGAACGCCGCGCAGGGAGTGGCCTTCTCGGCCGGGCGCGTCGTCGGGGTCGAAACGGCGGACGGGCTCCTTCCGGCCGAGGCGGTCGTCCTGGCGGACCCAGGAGGTCCGGGCCGGGTGGGGGGCACCGGGCGCCTCCCGTTTACCGTCCATTTCCGGACATGGCTTCGGCTGGACGCGACGTCCGATCCCGACCGGCCGACGCGGCTCCTCCGGTCGAGAGGGGTTTCCCTGGTCCCGCGCCGGGACGGTTCGATCCTGGCGCTCGGCAGGCCGGAAACGGACCCTCGAGCGACCGGGCCGAACGCGGCGTCGGTCCAGGCGCTCCTGTCGGAGGTCCAGCGGCTCGTGCCGGCCTCCTCGGGCTGGGCCTTCGTGAAGGCGGGGACGGGCCCGGAGCACTCGGTGCCTGACCGGTTGCCCGTCGTCGGCGAGACAGGCAGTCCCGGCCTCTTCGTCTCGGCGGGCTGGGGGCCGGACGAGCTGCTCCTGGCTCCAGCCGCGGCCGCAGTCGTCGCCGACCTCGTCACGGGCCGGACCCCCCCGCTTACAACGTCCCCCTTCTCTCCTCTCCGGATGAGGGCCTGACGGGAGCGGAATGGTATTCTGCGCGGCTGTACGTTCGAGACGGCAGGCGACCCCTGCAGGGTTTGCCCCTTGCCGGGTCTCGATGGAGGACCCGAGATGATGCGTGAGGCTTTCTATTCGGCTGTGCGAGGAGGCGCGGACGTTGCCTGGAAGGGGTTCCAGTGGGCCAACCGGAAGGTGCCGGCTCGCTCCTTCCAACCGGCGTGGTCGCCCGAGCCGCTGCCGAAGAGCCACGAGCGCACGAAGCCGCCGCTCGGCTTTCCGCGGCGAACCGATTCGCTCTGCCCCGTCTGCACGCGCGAGGTGCGCGATGCCATCGTGAAGGGCCAGGAAGACCTGCGGGCGCTGATCGACGGTCATCCGGGCGAGATCCCGGCCGACATCGTCCAGCGCGGGCAGGAGATCTGGATGGTCAAGACGTGCCCGAAGCACGGCACGTTCGAGGACCTGATGTCGAACGACATCGACTTCTACCGCCGGCTCGAGGGGAACTTCTTCGGGCGGGACGTGAAGATCGGCAAGGACAAGCTCCACGATCACGGCTCCTCGTCCATGCGTTACGGTCGCGGCGCGGTCCTGACGGTCGACCTGACGAACCGCTGCAACATGATGTGCAACCCCTGCTTCATGGACGCCAACCAGGTCGGCTATGTTCACGAGCTTTCCTGGGACGACGTGAAGGAGATCCTCGACAACGCCGCTTCGATCAAGCCGCGGCGCCAGCTCTCGGTCCAGTTCTCGGGCGGCGAACCGACCATCTCGCCCCACTTCCTCGAGGCGACCCGCTACTCGAAGGAGATCGGCTACTTTGCGGTCCAGTGCGCCTCGAACGGCATCCGGTTCGCGCAGGAGCCCCAGTTCGCCCTGGACGCGGCGGCGGCCGGCCTCCGGCTCGTCTACCTGCAATTCGACGGGGTGGGCAACGAGCACAACCAGCACCGGGGCGTCGAGAACCTCTACGACGTCAAGCTGCGCGCCCTCGAGAACCTCCACGCGGCCGGAATCGACGTCACGCTCGTCATCACGATCGTGAACTCGATCAACAACGACCAGGTGGGCAACGTCATCCGGTTCGCGATCAAGAACATCGACAAGATCAACGCCCTCTCCTTCCAGCCCGTTTCCTTTACGGGCCGGGACGAGGAGATCGACGACGAGACGCGGAAGAAGCAGCGCTACACGCTCTCCCACCTGGCCAGCGACGTGAAGACGCAGGCGGGCCTCGGCGAGCCGATGCGCGACTGGTTCCCGCTGTCGGCGTCCAGCCCCTTCTCGGACCTGCGCGACCTCCTGGGCGGCCTCGAGGCCGAATGGGGCTCGCTCAAGTGCGGCTGCCACCCGAACTGCGGAATCGCCACGATGGTCCTCGTCCACGAGAAGACGGGCGACGCCGTCCCCGTGACGCAGCTCCTCGACGTCGACCAGCTCCTGCGCGACCTGACCGTCATCACGGACGCCGCGCGCGGCCGTTTCCTCACGATCCTGCAGGCAGCCCTCGCGACGGCGCGCAACATCCGGCCCGCGGGCGTCCCGAAGAACCTCGGCGTCCTCGAGACGCTGAAGATCATGGACGGCCACACCGGCAAGTCGATGGGGATCGCGAAGGAGGGGCGCTACCCGTGGCGCGTCCTGCTCGTCGCCGGGATGTGGTTCCAGGACCTGTTCAACTACGA
>DIAY01000121.1:0-5080 GCA_002414905.1 Holophagales bacterium UBA5066 | reverse complement strand
TTCCGCCGGACCGAGATGTGCATCATCCCGTACGGCACTCAGCTCGGCGAGATCTCCTTCTGCGCTTACAACACCGGCGCGGGGTGGAGGCAGATCATCGAAGAGATGCACCAGACGGCCACTCTCGCCGACTGGTACCGCGACAAGGGGCGTCACCCGATCTACGCGGGCGGCAAATCGGTCCCGCTGCCGACGTACCGGCCCCGCCCCGCGACTTCGCCGGAAGAGCTTCCCCAGGCGGCGAAGGCGAAGACGGAGGCCGGAATGGCCCTGCCCTCCTTCGGGACGGTCGCCGGCAAGTAGGGCTCGCGGTCAGACGGGCGGGGCCGCGCGCCCCGCCCGCACGCCCGCAGCCGCGGAACCGGGCGCTCAGGGTCTCAGGGTCTCCAGGTCACCGAGTTCCGCGGCCCCTCCCACACCGTCACCTCCTCGAGTCGCGCCCCGTCCTTCAGCTGGCCCGAGGCGAGGATTTCGTCCGCCACCCAGAGCGCGACGTTTTCGGCGCTCGGGTTCTTCACGTCGAACGGCGGCACGGAGTTGATGTCGCGGTCGTGGAGGCGCGCGGCAAGCTCCCTCACGAGCCGTTCGGTCGGGACGAAGTCAATCGAGAGGTCCCAGGGACCGAGAGCGTCGGTTCCGAGGGCGACCTCGATCTTCCAGGAGTGTCCGTGCACCGGCTCCGGCCCCCCCGCGTACTCGCGGAGGTGGTGGGCGGCCTCGAAGGTCGCGTGGCAGCGAATCGTGAACGGCATCGCGAGATCCTGTCGGCCTTGCGGCGCTCAGCGCCCCAGAACGATCTCCTCGCGGACGACGCGGATGGCGTGCTGGTCCTCGGCGGCGAGGCCCCACGTCGTCTCGATGAATCGCTTCGGGGTCGTGGCGCCTTCGCCTGCCAGGAGCAGGCGCTGCGTCAGCTCCTCGCCGTTCGGCAGGGTGAAGCGGTAGACGGCCTCGGTCGCGGCCTTCCCGAGGGAGCGCGCGCCAGCGGGCAGCTCGTCCCAGGCGAGCAGCCGGATGCCGGGCGGGAGCCGGTCATTCACGGCGGCGAGGTGCCCGGGCGTCAGCGTGTCGAGGACGTCGAGATCGAAGAGCTCGTGACGTGACTCCTGCCCGAGGGGCAGCGCCGGTCCCATCGAGAGGCGGATGTGGGGGTTGAAGCCCTCCGTGTAGCGGACGGGCACTCCCGCGGCGCGCAGCGCCCGCTCGAGGACGTCCATGACGTTGCGGTGGGAGATGTAGCGTGCGTCCCCGAGCTTCTCGAAGGAGACGCGCCAGCTCCTCGCGATCGCGGCGGTTTCGCTCGCCCCGCCCCGGGACGTCCGGCGTTCGCGCAGCGGGAGGAGATCGGGCGTCGCCTTCATCCGGTAGGCCGCGCCCTTCGCCTTGTCGGTGTAAGCCGCCCCGCGCCCCACGTCTCTCGCGTCGGCGACCCCGCCGGCGACGCCCGAGGTGGAAGGGAGGGAGGCGCCGTTCGTTGTGGGGACCGTCTCTGTCGACACGGCCTCGTTCGCGCCTGGAGCGGCCACCGGGGGAATGAGAGAGGGGAGGGCGAACGAGAACGCCTCGGGCATGCCGCCGGCGAGGACGGTGTCCTCGCCGTTGCCAGGGACTCCGCAGGCGGTGCAGTGCCCCCACTTGCAGTCCTGGGTCGCCATCTCCTGCAGCGCCTTCTTCCACTCGACGACGAGGAAGGGCTTGCGGATCGATGCGTCCACGATGTCCCAGGGGAGCGTCTCTTTCAGGTCTTTCTCCCGGAGGTGGCGCGCCTTCGGGATCCCGGCAGCCTCGAGGGCCTCGGTCCAGCGCTGCCAGGAGAAGTGCTCGGACCAGCCGTCGAACTTCCCGCCCCGCTTCCAGACCTCGAGGAGCGCCTTCGACATCCGCCGGTCGCCGAGCGAGAGCATCGCCTCGATCTCGGCCTCCTTCGGCTCGTGCCACTTCAGCTTCGCGCCGCGCACCGGGCGGAACTTCTCCTTCAGGTACGCGAGCTTCTGGCTGAGCTGATCCACGCCGTTGAAGGCCGACCACTGGAACGGCGTGAAGCTCTTCGGGACGTACGAGCCGATGGAGACGTGGACCGTGGCCCGCACGCCCTTCCTGCGCGCCTCGGCGAGGATGTTCGCCACGAGCGTCACGAGCTCGTCGAGGTCGGCGGTCGTCTCGGAGGGGAGGCCGATCATCGTGTAGACCTTGATGAGGTCCCAGCCCCGCTCGAAGGCGACGCCCGCGGCCTTCACCATGTCGTCGTTCGTGAAGGTCTTGTTGATGACGCGGCGGAGCCGGTCGGAGCCGGTTTCCGGGGCGAACGTGAAGCCCGACTTTCTCACCTCGGAGACGGCGTCGGCGAGGGCGACCGAGAACGCCTCGGCGCGAAGCGACGGGAGGGAGATGGAGACTTTCGTCTTCGCGAGCTCGGGAGCGAGGCAGGCCACGAGCGGCTCGATCTGCGAGTAGTCGGCCGAGGAGAGGGAGAGGAGCCCGACCTCCGACCACCCTGCCTCGTCGATGAAAGCCTTCGTCATCCGGGCGACGTCGGCGGGATCGAGCTCGCGGACGGGGCGGTACCAGTAGCCGGCCTGGCAGAAGCGGCAGCCCTGCGTGCAGCCGCGCATGATCTCGAGGCCGAGGCGGTCCTGGACGATGTCGACCGACGGGACCAAGGGCTTGTCGGGGTAGACCGACGGGTCGAGCCGCTCGATCCAGACCCGTTTGGCCCGCTCGGGGACGCCTGGAGCGTTCGGGACGTACGAGACGACCCGGTCGTCGTCCGGTCCACCGTAGGTCACGTCGTAGAGAGAGGGGACGTAGATGCCGGGGCAGGCGGCGAAGGCGAGGAGCCGTTCCCGGCGGGGCAGGTCGCGCGTCGTCTTCACCGCGTCGAGAAAGACCCCGAGCGCCTCCTCGGCGTCGCCGATCAGGAAGACGTCGAAGAAGTCGGCCACCGGCTCGGGATTCGCGACGCACGGCCCGCCGCCGATGACGAGCGGATCGCTGTCGGCGCGCTGGGCGGCGAGGACCGGGATCCCGGCGAGGTCGAGCATGTTCGGAACGTTCGTGTAGTTCAGCTCGCTCTGGAGGGAGAAGCCGACGACGTCGAAATCGCGCACCGGGGCGCACGACTCGATGGAGAAGAGCGGGATCGCCTCGCGCCGCATCACCTCCTCGAGGTCGACCCACGGCGCGTAGCTGCGCTCGCAGGCGAAGCCCTCGCGGCGGTTGGCGATTTCGTAGAGGATCCTCGTTCCGGTGTGGCTCATCCCGATCTCGTAGGCATCCGGAAAGGCGAGGCAGAGCGTGACGTCCGAGGACGGAAGGTCCTTGCGGATGACGTTGCGCTCCAGGCCGAGGTAGCGGCCGGGGCGCTCCACGCGGAGGAGGAAGGGCTCGAGTCGGGGGCGGAGAGTGTCGAAACGCATGAAAGACCTTTCCAAAAGCCACGGAGTTTAGTCCCCAGGGCCGGGTCGTCCGCCTTTCCCGAGCGATCCGCAATAATGGCCGTCTCTCGTGAACGGCACCTCGACGATCGCCATCGCCGGCGCCGGCCCCGCCGGACTCGCCGCCGCGACCCTCCTCTCGCGGGCCGGCCGGACGGTCGTGGTCCACGAGAAGAACGCCACGGTGGGGGCCCGTTTCGTCGGGGACCTGCAGGTGATCGAGGACGCCTCCGACCGCCGCGAAAACGTCCCCGCGATGTTCACGCGGCTCGGCCTCCCGGCCCCGTCGTGGGTCCCGGCGACGTCCGCCGAGTTCTTCGACGCGCGGATGCGACGCTTCGAGATCGCCTCGAAGGAGCCGTACGCCTGGTTCGTCACCCGGGGTCCCGGCGAGGGGACGCTCGACACGACGCTCCTGGCGGGAGCGCAGCAGGCCGGAGCCGAGATTCGGTTCCGATCACGGGTCGAGCCCGCCTCCGTCGACCTCGTCGCCACGGGGCCGCAGACGCCCGACGGCCTGGCCCGCGAGATGGCGTTCGAAACCGACCGGACGACCCGTGTCCGCGTCCTCTTCGATCCTTCGGTCGCCCCCGGTGGCTACGCGTACCTGTTCACGGTCGGCGGACGCGGAACGTTCGGCTGCGCGATCGTCCGCGACCTCGGGGGGATCGACGGCTACTTCGAGAAGGCGAAGGAGAAGCTCCTTTCCGTCGACGCGTTCCCGATGGAGGGACGGCGCGACGCCTACTCCTTCATGAACTTCGCGCTCGCCCCCGAGCCGGGGCGCGACGGGCGACCGGCGGCGGGCGAGGCGGGGGCGTTTCAGGACTACCTCTTCGGCCTCGGGATGCGCTACGCGATCGCCTCCGGGGCCCTCGCGGCCGAGGCGCTCCTGACCGGGGGCGACTTCGCCGCGCTCGCCCGCGAGCGCTTCGGGCGCCGCCAGCGCGTCTCGCTCGTCAACCGCTTCCTCTACGAGGCGGGTGGCGCCTTCGGCCTCTCGCTCTTCGCCCGGCTCGCCACGCGGGTGGACTTCCGCTCGGTTCTCTCCGCGTTCTACCGGCCCGGTCCCGTCCGCCTTGCGCTGGCGCCGCTCGTCGCCGCGCTCTGGCGCAACCGCGGGCTCTGCGCGCACCGGCTCCCCCCGCACTGGTGCCGCGCCCGGGAGCGCGAGATCCGCGCTCCCGAGCTCGGGAGGATCGGGTGACCGCCGCCCTCACCGATCCGGCCGTGCCCGATCTCGCGTCGGCCCACCGCGCGAACCGCAGCCTCACGCACAAGGCGGGTGCGAACTTCTCCGTCGGCTTTCGTTTCCTCCCGAAGGAGCGGCGGCACGCCGTCTATGCGGCCTACGCCTGGTGCCGCGCCGCCGACGACGCCGTCGACGAGGGTGACCCGGCGGGCGCCGGGGAACGGCTCGACGCGTGGGCGACGGAGCTCGACGCCGTCTACGCCGGCAGGCCTTCGAGCCCGGCGGGCGTCGCGCTCGCTGAGGCGCTGCCGCGATTCCCGATCCCGAAGGGAGCGTTCGAGGGGCTTCTCGCCGGCTGCCGCCAGGACCTCGTGACGTCGCGCTACGCCACGTTCGAGGACCTTCTCGGCTACTGCGAGCTCGTCGCCTCCACGATCTCGACGATCTCCCTCGC
>DIAY01000206.1 GCA_002414905.1 Holophagales bacterium UBA5066 | reverse complement strand
GCGACGGTCCCCCAGGTGATCGCGGCGATCGTCAGGAACGCGCGCTTGCGGCCGAGGGTCGCGGACTGGAGGAAGAGGTGGAGGATCACTTTCACGGCTCTCCCCCTACATCTTCATCGCCACGACCGGGTCGAGGCGGGAGGCCGCGCGGGCCGGGAACCAGCCCGCGAGAAGGCCGATGAGCCCGAGGATGCCAACCGTGATCCCCGCGACGAGAGGCGAGACTTCCGGCCGGCCCACGTACTCCTCGAGGCTCGCCGGGAAGACGGAGCAGATCGCGAGCGAGATGGCAAACCCCGCGGCCCCGCCGATGGCCGTCACGATGAGCGTCTCGACAAGGAACTGCCTCAGGATCGCCCCCGACTTCGCGCCGAGGGCCATCTTCACGCCGATCTCCTTCGTCCTCTCGTCGACGACGACGTTCATGATGTTCGAGACGCCGATCCCGCCCACGACGAGCGTGAGCGAGCCGACGATTCCGAGGAAGAGCGAGAAGGCGAGCATGAAGACTTCGAAGAACTTGAACTGCTCTGTCGTGTCCCAGACCGAAAAGGCTTCCTTGTCCGCCGGGTCGAACTTGAGCCGGCTGGAGAGCGCTGCGCGGAGGCTGTCGGTCACGGCTTTCGACTCGAGCGCCGAGGCGGACTGATAGACGAAGTTCGAGAGGTACTTCCGGCCGGTCAGCGCCCGGAACGTCGTTCCCGGGATCCAGGCCAGACCGCTGTCGCGGCTGTTGTAGCTCGAGTCCTGGTCCTTCTTCGTCAGGACGCCGACGACGAGGAAGGGAGAGCCGTTGAAGAGGACCGTCTTGCCGACCGGGTCGGTTCCCTTGCCGAAGACGTTCTCGGCCACCTCGTTGCCGAGGAAGATGACCCGGCGCTGGTGCTTCATGTCGAGGGGGTTGATGAACCGCCCGCCCGGCACCGGGATCAGGTTCCGCATCTCGCCGAACTCGGGGGCGATGCCGGAGACGTCGACCGGGTAGGTCTTCAGGTTGTAGACCATCTTCCAGGAGTCGCTGTACTCGCTCGACATCCGCTTCAGGCCGTCGACACGCGGCCTCACCGTCTCGAGGTCCTCGTCGGTGATCCGGATGCGGCGCCCCTTGCCGAGCCCCTGGTACGGGATCGACGTCAGGCCGGGCCAGGAGATGCAGATTCGGTCGCCGAGACCGGCCGCCGACTTGATGAGCTGCTTCTTCAGCCCCGCGCCGAACGCGAGAAGGAGCGTCACGGCAACCGTCCCCCAGACGAGCCCGAAGACCGTCAGGAGCGTTCGGAGCTTCTGGCTCTTCAGGTCCCGATGGAGCTGCAGTAGCGCGTCGCGAAGCACGTCGAAGCCTCCTCGTCGATTTCCGGCTCTAGCTGATCTGCTTCGGCGGCCGCTGCACGAGTTGGTCACCCTTCTTCACGCCGCTCGTCACCTCGACGTTCAGGCCGTCGGAGATCCCGGTCGTGATCTCGACTTTCTTTGGCTCGTCCTTCGGGTCCTTCCCCGGTAGCTCGACGAACGCCTTCTTGCCGCCATCCTCGAACGTCACGAGGCGCTCCGGGATCGTCACGACGTCCTTCTTCTCGCGGATGATCAGGTCGGCATTGGCCGAGTAACCGGCACGCAGGACGATCTTCTGCCCCGGGTCGAGCTCGATCTCGACGTCGAAGAGGGTCGCGCCGTCCTTCTGCAGGGCCTGGGGGGCAATCCGGGCGACCTTTCCCGTCACGATGTCGCTCGGGAGCGCGCCGACCTTGATGCGCGCAATGAGGCCGACGTGGAGCTTTCCGACGTCGATCTCGTCAACCGTTCCCTTGAAGATCAGGTCGCTCATGTCGGCGATCGTCGCGAGCTCGGTTCCCGGCTGGTACGACGTCAGCGGGACGACCGGGTCTCCCGGGTTGACCGCACGGGTGAGGATCGTTCCGGCCGCGGGTGCACGGATGATCGAGTCGATCCCCGAGTCAAACGACGTGATCTTCCCCTTCCGGGTCAGCTCGCGGTCCTGATCGGCCTTGGCGACGGCGATCTTCGCGAGCTCGAAGGCCTCGCGCTTTACGTCGACGTCGGAGCGTGCCGTGATTCCCTGCCGGTTCAGCTCCTGTGCACGGTCGAATTCGGCTTTGGCACGGTCGAAGGAGGCCTTCGCCGACTCGAGCCTCCGGTCGACCTCGGTCACCTCGAGCGGCGTCGGGTCGGGCTGGATCTCGAGGATCGCGTCGCCGGCCTTCACCCTGTCGCCGACCTCGACCCGGCAGCTCTTCACGATCCCGGAGATCTTCGACTTCACCGAGAACTTCTGTCGCGGCTGGATCTGCCCAACGGCGAGAGCCTTCTCGGTGATCGACCCCGATTCGGCGACGACGATCTTGATCCCGCCGTCGTCCTTCTTGCCGGAGCTGGCGAGGGCGTAGATCCCGGTGACGACGCCGCCAAGGACGATCAGCCCGAGCAGGACCTTGAAGAGCTTGCCCATTCCCGACCTCCACGGCCCTCGGACGGGGCGATCCGTCTCGCCGGACGGATTCAGCTCGAGGGTCATGCTGGAAACTACGAACCAGTCCCGGGAAGGTTCCGTGGGATCTTTGCGTGGGACAGGATGTCCCACACCCGGAGAGCGGATCACGTCCTCAGGTTCGGAGCGTGACCTCGACGATCTCGGAACGGAAGAAGAGCCTCATCGGCGGCCCCCAGGTGCCGGTCCCGCGCGAGACGGCGAGCGTCATCGCTCCGACCTCGTAGCGTCCGGCCTGGAAGGGGTACGGAATCGCCGACAGATACGTGAAGGGCCAGAGCTGCCCGCCGTGCGTGTGCCCCGAAAGCATCAGCCGGGCGCCGCGGAAGGCCGCCTCGCGGACGAGGAGCGGCGAGTGGGAAAGGTGGACGACGACGGCACCCTCCGGAACCCCCGCGAACGCGCGGTCGAGCGTGCGGCCATCGACGCCGAGCTGCCGACGCGCCGTCAGGTCGTCGACACCCGTCAGGACGAGGCCGGGCGCCGCCTCGGCCCATTCGTCGCGCAGCGTCCGGATCCCGGCGGCCTCGTAAACGGCGAGGCATCGGTCGAGCCCCGCGTAGAACTCGTGGTTCCCGGTGACGCCCCAGACGCCGAGCGGGGCCGTGAGCTTTCGCAGCGAGGGGGCGAGCGGGCCGACCGGCCCCACCTCGCTGTCGACGAGGTCCCCGGTCACGACGATGAGATCGGGCGAGAGGGCGTTCACCTCGGCGACCCGGCTCTGGAGCCAGCGCTCGCCAAGGAGCGTCCCGAGGTGGAGGTCGGTGAGCTGGACGATCTTCAGCTCGCTGCGGCCGCCGGGGAGGGACGCCACCCTCACCTCGTGCCGAACCACGCGCGGGCCACGCGCAGCCTGCACGAGCGCGAAGGCCGACAGCACCCCGGCCACGGCGAGCGCCACCGCCCGCGAGGGGATCGCCCCCTTCGGCCAGAGCCGCCCGAAGCCCGTCACGAGGTCGGCCGCCAGGAGGGATGCGAAGGCCAGGAAGAGCACCCCCATCCAGATCGCGCCGAACAGCTCCACGCTCCGCGCCAGTGTCCCCGGTACCGACCGCGCCAGAACCCGTCCGAGAGGATAGGAGAGCCAGAGAAGGGCGAAGAGCCCGACCCGGAGCGCCATCGGAACGGCGCGCGCCACGGCAGGAATCGAGAACGCCCGCTGGAAAGCGTAGACGTGAAAAAGCGTCCAGACGGAGAGGACGATGCCGAGGAAAAGGGCGAGCCGCCCCGAAGCGCCCATTCGGAGGAGTCTAGGACAGACAGTCTCCGCGCCTTTTCCCGGTGGCCCCCTCTACAATCCCGCCCCGTGATGACAGACGCGAAGCAGGACAGGTTCCCCACCGTCTTCTGGACCGCAAACGTCACCGAGCTCTTCGAGCGGGCGGCCTACTACTCGATGGCGAGCTTCGTCGTCATCTACCTCGGCCAGCTCGGTCTCGGCGCCTACTGGCCCTCGAACCTCAACAGCATCCTCTGGACGCTGGTCTACTTCCTCCCGATCCTCTCCGGCACGATCGCCGACCAGGTCGGGTTCCGGAAGTCGCTCCTCTTCGCTTTCGTCCTTCTCGCTGCGGGCTACATGCTCATGGGCTCGCCCGTCTGGTTCGGCGGAGCGAAGCTGGCGACGATCGTCGGCAAGGAGTTCACCGCCTCCTCCTCCCTCGTCGGAACGATCGTGGCGGGCATCCTCCTGATCGGCATCGGCGGGTCGATCATCAAGCCCTGCATCTCGGGAACCGTTCAGAAGACGTCGGGCACCCTCGCCACGCTCGGCTTCGCGATTTTCTACATGATCATCAACATCGGGTCGCTCTTCGGACGCGGTACGGCATACGTGGTGAGAACCCGCCCCGACGTCGTCCTGATCCTCGGGGTCGTCGCCGTCTGCGGCATCGGGGCCGCGCTGCTGACCCTCCTCGTGAGGTGGAACGTCCAGCACCGGGAGAAGCCCGGAACCATCGCGAAGACGACGGCCGGCGCCTTCGCCATCATCGCGGGCGCGGCCGCCGGCATCTCCCAGGCGTTGAAGCTGCGTCCCGCTCCGGAGATGGCTGCCGGGAGCCCCGCGCTCTCGTACATCTTCGCCGTCGCCACGGCCGCCTCGGTCGTCGCGTTCTTCGTCGTCCTCGTCTTCTACAAGGAGCCCGAGGTTGCCGCGAACACCCCCGCGAAGCCGAAGCGGACGGCGGGCCGGATCCTCCTCGACATGGTCCTGGTGCTGAAAAACAAGCGTTTCGCGCTCTTCCTTCTCGTCATCAGCGGCTTCTTCTTTCTCTACAACCAGGTCTACAACGTCATGCCGCTCTACGTGAAGCGTGTCGTCGAGACGAACCCCGCGATGGACCTCTACACCGCCGCGAACCCGTTCGTCATCGT
This sequence comes from Holophagales bacterium UBA5066, assembly GCA_002414905.1. Classification (GTDB taxonomy): domain Bacteria; phylum Acidobacteriota; class Thermoanaerobaculia; order UBA5066; family UBA5066; genus UBA5066. Next base: position 9,905 of record DIAY01000206.1, on the reverse strand, counting down.
CGTCTTCCAGCTCCTCGTCACGAGCCTGTTCGGGAAGATGAAGCCGGTGAAGTCGATGATCGTCGGCTGCGTGATCATCGGCGTCTCCATGGGTATCAACCTCTGGCCGCTCTACTCGGCCGGCGGTCTGCGCGCCCCGGTGGCCGACCTCCTTCCCATCGCCTCGATCTTCATCATCCTGACGGTCGGCCTCATCGCCTTCGGCGAGCTCTACACCTCGCCGCGGATGTACGAGTACATCGGCGCGCTCGCGCCGAAGGGGCAGGAAGGGCTCTTCCTCGGCTACGCGAACCTCCCGCTGGCGATCGGCTCGCTCACGGGCGGACCGGTCGGCGCGTGGATCTTCAACGACGTCATGGCGAAGGGAGCGACGACGCGCACCGACGGCCTCCTCGAGCTGAACCGCGCCGCCGCCTCGCGGGGCTGGCTCCTCCTCATGGCCATCGGCTTCCTCTCGGCCGTCTCCATGTGGGCTTTCAACCGCTGGGTCCAGAAGCAGGAGGCGAAAGAGGCGCCCGCCACGACGTAGGGTCTTCCGGGAAGAGGCGGGCGGAGAGTAATCTCCTCCCGTGCCGGGCGAACCTGCTCCTTTCGAATCCCCTCGGGTCGAGGCCGCGCCGGGTCTGACGGACCTGGCCGTCGGCCCGGCACCGGGCATCGACGCTCGCGAGTGGGACTGGGAAGACCTCTACCGCCGGCTCGGAGGCGGCCTGATCGCCCTGGGGAAGCGGCGGTTCGCCCTCTCGCGGGAGGATGCCGAGGAGGCCCTGCAGCGGGCCGCGACGGCGATCGTCTTCGCTGCCCCGTGCGTGCGAAGCCCCGAGGCCTACCTCACGTCGGTCTTCCTGCGGGAATGCCTTGCCACGCGGCGCCGGCAGGACGCGGGCCGGCGACGAGAGCTCCCTCTGCCCGAGGGACTCGACCCGGCCGACGACTCGTGCGAACGGATCGAGGTCGTCTGCCGGTTCCGGCAGGCCTTCTCGCTCCTCACGCCGTACTGCCGCGCGGTGATGCGCGCCTGCCTCCTCGAAGGCAAGCCACGCCAGGCCGCCACCGACGCTCCAATCAGCGAGTCGGCGGTCCACAAACGCTACCGCAAGTGCCTCAGGACGCTCGCCCATGCCCTCGGTTGAACGGCACCTCGGCGAGCTCGACCTCCTGGCCCTGGCGCTCGATCCTTGCGCGCCGCCGAGCGGACACGCGGAAAGCTGTCCCGGGTGCCGGGCGCGGATTGCCGGGCTGGCCGCGGGGCGCGAGCACCTGTCCGACCTCGAGTCTCTCGCGACCCTTGCCGGCGACGCCGAGCCCCCCATTGCGCCCGCGTCGCTCCATCGGCTCGGCCGGACGCTCGAGGAAGCCGAGACCCTCGTCCGGGCCGCCGAAGATGGGGAGGAGGCGCTCGTCCTCGCCCTTGCGGAGGCGGCGGGCCGGAAAGGCTTCCCGGAGATCGCCCTCCAGGCCGCCCAGCTCGCTTCACGGCTGACCTTCCGAAACCCGAAGCGCGCCGTGGCTTTCGCCTCACGGCTCCGCGAGGCGATCTCGGCCTCGGAGTCAGAAGCCGAATCCCCGTCGCGGCTCGCGGTCGCTGCCTCGTGGGTCCTCGAGAGCCAGGGGCTCCTCTACATTGGCGAGTCGGGCGACGCGGCTCGAAGTGCGCTCCGGGGGCTCGCGGCGCTCGAGGGGGCCGGGGCTCCGCTCCTGCTCCTTTCGCACGCCCGCTACTACGCCGGTTCGGCCCTCTGGGGAGAGTCCCGGTACGAGGATTCGCTCCGGTTCCTCAGCGAGGCGTGCGACGGCTTCGCGAGGGACGGTCAGGACGCCTGGATCGGCCGCACCGAGGCCGCCATCGGCCTCGTTCATTTCAGCGAGGCCCGCTTCCTCCAGGCGCTGCGCTCCTTCGACGCCGCCCTCGAACGTCTCGATCCGGCCGTTGACCCCGGTCCCGTCGCCTCCACCCAGCAGAACAGGGCCGGAATCCTGATGAACCTCGGCCGGCTCGCCGAGGCCCGTGCCGCCTTCGGCTCGGCACTCGAGCTGGCGCTCCGGGCGGGGCTCGGTGCGAGCGCGACGGCCATTCGCGTCAACCTCCTGAACCTCGGCCTCGACGAGGGTTCGTACGAGGAGGTTCGCGCCCGGGGGGCGAAGCTCGTGGCACACTGCGACCGCGAAGGCCTCGCCGTCGACGCCTACTACGCACGCCTTGCCCTGGCCGAGGCGCACGCGGCGCTCGGCAGCTACGGAGCCGTCCGCACCCTCGTGGAGGCACTCCGGGGGGATGCCATTCCCGAGGTCCGGGACGATCCCGATGCCACCGCGCTCCTCGGCCGCCTCGACGCGGGCGACAGCGACGAGGTGGTCGGCCGCCTCAGACGCCTCCGGCATTACCTCGCCGGCCGCGACCGGGTCGAGGCTGCGCGCCGAGCCTGAGCGTTTCCCGCGGTCTCAGCCGATCGGAGTCTTGCGCACGGAAAATCCTCCTTCGTCCGTCGTCGTGTCGTTGGTCGTCTCCGTCCCCGTGACGGTCGAGCCCGTCGTCGCGCTGCCGGGTACCGGATCGACCCCTGTGATGATCAGGAAGAGAAGCATCAGGACGGTCATGGGTCCTCCTTGCCGGCGCCGATCGCCGGTGGCGTGTCGAAATCGAGCTCCCTACCTCTCTATGAGGCGATTCACCCCCCCTGACTGCACCGCCGGCAAAAATAAATTTTGAAGCCCGGTCCAGTCACCCCCCCCTCGGCCCCTCATGAGTAGGTAGGGGGATGTCGAGGACGGGGCTCGTCCATCGATCGGCCTCCCCGGAAAGGGGACCGTCATGGGCAGCACGAGCGGATCGGCGCAGAGAAGGGATTTCCATCACCGGGACCTCTTCGAGGGCCGCTCCTTCGTCGTGGCGAGCAACCCGCCGCGGGACGAGCAGCGGGCCCTCGAGCGGGCGATCGAGGAGCGGGGAGGGTCCGTCCATCCGTTCCTTAACGCCGTGACGGACGTCCTCGTGGTGGGGCTCGTCACCGGGAACGACAGCGAGGCCCTCTGGGCTCGCGAGCAGATCCGCCGTGGCGAGGTCTACCGCGAGAGATGGGGGCACCTGGAGCTGATCACCGAGACGGAGCTGCGAGCAGCCCTGGGGCAGAGCGCGGGGGAATCGGCGTAAAAGCCGGACGCCAGGTCGATTCCAGCGCCCGCGGGATGCCCGCGGGGAGGGGCCAGGAGAGCCACGGCGAGGCCGTCGGCGCGGCCTCGCCCCGCTCACCGCGTCTCGTCCTCCAGGACCTCGAACCTCACGTCGCCGTCCCCCGGAATCCGTCCGCCGGTACTCCGGTTGAGCGCGCGGCGGAGGGCGACGACGGAGACCCACCGGTCCTCCGGGTCGACCGCCATCGCCTTCGCGAGCGAGCGGGCGTAGGTCGCGGGGACGCCGGAGGAGACCGTACCGACGATCGAGATGACTTCCTCGACGAGCGTCTTCAGCGATATCTCCGTCCGCTCGAACTTCAGTCTCACGCCCGTCAGGAGCTCGAAGCCCGTCGCGGCGATGGCCCACTGGTCGGAGCCGGGCGTCGCCTCGGCTCCCGCGACGACCTCGGGCGCGATGTAGCCGGGCGTCCCCATGAGGATGCTCACCGAGGAGATCGCCCCGCCGCTCTCGGGATGGGCCTCGGCCTTCGTCTCGCGCGCGAGGCCGAAGTCGAGGAGCTTCAGGCGCGTCGTCCCCCCGGGTCCGCGGGTCAGGAAGAGGTTGTCGGGCTTCACGTCGCGGTGGATGAGGCCCGCCGCGTGCGCGGCGGCGAGGACGTCGAGGGAGCGGTCGAGGACCCAGGCCGTCTCCAGGAACGGGATCGGCTTGCGCAGCATCAGCTCGTTCCTGAGAGAGCCGCCGAGGAGGAGCTCCATCACGAGGAACGCGCCCCCGGGCCGCAGCTCGCCGTAGTCGTAAACGGCCACGGCGTTCGGGTGGCCGAGGCGCGCCGTCAGCCGGGCCTCGCGCCGGAAGCGGGCGACGGCGGTCCGGTCGGTCAGGTGCTCGGCGCGGATCACCTTCACGGCCACGTCCCTGTTGCCGCGGATGTCGCGGGCCGCGTACACCGTCCCCATGCCCCCTTCTCCCAGCCGCCGGTCAAGACGATAGCGTCCGGCCAGGAGGCGCGGGATCGCCTGCGTCATCCGCACGGCGTGCCCGTCCGCCTGACAGACGACATCATCCTCGTCCGCCACCCGGCCGCATCGTTCGCACTCGTAGAGCGCCCCTCCGCCTCCCTCCTGCAGGTGCCCGAGGACCTTCTCCCGCACCCGGCGGTCCTCGTCCACCTGCTTCGTCAGCGCGGCCCTCTCGAGGGCGAGCGCAACGTGTCCGGCGACCGTGCCGAGGATGCGCGCCTCTTCCGGGACGTAGGCCTCCCCCGTTCGCTTCACACCCAGGGCGATGAGACCGAGGGGCTCGCCGTCACCCGAGAAGAGGGGCATCGCGGCGGCAAACCCGGCGGCGCGGAGCGTGTTTGCGAGCTCCCCTTCTATGTAGGGTGGATCGCCGCCGTCGGTCGTCAGGGCGTGGAACGAATTTCGCGCCTCGGCCGGATCCGAGAGCGGCAGGACCGCCGTCCGGTCCAGCTCGGGAACGTCGGCGAGGGCGCCGGTCGTCACCGGGCGGACTGCCGCGCCGGGCGCCTCGAACGCGAAGACCCAGAAGGCCTGCCGGTCTGGCCGATGGGCTGCGGCGAGTCGGTAAAGGACGTCCGCCGCGAGGTCCTCATTCGCGTCCCTCAGGTCGCCGACGATGTCGGTGACGAGCTGCGCCGGGTCGTACGCGCCCTGCCGGAACTTCCTGTCGAGCGCGATCTGCGCCCTCTTCCGGAGCGGGTCGAAAACGAGAAAGAGGAGAACGGCGACGAGGGCCGTCGTGAGCGTCCCCCGCAGGGCGGGCGAGACGAGGGCCACGATCGCCGTCAGAGTGGGAACGCCCGCCAGGAGAAGGACGACGAGGGCGCCGGAGGCGATGGCGTAGGAAGCGCTCCGGCGGATGAGGCGGTCGACCTCGAAGAGGCGGAAGCGGGTGGCGGCGACGATGAGGGACAGCGGGAGGAGGACGGAAACCGACGCGAGAGCCCAGACGGGCAGGAGCGGGGCTGCGCCCGCGACGGCCGGGATGTCGCGCAAGAAGATGTAGAGGCCGATGTAGAGGACGACGGCCACGAGGACGACCCGCGCGCGGCGTCTCACGTCCTCCCGACGCGCCACCCAGGCGAGAGAGAGGAGGTAGACGAAGATGAAAAGGTTGACGGCGAGGGCGGCGACGGCGGTCCAGGTTCGCCAAGCCCCGCCCGGTGCGGCGCCTCCCCCTTCGAGCCACCACCGGCGGAGGTGGAACGCGAGAGGGACGAGTGTGACGAGAGTGGCGACGAAGTAGGCATGCCCGGGCCGCTGGAGACGTGTGACCGGGAAGAAGCCGCCGATCGTGACGAGGATCCAGCCGAGCGCGACGAAGTAGACGGCGGCCGACCCGACGAAGGCGATCCGGTCCTCGAGGGTCGTGCCAAAGGAGACGGCGCCGATAATCCTTCCCGCGTTCAGGACGCCGAGGAGCGTCAGGAACGGGAAGAGGGCGCGGTTCGCCGGGTCGAACGGTCGCTTGAGGAGGACGACGACCGCGCCGACGTAGTGGACCCCGAAGACGAGGAACGCGAGGACGAGCCGCGGCGGCGCCACTCGCCCACTCTCCAACCCGAGATGGGCGAGCCAGGCCGTCCAGACGAGCGAGACCACGAGCGCCAGGGCGAACGCCGCTGCAACGATGCGCTTCTCGCGGGGATCGAGGTTCCTCACGGGCGCGGTGATTATCCGCTTGATCGCTTCGGAGCCGCAGGTCGGAACGGGCTAACAGCTTCGAACCCGCTCCGCGTACGATTCCGGCATGCGAGCGTCCCTCGTCACCCTTCTCACCCTCGCCGTCGCCCTCCCGCTCCTCGCTGACTGGCCGCCGAAGGGCCGCGGTACGGCGACCCGATCTCCCGTCTGGGCAGAGCACGGAATGGTCGCCAGCGCGCAACCCCTCTGCACAGAGGCGGGCGTCGAGACCCTTCGCAAGGGCGGGAGCGCCGTCGACGCCGCGATCGCCACGAACGCCTGCCTCGGCCTGATGGAGCCGACGGCGAACGGTCTCGGAGGAGACCTCTTCGTGATCCTCTGGGACCCGGCGCAGAAGAAGGTCGTCGGCCTGAACGCCTCCGGGCGCGCGCCGCTGGCACTCACGGCCGACAAGGTCCCGCCGCTCGCCGACGGGACGATCCCGCTCTACAGCCCTTACTCGTGGACGGTGCCGGGGGCCGGCGACGGCTGGCTCGAGCTGCACGCCCGCTACGGAAAGCTCCCGCTTGCCGAGGTCCTCGCTCCGGCGATCCGCTACGCCGAGGAGGGCTTCCCTCTTTCTCCCGTTATCGCGTCGAGCTGGGGGGCTTCGGTCCGCCGGTTCAAGGACAAGCCCGGCTTCGCCGAGGTCTTCCTGCCGGGCGGCAAGGCACCCAGGGAGGGCGAGAGGTTCCGCAACCCGGCGCTTGCGAAGACACTCCGGCTCCTCGCCGCGAAAAAGCGGTCTTACTGGGAAGGCGAGTTCGCCGACGCCATCGTCACCTTCTCGAAGGCCAACGGTGGCTTCTTCGCGAAGGAGGACTTCGTCCGCCACCGCTCGACCTGGGACGCTCCCATGTCGACGAACTACCGCGGCTACGACGTCTGGGAGCTGCCTCCGAACACCCAGGGGCTCGCCGCCCTCCAGATGCTGAACCTCCTCGAGAGGTTCGACCTTGCGAAGATGGGACGTGGCAGTGCCGACTTCTGGCACGTGATGGTCGAGGCCAAGAAGGTCGCCTACGCCGACCGGGCCCGCTACTACGCCGACCCCGCCTTCGTGAAGCTGCCGCTCGAACGGCTCCTCTCGAAGGAGTACGCGAAGGAGCGGGTGAAGAAAATCGACCTGAAGCGCGCCTCCCGCGAGGACCCGCCCGACGAGGAGGCCGTCCTGAACCGGAAGGAGACGACCTACCTCTGCGCGGCCGACGAATCGGGTCTGATGGTCTCCCTCATCCAGAGCAACTACACCGGGTTCGGCTCCGGATACGCCGTGCCGGCGCTCGGCATCGGCCTCCAGGACCGGGGTGGCCTCTTCTCCCTGAAGAAGGGCCACCCGAACTATCTCGAACCCGGGAAACGCCCGTTCCAGACGATCATCCCGGCGTTCCTGACGAAGGACGGCCAGCCGCTCATGGCCTTCGGCCTGATGGGGGGCGACATGCAGCCGCAAGGCCACGCGCAGGTCGTCGTGAACCTCGTCGACTTCGGCATGAACCTCCAGGAAACCGGCGACGCCATCCGCTTCCACCACACCGGATCGAGCGAGCCGACCGGGACGGTGATGAAGGACGGCGGCGAGCTCTTCCTCGAGGAGGGACTCGGGGAACCAGTTCTGGAGGAGCTGATGAGACGCGGTCACCGGCTCGGCCGGGAGCCCGCCGGCGCCTACGGGGGCTACCAGGCGATCGCCCGCGATCCGGCGACGGGCTTTTTCCTCGGCGCGACGGAGAAGCGCAAGGACGGGGCGGCCGCCGGCTTCTGATTGGTCGGGAGCTCGCTCATAGAGTCCCGGCCGGGCCCGAGAGCGGTGTAATCTGTCCGCCATGAGCGTCCAGACCGCTGAAAAAGCCGTCCCCCGCGTCTCGGAGCGGGGCCGGCGCGTTCCCGCCTCCCCCATCCGCAAGCTCGCCTCGTTCGCCGAAGCGGCGAAGAAGCGCGGTGTGAAGGTCTACCACCTGAACATCGGCCAGCCCGACCTCGAGACTCCCGCTCCCATGAGGGAGCGCCTCTCGCAGATCCACGACAAGACCTTCGCCTACACGCCGTCGAACGGCACCAACGAGTGCCTCGACTTCTTCATCGGCTACTACCGCGGCCGCGGCGTCGAGCTGACGCGGAGCCAGGTCATCACGACGACGGGCGGGAGTGAGGCGATCCAGTTCGCATTCATGGCCTGCTGCGAAGTGGGGGACCAGGTCCTCCTCGTCGAGCCCTTCTACACGAACTACCGTGCCTTCGCGGCGATGGGGGGCATCGAGCTGACGCCGATCGTCACCCGCGCCGATGACGGCTTCCACCTCCCGTCCCGCGAGGAGTGGGAGAAGGCCCTCACACCGAAAACGAAGGCTGTTCTCCTCTGTAACCCGAACAACCCGACCGGCACCGTCTACTCGAAGGAGGAGCTCGTCCGGGTGGCCGACTTCTGTCGCGACCACGGTCTCTTCCTCATCTCCGACGAGGTCTACCGGGAGTTCGTCTACGACGGCCGCGAGATCACGAGCGCTCTTTCCCTGCCGGGCTACGAGGACGTCGTCATCGTCGTCGACAGCCTCTCCAAACGCTACAGCGCCTGCGGCATCCGGCTCGGCTGCCTCGTCACGCGCAACGCGGACGTCTACCAGTCGTGCCTCCACATGGCCCAGGGGCGCCTCTCTCCTCCCGGGCTCGCGCAGGCGATCGCACCGGGCGCCGCGCTTCTGGGCCCCGACTACGTCAAGGGCGTCGTCACCGAGTATGGCCACCGGCGCGACATCCTCTTCACGGAGCTGACGAAGATTCCCGGCATCTTCTTCCGCAAGCCCGAGGGGGCCTTCTACTTCGTCGCCCGCCTTCCGGTGAAGGACAGCGAGGACTTCGCCAAGTGGCTCCTCACCGACTTCCAGCTCGACGGAGCCACGGTCATGGTCGCCCCCGCCGACGGCTTTTACGCGACGCCCGGCCTCGGCAAGGACGAGGTTCGGATTGCCTACGTCCTGAAGGCGGAGGACCTCACCGCGTCCTGCCGCATCCTCGAGGCAGCCATCCCCGCATATCGGGCCGCACGAGGGCTCTGACCTGCGCAAAGAGGCCACGCAAGGGCCGGTTTGATCGGAAAACCGGCCCTTGCATTTTCGAAAAGCGGGATACACATTCTCGGCAAGGGACTGGCAAACCCGGGAAACTCCTTCCACCGACAGACCTGACTACCCCTGGTCGGCGGGGAACCACTCTCCGCCGCCCCCCTCTCCGCAGGCCAGGGACGCCGGGAGCGAAGCTCAATGGCTCGCTCCCGGCAGCTTTTTTTCGGTAACGTCCGCAGCGTGAGAGCTCGCGTCGCGTTCATTCTGTACCTCGGCCTTGGGGCGTTTTGCGTCGCGTGCGGAGATGTCACGTACCAACAATCTCCTCCCGGCCTGTCGCCCGTCCGCCCGCCGTCGGAACCGACTCCCACGCCGGTGCGCCCGGCCCGTCCCCCCGAACCGCTCGAGCGGCTCGAGGCCGCTGGACGGCCGCCCCTGGAGCTGAGCGCCGTCGCAGTTCAGGGCCACCCCCCGCTTCCCACCTACCGGGCGACGATCCGCAACGTCTCCGACCTTCCGGTTCGCCGCGTCATCGCAACGGTCGTCTACCTCGGCGGGAACGGAAAGGCCCTCCCGGGCGAGAACCAGGACGTCGCATTCGGGAGCCCGCTGAAGGCGATCGATCCGGGTGTCACGCTCGAGACGATGTTCCTCTCGCGCGTCGACCAGGCCTCCGAGGTCCGGCTCGTCGTCCGAACCGTCACCTTTCTCGAGAAAGGGCCGGCGGCGGATCCGTCACCACGCGTGTGGGAGAACTCCCGCTACGAAGCGGAGCTGGCGAAGGCCGAGGGCCGGCGCTGACTCAGGCCCGAGGCCGTGCGTCCCGCACGAGGAGCCCTCGGAAGCTTTCCCGGTAGGACCAGAGCAGGAACCCCTCGAGCCCGGCGACGACCGGCACGATCCAGAGGAACGCCGGGTCGAGGAGGAGATGGTAGAGGGTGATCGAGACGGCGATCGGGGCCAGGAGCGCGAGGGCGAGCGGCACGAAACGGTTCGAGAGGAGCA
>DIAY01000240.1:1773-4539 GCA_002414905.1 Holophagales bacterium UBA5066 | reverse complement strand
ACGGGCGTCGGGCCGGCCATCGCGTCCGGGAGCCAGACGAAGAGGGGAATCTGCGCGCTCTTTCCCGTCGCTCCGACGAAGAGAGCGAGGCACGCGAACGTCATCAGGCCGCCCGCGGCGTAGGTCGCCGGGCTCGCGGCGGCGGCCGCGAACATCCTCCCGAAGTCGACCGTCCCGAACATCGCCACGCAGGCGAAGATGCCCATCAGGAACCCGGCGTCGCCGATCCGGTTCATGACGAACGCCTTCTTGCCGGCGTCGGCGGCGAAGTCCTTCGTGTGGTAGAAGCCGATCAGGAGATACGAGCAGAGGCCGACGCCTTCCCAGCCGACGAACAGGATCGCCAGGTTCGCCCCGAGGACGAGCGTCAGCATCGCGAACATGAAGAGGTTGAGGTACGAGAAGAACCGGCCGTACCCCTCGTCGTGTCCCATGTATCCGACCGAGTAGACGTGGATGAGGGTCCCGATGAGGGTCACGAAGAAGATCATCAGGGCCGAGAGCGGGTCGATCCGGAAGGCGACGTCGATCGAGAAGTCGGGGATTCCGAACCAGCCGGCGTTCGGGCCCATGGGGATCCAGGTCCAGAGCGTCGTGACGAGCTCGCGGTGACCGCCCGTCTCCTTCCACCAGGAAGAGATCGCCAGGAGGGCGAAGACGAACGAGAGGCCGGAAGCGATCGTCCCGACCCAGGTGTGGACGGTCTTGAAGGGGATGTCGTGGTGGTCCCCGTGACCTGCGCCGTGGGCGGCGTGGGCGCCGTGGGCGCCGTGCCCGCCGTGCGCTCCGAGCGGGGCGTCCTTGCCGCCGAGACGCGCGTGCGCCACGAGGTAGAGGAGGCCGTTGACGAGAAAGCCGAGGAGAGGGAAGACGGGAAGCCAGGGGAGGAGGGCGGCGGCACTCATCGGGTCAGCCCCTCATCTCCGCCACGTCGTCGAGGTTCACCGACGACTTCAGGCGGTAGAGCGAGATGATGATGGCGAGCCCGATCGCGGCCTCTCCCGCGGCCACTGCGATCACGAAGATCGTGAAGACCTGCCCCGTGAGGTCGCCGAGCTGCCGCGAGAACGCCACGAGGTTGATGTTCACCGCGTTCAGCATCAGCTCGATCGACATGAGGACGGTCAGCAGGTTCCTCCGGACGAGGACGCCGACGACGCCGATGGTGAAGAGGACGAACGAGAGGCCGACGAAGTGGGCCAGAGTGATCATCTAGTCGAACCTCTCCATCGTCCGCTTGCCGAGGACGACCGCACCGATCATCGCGACGAGCAGGAAGACCGACGCGATCTCGAACGGCAGGAAGTAGTCACGGTAGAGCATCCAGCCGACGGCCTGCGTGTTCCCGGCGACGGTCACGCCGTTCACGACCGTCGTCGCGAGCGCCTTCGGGTCGGCGGCCGGCATCTTTCCGGCAAGGGCCCGCGCCTCGTTCACGATCACCCCGCCGACGACGAGGAGGAAGAGGAACCCGAAGCCCAGGGCCGGAATCGCCTGCCGGTGCAGGTACCTCTCGGTCCGCTGCCTCCGGACGTTCACGAGCATGATCGTGTAGAGGAAGAGGATCATGATGCCGCCGGCGTAGACGAGGATCTGGACAGCGGCGACGAGCTCGGCGGAGGCGAGGACGTAGAGGCACGCCACGCCGAGGAACGAGAGGAGGAGGAAGAGGGCCGAGTGGATCGGCTGGCGCATGACGACGACGCCGACGGCACCGACGACCGTCACCGCCGCGAAGGCCCAGAAGAAGAAGAGGGCGGGCTCCACGTCACTTCTCCTTGGCCGGGTTCACCGGCGCCTTGTCGGGGTCGACGCCCGGGAACGGCTTCACGTTCTCGTCCCACTTCGTCAGCTTGCGGATGTCGAGGTAGAGACTCTCGTCCCGTTCGTACACCCCGAGCTCGTAGGTCTTCGTCGCGAGCCAGATCGAGCGCGGGTTCGTCGGGCAGGCCTCCTCGCAGAGGCCGCAGAACATGCAGCGCTTCATGTCGACGTCGAAGCGGTCGAGCTTTTTCTCGGCCTTTCCCTCGGCGTTCTTCTCGGAGTGCCAGTCGATGTAGATGATGTTGATCGGGCACTCGATCGCGCAGAGCGTGCACTTGATGCACCTCTCCTCGTCGAGCCGGAACATCCCGCGGAACCGCTCGCTCGGCTCCTTGCACGCCTCGGGGTACTCCACCGTGTCGGCCTTCCGGGTCCCGTGGGTCGCCGTGAGCTTCAGCCCGGCGAAAATGTCGAGAAGGAGGATGCGATCGAGAAAGCTCACGTGCGCACCTCAACGCTCGAGGAGGCCATCGTCGTCGAGGTGCGCGGCCGCGCTGGCCGCCGCCAGACGGCGAAGAAGCCCGCCGCGACGAGGAGGACGAGGACCGCGCCGAGCACCTTCAGGCCGGCCGCGCCCCAGAGGACCGCGATGGCGACGAGGACCAGGTTGCCGAGGGAGATCGGGATCAGGGTCTTCCACCCGAGGGCCATCAGCTGGTCGAACCGGTATCGCGGGAAGGTGGCCCGGAACCAGATGTAGGTCAGCAGGAAGAGGAAGACCTTCCCGCTGAACCAGAAGAAGGCCGGGATCACGTCGAGGAACGAGAGCCACGCCACGTTGGGGAAAGGGCGGAGCCAGCCGCCGAAGAAGAGCGTCGTGGCAACGGCCGAGACGGAGATCATGTTCCCGTACTCGGACATGAAGAAGACGGCCCAGCGGAATCCCGAGTACTCGGTGTGGAAGCCGCCCACGAGCTCGCTCTCGGCCTCGGGGAGGTCGAA
>DIAY01000240.1:1236-1523 GCA_002414905.1 Holophagales bacterium UBA5066 | reverse complement strand
GCCGAACGCAGGCCTCCGAGGAGCGGGTACTTCGAGTTCGAGGCCCAGCCCGAGAGGATGATCCCGTAGACGCCGATCGTGGAGACCGCGAGGATCAGGAGGATGCCGACGTTCAGGTCGGCCGCCGCATGGAGCGGCGTCGTCACGCCGAAGATCGTCAGCTCCGGCCCCCACGGAACGAGGCCGAGAACGACGACGGCCGGCACGAAGAGGAGGAGCGGCCCGAGGAGGTGCAGGGCCTTCTCGGCCCGCGACGGGACGATGTCTTCCTTGAAGACGAGCTTGAC
>DIAY01000240.1:610-1054 GCA_002414905.1 Holophagales bacterium UBA5066 | reverse complement strand
TCGGACATCGCGTTCCTACCGGTCGACTTCGCCGAGGACGATGTCGATCGTCCCGATGACGGCCACGAGGTCCCCGACGAGGTGCCCCTGCACCATCTCGGGGAGGGCCTGGAGGTTGATGAAGCTCGGGGGCCTGACGTGCAGGCGGTACGGCTTGTTCCCGCCGCTGGCGACGAGGTGGAAGCCGAGCTCCCCCTTCGGCGCCTCGACCGAGGCGTAGGCCTCGCCGGCCGGCGGCTTGACGACGCGCGGCACCTTCCCGCGAATCTCCGTGCCAGGGTTCTTTTCGAGCCAGTCCAGGCACTGCAGGACGATCCGCCGGCTCTGCCGGATCTCGGCGACCCGGACGAGGTAGCGGTCGTAGGTGTCGGCGTTCTTCCCGACGGGGATGTCGAACTGGAGCTCGGGGTAGACCTCGTAAGGGAGCGCCCGGCGGACGTCCCA
>DIAY01000240.1:0-299 GCA_002414905.1 Holophagales bacterium UBA5066 | reverse complement strand
CGGGCGCCGCAGTATTCCTCGAAGAGGTCGAGGATGACCTCCCGGTCGCGGAACGTGTAGAAGAACGGCGTGATCGCCCCGAGGTCGATGGCGGCCGTGGCGAGCCAGAGAACGTGCGACGAGATCCGCTGCATCTCGTCGAGGAGGACGCGGATGTACTGCGCGCGCTTCGGGACCTCGACGCCCAGCAGCTTCTCGACGACGAGGCAGTACGCGTGGTTGTTCGTGGACGCCGCGACGTAGTCCATCCGGTCCGTGTGCGGGATGACCATCGGGAAGGTCTCGGTCTCGAAGAGCTT
>DIAY01000081.1:1305-14741 GCA_002414905.1 Holophagales bacterium UBA5066 | reverse complement strand
TGGACCCGCTCGCCGCGGCAGGAGACGAAGACCGTGCCGCCGCGCGGCGAGGCCTGGTAGCCGGCGAGGTCCGCCTTGCCGAGCTTTCCCTGCCAGTAGGGACCGAGGGCGCAGTGGGCCGACCCGGTGACGGGGTCTTCGGGGACGCCGCAACCCGGCGCGAAGAAGCGGGAGACGAAATCGTTCGGCGATCCCGCGTCGGCCCGGGCGGTGACGATGACGCCCCGGTAAGGGACGTTCTGAAGGGCCGCGAAGTCGGGTGCGAGGGCGCGCACCTCGGCCTCCGTCGCGACTTCGAAGAAGAGGTCGAAGCGCGTCTTGCCGGAGAAGAGGGGCGTGATCGAGAGCGCTTCCCGCGCCGTCTCCAGGACCGGGAACTCCTCGGCGGGAGTGGCGGGGAAGTCGAGGACGATCGATTCGCCCTCGCGGACGGCCGTCAGGAGACCGCTCTTCGTCTGGAAGCGCGCCGTCGCGCCCGGCGCGACGAGCCCCAGCTCGAAGAGGACGTGGGCCGAGGCGAGCGTCGCGTGGCCGCAGAGGTTCTCCTCCACCTCGGGCGTGAACCAGCGGAGTCGCCAGTCCTGCCCCTCATGGAGGAGAAAGGCGGTTTCGGCCTGGTGCAGCTCCATCGCGACGTTCTGCATCACCTCGTCGGGAAGAGGGGCCGACAGCAGGCAGACGCCGGCGGGGTTCCCGGCGAAAGGACGAGCGGTGAAGGCGTCAACGAGATAGAGCGGCAGCGCCATCCTCCGAAGATACGCCCGGATCTCTCCTCCGGCGCCATCTCCCACTCTCATATTCAGGAATCCGAAATCGGACCGAGAGGGTCCTTTAAGAATGTCGTCAGGACGTCTGCCTGGGAGCACGGAGCGTTCCTGGCGGCGTGGCGCGCCGCCAGGATGCCCGGAAAGCAGGGCCGCCTCCCGAAGGCCGCGAAACCTTCTTTCGCGCCATTCGTCTCACCCGGCGTGAGACCCTTGCGGGCGGTGGCCATCGTTCCGGACGACGACGCCGGCCTGATGGGCCGGGTCAAGGCGGGAGACCCCGCCGGGGCCGAAGCCCTCTTCACGCGGTACGCCGGTCCGATGCTCGGTTTCACCGAACGGATGCTCGGAAACCGGGCTGAGGCCGAGGATGTCACGCAGGACGTCTTCCTGAAGATGATTACGCGCTGCGAGCAGTACGACGGGCGGGCGTCTGTCTCGACCTGGCTCTTCGCCATCGCCGCCAACGCCTGCCGCGACCGGCTCCGGAGCGCCTGGCGTACGACGTCGGTCCCTCTCGAGGCGGTGCCGGAGCCGAAAGGCGAGGGGTCGATCGAGGGGGGGCTCCTGGAGAGGGAGAAACGCAGGGCCGTCCGGGCGGCCCTCGACCGCCTGACGCGGGATCAACGTGAGGCGCTCCTGCTCGCCCGCTACCGGGAAATGCCCTACGCCGAGGTGGCCCGGACACTCGGCATCAGCGAGGGGGCCGTCAAGACGCGCGTCTTCCGCGCCATGGAGACGCTGCGCGCCCTCTTCGCCGAGGAAGGAGATTCGAGATGGAATGCCGCGAGGCCCTAGAGATCGCCGTGGCCAGGATGGCCGGTGAGACTCCCGGCGCCCGGGATGCCGAGGCCGTTTCGCATGTCGAGCGTTGCGAGAGCTGCCGCAGGGACGCGGCGGCCCTCGACGAGGCGTGGGAGCAGATCGCGCTCCCCGACCCGGAAGTGCCTCCCGTCTTCCGGGAACGGACGATCGGCCGCATGGAAGAGGCGCTGGCCCAGCGCAACGTCGTCCCGTTCCGGTCCCGGAAGTGGTGGATTCCCGCGCTGCGGGCGGCGGCCCTGGTCGTCGCAGGAGCCGGAGGATTCCTGCTCGCCCAGGCGAGCGCGCCGGCGGTGGTGCCGTTCGGCGGCTCCGAGGCCGGGCCCCCGGCCTTCGCCGTCGTCCCCCAGCGGCAGGTCGACGTCTCCCGCGTCGGGCTCGATCTGTCCGAGAACCCGCGCCTCAGAAACGTCTCGTTCCGCCCGACCGAGGCGGACGGGCGGCTCTCGATCTCCTTCGACGTCACGACCCGCTACACCGTGACCGGCCGGCCCGAAGACCGTGCGGTCGCCTCCCTTCTCGCCTACGTCGTGAACGCGCAATCGGCGACCGAGGGGGCGCGCGGCCGGGCCATCGACCTCGTTTCGAGCGAGCTGGGAGAGAAGGCGGCCGCTTCCCCCGAGATCGTCGGAGTCCTGGTGAGGACCCTCAGGGAGGACCGGAACCCGGCCGTCAGGAAGAAGGCCGCCGAAGCGCTCGTCCAGATTCCTCCGTCACCGGCCATTCGCGACGCACTGGCGTTCGCGCTGAAATCCGACTCGAACCCCGCCGTGCGGATGATCGCGGTCGACGGGCTCGCGCGGGCCGCGACGACCCTCCGCGACCCGCTGAGCATCGAGACGCTCCGCCTCAAGGCGGCGGACCAGACGGAGCCGGGGTTCGTCCGCGTGAAGGCGGCCTCGGCCCTCAGAGAGATCCCGCTGTGAGCGATACCTTCGCCGAGGTCGCCCGTAAGACCGGCATGAACACGGAGTCGACGATGCCCCCTGCGAATCCCCGTCCCGTGTCCCGCGGCTGGACCGTTCTCTGGATCCTCCTGATCGGGACCTTCCTCCTCGTCTCTCTCGCCTGGCCGGCTCGTGCCGACCGGTTTTCGGCGATCGCCGGCCGGACCGACAAGTTCGGCGTCCCCGCCGGCGTGAAGTCGCTGTCGATCGACGGCGTGAGCGGCGACGTCGAGGTGAGGACGGGGCCCGCGTTCTCCGCCTCCGTCGACGTGACGGTGAAGGCGGAGATCGACGCGAAGGCGAAGGAGATCCTGGGCCAGACGAAGATCGCCTTCGAGAACCGGGCCGGGGAGCTCTCCCTCGCAACGCTCGAGCCCGGGGCGCGCTACTCGCGCGACGGAGGGCGCGGGCGCCTCCACTCGTCGGGTGACGGTGGGCGCTCCTGGCGCGTCGAGGCCCGATATCGCGTCACCCTGCCGCCCGGGGCCGGGCTCGTCGTCTCCGTCGTCAACGGCGGGGTCTCGACGACCGGACTCGACGGGACGCAAAAGCTGGCGACCGTGAACGGGTTGGTCGCCGCGTACGACGCCCGACGGGACGTCGAGCTGAAGACGGTGAACGGGGGCGTCCAGGGAACGTTCGCGACGCTCCCGCGTGCCGCGAAGGTCGTCGCCGAGACAGTGAACGGCGGAGTCCGCCTCGTCCTCCCTGTCGACGCGGCATTCGAGCTGAAGGCATCGGCGATCAACGGCGGCATCCGGTCGACCTTCCCCCTCCCGGTGAGCGAGGCCTTCTCGGGCGCGGACGACGCTCGGGCGTCCGAGGAGGCCGCCCGGACCCAGGCCAGGCGCGCGCGGGCCGAGGCCGAGAAGGCGCGCGCGAAGGCCGAGAAGAGTCGCGAGAAGGGGTGGGAGCACGACGAGGAGTGGGACCGCGCGTGGGAGGAGTTCGGCCGGGAGATGGCGAGCTTCGGCCGCGAGATGGCCCGCTTCAGCCGCGAGATCTCGCGCTCGGTCAACGGGAGCCTGAATCGCTCCTACGAGGGTTCGGTGAAGGGGGGCGGGGCGACGGTGAAGTGCTCGACTGTGAATGGCGGCATCGTCGTCCTCGCGGCCGGGAGCGCGGAAGGGGAGGCGAGGTCGCTCGTGCCGAAGCGCGTCGGAAGCGTGTCCGTCGCGGGTGTTCCGCCCGTTCCGCCGGTGCCGCCCGTTCCGCCGGTGCCGCCCGTTCCGCCGGTGCCGCCCGTTCCGCCGGTGCCGCCCGTTCCCCCGGTCCCGCCCGCCGGCTACGGCCACGGGAGAGGCCATGACGAGGGTTCGATCGTCAGGGGAGACGTGACGGGCGACTTCAACGTGTCGCTCCCGAACGGCGACGTGAAGCTCGGCAATGTCACAGGGAAGGTGACCGTGAGGACGAGCTCCGGCGACGTGCGGATCGTGTCTGCCGGCAAGGGGGCGGATCTCTCCAGCTCGGGCGGGGACGTGAGGATTGACCGCGTCGAAGGCGGGCTGACCGCCTCGACTCTCGGGGGCGACATCGTCGTGGGGGACATCTCCGGGGAGACGAGGCTCCGGACGATGGGTGGCGACGTGAAGCTGCGCTCCGCGAAGGGACCGGTGACGGCGAAGAGCGCGGGTGGTGACGTGCGGCTCCTTCGGGCCTCCGGTCCGGTCCGGGCCGAGACGGCCGGCGGCGAGGTTTACTGCGAGATCGTGTCGAAGGAGAGTGGGGCCGTAGAGCTTTCGACCGGCGGCGGCGACGTGACGCTCGTCCTCCCCTCCAACTTCAAGGGGGACGTCGAGGTCGTCGTTCGGGACGTCGACGCCGACGGCGATTACGTGATCTCGGAGTTCCCCGAGATCGCGATCCTGACCCATCGGAGCCCGCGGGTCGGCGTCGTCCGTGCCGAAGGCAAGCTGAACGGCGGTGGCTCGAGAGTCTCGATCAGCGCCTCGTCCGGAACGATTCACCTCCGGAAGGGGCCTCCGGCCTGACGGCCTGACCCGGTCCCCTGACATCCGCCCCGCGCTGCCACGGGCCCTCAGCCCCCGCTCCGGCGGGGGCCGCGCCGTTTGCTACCCTGAGGCGGGCGCCCGCGCCGGGCGCGACGTCAGACCCCTGCGATCCGCTACCGGAGGTACACATGAAGCGATTGATTCCCGCGGCGCTGCTCGTCGCGGCCGTCCTGTTCGCCGCTCCCGAAGCGGGTGCCGTCATCCCGGAGAAAGGCTCCATCGCGGTCTTTGCGGGGGTGGGCCCGGCGATTCCGTTCGAAGGGGACTACGACCTCGGATTCCGGTTCGAGGGCGGGGGCGAATACTACTTTTCGAAGGTCTTCTGCGTCCGGGCAACGCTCGGTTACACCCGTGCGGATGCCGACGGCGGCTCGAACGTGACGATAGGCGGACTCGAGGCTTCGGCCGTCTACACCTCGCGCCGCGGAGACTGGGCACCCTTCGTTCTCGGCGGATTCGGCATCCATACCGTGGATCCTCC
This sequence comes from Holophagales bacterium UBA5066, assembly GCA_002414905.1. Classification (GTDB taxonomy): domain Bacteria; phylum Acidobacteriota; class Thermoanaerobaculia; order UBA5066; family UBA5066; genus UBA5066. Next base: position 9,712 of record DIAY01000081.1, on the reverse strand, counting down.
GGGCGAGGGACCATCCCAGAGGCTCGGAGCCCACTTCGGCGCGGGGACGGATTACTTCCTCGACCGTCGCACGGCGCTCACGGGAAAGCTCACCGGGCTTTTCATCGGGAGCGCCGGCGGCCGAACCTCCAGCTTCGTGAGCCTGGTATTCGGGGTCAAGTACCACTTCTGAAACGACTTGCGTTGGTCCTGGGGAGGGCCCCGGAGCCCGATCAGCACCTCGGACTCCCGCACCGGCCGACAATCAGGACTTGACAGGTACGGATTTCGACCTACTTTGGCCGTGTTGAGCGCTCGTAGCGTCCCTGCCTCGTCCGTCGTTGCCGTTTTCCTGACGGTGGCGGTGTCGTTGCTGGGCGTCAGCCTGTTTCTCTCCGGTTCGGGGGGCTCGTGCTCCCGGGCCGGGGCCCCGTGCTGCTGCGCCGGGTCTCCAGGCGATGCTCCCGAGGACCGGGATACAGGCGGATGCGGCTGTTCCGTCTCGCCGGTCGCGCCCGTCCCGGTGGCGGTCCTCGCTTCGGTCGACGGTGTCGCCGCCCCGTCGCTCAACGTTGACGCGGCCGATTACCTCACGATCGACGACCGGGGAACGGTCGTGGCCGTCCCGCGGGCCATGCCCAGGGCCCGGTCGGCGCCGATGCAGGCGCTTCTCGAGACCTTCCGGAACTGAGACCTCGGAAGACCGTCCCCTCGCCCGTCCCGATCGGGACGGCTCGATGACCGTTTTACCGAGGTGCCCATGCTCCTCTTGCGATCGTCCTGTTCTCGAACCCTTCCCGGGCTCCTTGCCACGGGGCTCGCCGCTCTTTCTGCCGCGTTGGCAATCCCGGCCGAAGGGACCCAGGACACGACAGGGTCCGTCGAGGCCCTCGTCGCGGAGGCGCTGGAAAAGAGCCCCGCCCTCGCGGTGGCCCTCGCCGAGCTCTCTGCCGCCCGCGAGCGCATCGCCCCGGCCGGCACCCTGCCCGACCCGAGGCTCGCGCTCTCGTACGAGAACGACGGGCCGGCCATCTCGCTCGGCGTGGAGCCGATGACCCGGCTCTCGCTGATGGCCGAGCAGGCGATTCCCTGGCCGGGCAAGCTGCGGGGCGCGACGAAGCTAGCCGGAGCGGACGCGGACGTCGTCGAGACGCGCCTCGCCCGCGTCCGCCTCTCCGTCGAGGCTGCCGTCCGCAAGGCTGCGACGCGTCTCCTCGAGGCGCGTGCCCTGCAGGCCGTGACGCGCGTGCAGGGAGAGACCTGGGAACGAATCGAGGCGGTCGCACGGAACCGGTACGCGGCCGGACTGGGGAGCCAGCAGGACGTCCTGCGCGCCCAGGCCGAGCGGACACGCCTCCTCCAGCAGGCGCGGCGGGACGAGACGGCCGGGCGGGTCGCAATGGCCGAGCTCCGGCGCCTCCTCCAGCGGGAGCCGGAGGAGCCCGTCTCCCTCACGGGAAAGCTCTCCGACGCCTTTCCGGTCGTACCCGACGCGAGTGCCGAGCGCGCTCGCGCCGTTGAGGCGAGTCCCGAGCTCGCCCTCGTGAAAATGGTCGCGACACGAGAGAGCCTCGCGATCGACCTCGCGAAACGGGACCGTTCCCCCGATCTCGTCGCTTCGGCCGGATACATGAACCGCGGCAGCCTCCCGCTGATGTGGGCCGTCGGGCTCGGCGTCTCGGTCCCGCTCTTCTCCTCCCGAAGGCAGGAGCCGCGGGTCCGTGAGGCCGAGGCGCGGCTGGCCGCAGCGAAGGCGGCGGAGAGCGACGTGACGTCCCTCCTCCTCGCGAGGACCGAGGAGCGGCTCGCTCTCCTCGACCAGCTCGCCGAGGAGACGCGCCTCGACCGGGAATCGCTTCTGGTCCAGGACCGGCTCGCCGTCGAGGCGGCCCTCGCGAGCTATGCCACCGGCGCCGTCCCGTTCGTCACCGTTCTCGAGGCCATCAGTACCGAGTTCTCGGACCGCCGCACGGCCCTCGCGCGTCTCGCCGCCTTCCGCACCGTCCAGGCCGACCTCTTCGAGCTGAGCCTCGAAGGCGCTGTCGCGATGACGCCTTCCGCCACCTCCGCCTCTCCGGTCGCGACGAGCGCCGGCGGCGGGATGTGAGGAGAGACCCGATGAACCGCAGCAAGAAGACGCTGATCCTCGCCGCGCTCCTCGCCGCCCTGGCAGCGCCGGCGGTCCTCCTCGTGACCGGTTGCGGGGGCGGAAAGCCCTCGGCTCCGGCCGAGGCGAAGACGTATGTGTGCCCCATGCACCCCGAGGTCGTGAAGGACCACGAGGGGGATTGCCCGATCTGCGGGATGCGGCTCGTCCTGAAGAAGGAAGCTCCGGCGGCAGTGTCCGCCGTGCACGAGACCTGGATCTGTCCGATGCACCCGGAGATCGTGAAGGACCGCAAGGGGAGCTGCCCGATCTGCGGCATGGACCTGGTCCGAAAGGAGGAAGGCACCCCGGGCGCGGTTGCGGAGACCGCCGGCGTGCCCGGCTTCGCACCGGTCACGATCGACGCCCGCAAGCGCCAGCTCCTCTCGCTGAAGACCGCGAAGGTCGAGCGGGGGACGTTCGGCACCGGGATACGGACGGTCGGTCGCGTCGCCTACGACGAGCGCCGGGTCCACCACGTCCACACCCGCTTCGAGGCGTACGTCGAGCACGTCACGGCCGACTTCACCGGGAAGTACGTGCGCAAGGGCGAGGTCCTCGCCCACGTCTACAGCCCCGAGCTCTTCGCGACCCAGCAGGAGCTTCTCCTGGCGCTCCGGGCGGTCCGCGCCCTCGGGCCGTCGGCCGACGCGTCGGCGCGCGAGGGGGCCGAGCGGCTTCTCGACGCGACCCGTCAGCGCCTCCGGCTCTGGGAGGTGACGGAGAAGGACATCGCGGCCCTCGAGGCGCGGGGCGAGCCGCTCCGGAGCTTCCCCATCTACGCGCCGACCTCGGGCTACGTGACGGCGCGGACGGCCTTCCACGGCATGAAGGTGATGCCGGCCGACACGCTCTTCGACATCACCGATCTCTCGGTGGTCTGGGTCCTCGCGGACGTGTACGAGTCCGAGCTGCCGCGCGTGAAAGTGGGGCAGACGGGGCGGATGACTCTCGCCTACCGCCCGGGACGGACCTGGACGGGACGGGTCACCTATATCTATCCGTCGCTCGACGAGAAGACCCGGACCGCGAAGGTGCGGCTCGAGTTCGCGAACCCTCGCGAGGAGCTCAAACCCGAGATGTACGCGGACGTCGTCCTCGAGAGCGCGCCCCGGACGGCGCTGAAGGTACCGGACGACGCGGTTCTCGACAGCGGGACGCGGAAGGTCGTGTTCGTCGCGAAGGGCGAGGGGGTCCTCGAGCCGCGGGAGGTGACGGTCGGCGAGCAGGCGGGCGGGACGTGGGAGGTTCTCTCCGGGCTCTCGGAAGGTGAGGAGATCGCCCTCGGCGCGAGCTTCCTCGTCGATTCCGAGTCCCGCCTCGCGTCGGCACTCGCCGGGATGCGGTCCTCGGCCCCGGCCTCCGGGCACGAAGGGCACGTGTCCCCGGCGCCGTCACCCGCGGCCCCGGCACCGGGCTCGGCGCACCAGCACTGAGGGGGGCGGCCATGATCAAGCGAATCATCCGCTTCTCGGCGGAGAACAAGTTCCTCGTCCTCGCCCTCTGGGCGGTCGCGGTCCTCCTCGCCTTCCGGGCGCTGAGGGACATCCCGCTCGACGCGATTCCCGATCTCTCCGACACGCAGGTCATCGTCCTCTCTCGGTGGGACCGCAGCCCCGACATCCTCGAGGACCAGGTGACCTATCCGATCGTCACCGCCCTCCTCGGGGCGCCGAAGGTGAAGACGATCCGCGGCTTCTCCGACTTCGGCTACTCCTTCGTCTACGTCATCTTCGAGGACGGGACGGATCTCTACTGGGCCCGTTCGCGGGTCCTCGAGTACCTCTCGAAAATCCAGGGGAGCCTGCCGCAGGGAGTGAAGACGGAAATCGGCCCCGACGCGACGGGCGTCGGCTGGGTCTACCAGTACGCCCTCGTCGACGAGAGCGGCAAGACGTCCCTCGACGAGCTCCGCTCCTACCAGGACTGGTTCCTCCGCTACCAGCTCCAGTCGGTGCCAGGGGTTGCGGAGGTCGCGACCGTCGGGGGGATGGCGCGGCAGTACCAGGTCACCGTCGACCCGAACCGCCTCACGTCGTACGGCATCTCCCTCGAGACCATCTCCGACGCGCTGCGCAGGAGCAACGACGAGGTCGGCGGGCGGCTGATCGAGATCTCCGGCCGCGAGCACATGGTGAGAGGCCGCGGTTACCTGAAGGGGACGGCCGACATCGAGAAGGTCGTCGTGAAGACCGACGAGCGCGGAACCCCGGTGCTGATCAGGGACGTCGGAAGCGTAGCCCTCGGCCCCGACCTTCGGCGCGGCCTCGCCGAGCTGGACGGAAAGGGGGAGACCGTGGGCGGCATCGTCGTCATGCGGTCCGGCGAGAACGCCCTCCACGTCATCGAGCGGGTGAAGGCGCGGATCGACGAAATCCGGCCGTCGCTCCCGCCCGGCGTGAAGCTCGTGACCACCTACGACCGTTCGACCCTCATCGAGTCGGCGATCGACAACCTGAAAGGGAAGCTCGTCGAGGAGATCGTCATCGTCTCCATCGTCATCCTGATCTTCCTCTGGCACGTCCCGAGCGCCCTCGTCCCGATCCTGACGATCCCGGTCTCGGTCCTCCTCGCCTTCATCCCGCTCCACCTCATGGGGATCACCGTCAACATCATGTCCCTCGGCGGTATCGCGATCTCCATCGGCATCCTCGTCGACGGCGCGATCGTCGAGGTCGAGAACGCCTACAAGAAGCTCCAGCTCTGGAACGACTCGGGGCGGAAGGGAGACTTCCACGCCATCCGCCTCGAGGCGCTGATGGAGGTCGGTCCGTCCGTCTTCTTCTCGCTCCTCGTCATCGCCGTCTCGTTCCTCCCGATCTTCACGCTCGTCGACCAGGAGGGGCGCCTCTTCTCGCCGCTCGCCTGGTCCAAGAACTTCGCGATGGCCCTCGCGGCCGTCCTCGCCATCACGCTCGACCCCGCGATGCGGATGCTCTTCGCGCGGATGGACCCGTTCCGCTTCGGCTTCGCGCACCGCCAGGGGGGCCTCCTGACGAGGCTCGTCCGTCTCCCCGTCCGCCTCGCCGAGAAGGTCGTCAACGCGGTGACGGTCGGCACCTACCACGCCGAGGAGAAGCACCCCGTCTCGAGGGTCCTCTTCCGCCTCTACGAGCCGGTCTGCCGTGGCGTCCTCCGCCACCCGAAGAAGGTCATCGCTGCGTCGCTCCTGCTCCTCGTCTCGACGGTCCCGGTGTTCCTTTCCCTCGGGTCGGAGTTCATGCCGCCCCTCCACGAGGGGACGGTCCTCTACATGCCGACGACGCTCCCCGGCATTTCCGTCACCGAAGCCGCGAAGCTGCTCCAGGTCCAGGACCGCGTTCTCTCCACGTTCCCCGAAGTGGAGCGCGTCTTCGGCAAGGCGGGGCGCGCCGAGACGTCGACCGACCCGGCACCCCTCTCGATGATGGAGACGACGATCATCCTGAAGCCCGAAGTCGAGTGGCGGCCGAAGGAGCGCTGGTTCTCTCCATGGGCACCGAAATGGCTCTCGGCGGTGCTCCGTCACGTCTGGCGAGACCGGATCACCTACGACGAGCTCATCGACGAGATGGACCGCGCCTTGAAGATCCCAGGGACGACGAACGCCTGGACGATGCCGATCAAGGGGCGGATCGACATGCTCTCGACCGGCATCCGGACGCCGATCGGCGTGAAGGTCTTCGGCTCGGACCTCGCCGGGATCGAACGGATCGGCGCCGAGGTCGAGGCGGCGGTGAGGACGCTCCCGGCGACGCGCTCGGCCTTCGCCGAGCGCGTCGCGGGAGGCTACTTCGTCGACTTCGAGCTGAAGCGCGACGCGCTCGCCCGCTACGGTCTCACGGCCGCCGACGCGAACCTGGTGATCATGACCGCCATCGGCGGCGAGACGGTGACGACGACCGTCGAGGGGCGCGCGCGTTACAGCGTCAACGTCCGCTACCCGCGTGAGCTGCGCGAGGACCTCTCGAGCCTCTCTCGCGTCCTCGTCCCGACGGTGCCCGGCATGCAGGTGCCGCTCGGGCAGCTCGCCGACATTCGCCTCGTGACCGGGCCGTCGATGATCCGCAACGAGAACGGGCTTCTTTCGGGCTACGTCTACGTCGACTTCGACACGTCGAAGGAGGACGTGGGACGCTTCGTCGAAAAGGCGAAGGCGGTCGTTGCGGAGCGAGTGAAGGTCCCGACCGGGTACTCGCTCGCCTGGAGCGGCCAGTGGGAAAACATGGTCCGCGTGAAGGAGCGGCTCGAGGTCGTCATCCCGGTCACCCTCGTGCTGATTTTCCTTCTGATGTACGCCAACACGAAGTCGGTGACGAAGACCCTCATCATCGTCCTCGCCGTTCCATTCTCGGTCGTCGGAGCCGTCTGGTACCTCTGGCTGCTCGGCTACAACATGTCGATCGCGGTCTGGGTCGGGATGATCGCCCTGATGGGGCTCGACGCCGAGACGGGGATCTTCATGCTCCTCTTCCTCGACCTCGCCTACGACGAGGCGAAGGCGCAGGGGCGCCTCAGAAACCTCCCCGAACTCGTCGAGGCGATCGTTCACGGTGCCGTGAAACGGATCCGGCCGAAGGCGATGACCGTCCTTTCGGCGTTCTTCGGCCTCCTGCCGATCATGTGGTCGACGGGGGTCGGGGCCGACATGATGAAGAGGATCGCCGCGCCGATGGTGGGAGGGCTCGTGACGTCGTTCGCACTCGAGCTCTTCGTCTACCCGGCCGTCTACCTGCTCTGGAAGAGGAAGGGTCTGCAGGAGCCCGGGACGCCCGGAGGGGACGTCGTCGCGCCCGCGTGAGGTTCCGTTTTCAGAGAATCCTTGGAAACGGTTCCCCCGCTTGATCAGCGGCCGGAGGAGGTCTCCCGGTCGAGGATCGTCAGCGTCCGCGCGTAAAGGTGCTCGACCTCTTCGCGGCTGTTGCCGATGGCGGTGACACCGATCTTTCCGTACTGGGAGAGTGCGCCGATGAGGTGGAAGAGGACCCCGGACTCGGTGTTGTGCGAGTAGTGGAGGCCGTTGTTCGTCAGGATCTCGATCAGGTCTTCGGGGAGGAGGCCGCGATACGCCTCTGATTTCAGATTGTCGGTGGCGCGGTAGTACTTCGGGATGCCGCGGGGGGAGAAGTAGAGCCCGGTCCCAGCGTCGATCTGCCCCCCCGTGATGAACTGGAGGGCGAGGTAGGGGTGCGTCGTCCCTCCCATCCGGAGGTTGATCTCGAGGGCGTGGATGACCCACTCCTCCGAGCCTTCCGCCCGCGTCGCCAGGAAATCGATGGCGAGGCGGCTCATGACTCCCTTCTGCGCGAGGACGGCGCCGATCTTCATCGCCTCCTCCTGGATCTTCAGCCGGTACTCGGTCGCCGCGGGGAAGAGGCAGCCGAGGAAGACCTGCCCGCTCGTCCCGCCGAGGACCTGGTCGTGGGTCGAGATCGGGATGACGGCCCCGTGCGGGTCGACGCGCAGCTGAACGCTCGGGGACGTCTTGTGGTCGCCCTCGAGGAACTCCTCGACGATCCCTCCCATCCGCTCGAACCGGGCGAGGTAGTCGTCGTTCGTCTCCCACGGCACGGCGTATTCGAACCGCTCTATCGCCTCCCTCACGGAATCCCGGTCGACCCGCTCGGGGTAGCGGAAGAGGGCGTTGCCTTCCCCCGAGAAGCTGTCGTCGAGCTTGACGACGGCCTTGCGCAGGCCCGGGCGGCGCCGATGGAGCTCGAGGAGCGCCTCCTCGACGTCGTGCAGCGTACGGAGGTCTTCGAACCCCATCGGGAGGGGCACGCCCGCTTCGCGAAAGACCTTCCGGCTCCCGGACTTCGTCCCGAGGTGCCCGAGGGCGGGGTCGACGCCGTTCAGGGGGATGCCGAGCAGGACAGCCAGCTTTCGCTCGAGGGGGGTGGAGTTGAAGACGGTCAGGTAGGTCCTGGAAGGGTCCCCGATCCCGGCCCGTATCCGCTCGATCAGCCTTGGCCGCTCGAGGATCTTCTCCGTGAGAGATCGCGGTGAGTCGTCGTAGGCACAGAGGAGCGTGAGGCGCGAGCGGGCATGGCTGGCCGGAACCCCGACGAGGAGCTGGAAGTAGTACTCGAGGACGAGGGGGTGAACGGGCTGCGAGGTGACGAAGACGATCCGCGCCCGGGGGTTCCGAAGCCGGATGAGGAGGAAGAGGAGACGCTCCTCGTAGAAGCTCGAGCCTTCCAGCTTCTGGAGCTCGCTCTGGTCGAGCGTCAGGGACGGGACGACGACCGACGTGTGGGGCTCATCGTCCCGCATGGAGATGGAGTCCCAGACTTCCTTCAGCCT
>DIAY01000081.1:0-1101 GCA_002414905.1 Holophagales bacterium UBA5066 | reverse complement strand
GAAGGAGCGCGACGAGATGCGCCATCGCCGTTGCACCGGCTTCACCCTGATAGAGCTTCTCGTCGTCGTCGCGATTCTGGGAATCATCGTCGCGATCGCGGTCATCAACTTCCTGAACGCGATCGAGAGGGCGCGTCAACGCCGGTCGATGTCGGACATGAGGAGCCTCGCGACGGCCGCCGAAGCCTACGCGGCCGACCTCGACCGCTACCCGCCCGCGAGCGCTTTCGTCCTGCCGCCGGGACTCGACCTTCCGACGGTGAACCTGCTGGACGCCCGGTCCTACCTCCAGCCGACCTACATGAAGGCCGTTCCGATGGTGGATGGGTGGAACTCCTGGTTCCTGTACGGAACGACGCCCTCGAGGACCGAATATGCGCTCCGATCCGCCGGCCGGGGCGGGGTACCCCAGACAACAGTCGCTTTCGGACCGACGACGGATTTTGCGGACGACATCATCCTGGTGAACGGGCAGTTCGTGCAGTGGCCGGAGGGGGTCCAGCGATGACGTTGGTGGGAGCATCCGTTGGGATACGACGACACTCTTCGCGTGCCGCTGGACCGGGTATCGACATTTTTTGTCGGTCGAGGAGTCTGCGGTCGTCCGGACCGTGTGTTGGCAGCGATTTGCGGTTCAGTAGTTGTTGGCGCGCTTGTTGCTTACGAGGGACAAAAGGAGGCTTCCTCAAATGAAACGGAACCCCAAGGGCTTCACTCTCATCGAACTTCTGATCGTCGTCGCGATCATCGGCATCATCGTCGCCATCGCGATCCCCAACCTGCTGAATGCCATCCAGCGTGCCAAGCAGCGGCGGACGATGGGCGACATGCGGAGCAACGCGACGGCCGTCGAGTCGTATGCGGTCGACCTGAACCGTTATCCGCCGGCCGCAGGCAGCTTCGACATGCCCTTCGACATTACCAGCACGACGATGGACGTCGTCCGAAACTACATCTCCCCGACCTACATCAAGTCCGCCCCCGTGACGGACGGCTGGAACTCCTGGTTCCGTTACGAAGTGGATGGAACAGGCACCGGCTACATCCTCGCTTCCGGCGGCAAGGACGGCTCGGTGACGACGCTGTCTCTTATACACATCT
>DIAY01000076.1 GCA_002414905.1 Holophagales bacterium UBA5066 | reverse complement strand
GCCGCACGGCGAAGAGCTCGGCAAGGGAGTATCCGGCGGCGTCGCAGGGGAGGGCGGCGACGCCCTCTGGCAGCAGGGCCTCGTCTCCCGGTCTCACGAGCGCCACGAGCTCGTGCTCACCCCGAGCCGTGGCGGCGCCGAGAAGGCCGCGGATGTAGGTTCCGATCCCGAAATCGCTCAGCTTTCGGGCGTCGAGGGCGACGCGGAGCCGGGTCACCCGACGGCCTCTGCGAAGAGGGCCCTCGTCGCACGGGCAGCGCCGTCCCAGGTGAAGAGCGCCGCCCGCTCCGGCCCGCGCCGGCGAGCCTCCTTGCGGAAAGGTTCGTCGTCGTTCGCCCGTTCGATCGCCGCGGCGATGGCAGCCGGGTCGAGCGGGTCGGCGAGGAGACCCGCGTCGCCGACCACCTCCGGCAGCGATGACGAGGAGGAGGCCACGACGGGGACCCCTTCGGCCATTGCCTCGAGGGCAGGGAGACCGAAGCCCTCGTAGAGGCTCGGGTAAGCCAGGAGCCGGGCGCCACGAAGGAGGGCCGTCGCGCGCTCGGAGGTCACCCAGCCGAGCAGGACGATCCGTGCCGAGTGTCGCGATCGGGAGAGCCTTCCGGCGAAACCGGGCATTCCCCAGCCGGCTCCCCCCGCGATGACGAGGTCGGGGAAGTCGGGCCGCCGGTCCCAGATCGATTCCATCGCCACGACGAGTCTCTCGTGGTTCTTGCGCGGCTCGAGGGTCCCGAGAGACAGGACGAACGGCCGGGAGTGGGGCGGTTCCGAGCCGGTCCCGGAGGAGGGGACCAGGCCATTCGGGACGACGATCGTCTTGCCGGCAGCCTCCGGGCAGGCCAGCAGGAGGTCGTCCCGCGTGGCCCTGGAAACGCAGATGAGGCGCGCGGCCCGGCGGACTGTGGCGGGAAGGAACGGGGCGAACCCGGCGACGTTTTTCCGGTCGTGCCACTGGGGAAAGAGGACGGGGGTCAGGTCGTGGATGGTGGCCACGCCCGGGAGCGGGATGGCGAGGGGCAGGATGCCCAGCGGCCCGTGGAAGAGGTCCGCCCCCGCCCGGATCGCCTCCAGCGCGGCGATGGTCTGCAGCCAGAGCGTGCCCGGGAGGCGAAATCGGCTGGGGGGAAGGACTTCGACCCGGCCCTCGAGTGCGGCCGGAAGGGTGATCGGGCGGGGTGAGAGGAGGACGACGGAATCTCCCGGGAAGAGCCGGGTCAGCGCTCCATAGAGCCCCTCGAGCGTCCGGCCGACGCCGGTCCTCTCGCCGCAAAGCGAGCGGGCGTCGACGGCGATGCGCATCCGCGGCATCGTATCGCGGGAGAGGCGGCAGGCCCGGCTCCGGAAGGGTCCCCGGGACCGGGATGAGGGCCCGGGAGGTGCGTGCTACACTCGCCGACCCTCCGCGAGGAGGAGTCGAAATGGAACTGAACCTGGAAGAGGCGCTGGAAGCGCCCGTTGCAGTGTCCCATCGCCTCGAGGTCCCGACGGGACGCCTCGAGCGGCCCGAGCTCCTTTCGCTCGAGCCTGTGGCGTTCACGGGCATACTTCAGAAGGGCGATCCCGGGCTGGTTCTGACCGGCGAGCTCTCCGTGGCGGGCCTGATCGCCTGCGCACGCTGCCTCGTACCGGTTCCGTTCTCCCACAGCAGCGAGGTCTCGTGGCTTTTCGCCCCGAGCCACCGCCGCCCCACGGAGGAGGAGACGGAGCTGACCACCAGCGACCTCGACATCGTCTGGTACGACGGCCTCTTCGTGCCGTTCGACCCGCTCGTCGAGGAGCAGCTCCTCCTGGAGCTTCCGATGAAGCCGCTCTGCCGGCCCGACTGCCTGGGGCTGTGTCCCCGGTGTGGAGCCGACCGGAATTCCGGCCCGTGCGGTTGCCGGGAAGAAGCCGACAACAGGCTCGCGAAGCTCAAGTCGCTTCTCTCCTGAAGCGGGCGCCGGCAGAGACACCACGAGGCGCTTTTCCGAAACCAACGATCCCGAGAGGTGAACTGCCATGCCGAATCCGAAACACCGACACAGCAAGACGCGCCGCGACCTGCGGAGGGCGCACGACTTCCTGCAGGACCCGGGCCTCTCCAAGTGCCAGAGCTGCGGAGCGACCAAGACTCCTCACCGCGTCTGCCCCGAGTGCGGCCACTACCGGGGCCGCGAAGTCGTCGCCGGCGCTCAGAAGAGCTAGTCGCGACGTTTCCGTCGCGTCCCTGAATGGTCCTCGCCGTCGACGCCATGGGGGGAGATCACGCCCCCCGTGCCACCGTTGAAGGAGCCGTCGCGGCTGCCATCGATTTCGGCCTCGACCTCCTGCTGGTGGGGCGTCGGCGGGAGATCGAGCCGATGCTCCTTGCGGCGAGCTATCGCGGGAGCCGGATCAATATCGTGGAGGCCGAGGACGTCGTCGGGTTCGACGAGCCCTCGACCGCCACGCTTCGCAAGAAGCCCCGGGCGTCGGTTCGCGTCGCGGCCGAGCTCGTGAAGGACGGGGCCGCGGAGGGGTTCTTCACGGCGGGGCACACCGGGGCGGCGATGGTGACGGCCCGGGCGACGCTCGGCGTCGTCGAGGGAATCGATCGACCCGCCCTGTCCGCGGTGCTCCCCGGCCTCGGCCGGCGCCGCCTCCTCCTCGACGTCGGTGCAAACGTGTCCTGTCGCGTGGAGAACTACCGTGAGTTCGCGCTCATGGGGCATTTCTACGCCCAGGAAGTCCTCGGTATCGACCGGCCGAAGATCGGGCTCCTCTCCGTCGG
>DIAY01000148.1:1499-2532 GCA_002414905.1 Holophagales bacterium UBA5066 | reverse complement strand
AGCGTCACGCGGGGCGGCTGCGGAAGCGGAACGCCGAGAGGATGACGGCGAGGTTCCCGGCGAGGTTCGCCGACATCCCGAGGACGATCTCGAGGAGGCCGAAACGGACGCCGTAGGTCAGCCAGATGACCTGCCCGAGGAGGAAGAGGAGGTAGGTGACGACGGAAACGTCGTCGCTCGAACGCCTCTTCCAGATTCTCACCGCCTGGGGGATGTAGGCCGCGCCGCTGGCGACGCCGACGGCGCCGACGAGAGCCTTGAGGACGGAGTCGAAGGTCTCCATGCGGCGGGGAGCCTACCCCGCGAGTCCACGAGCCTACAATGGAGTCGTGAGGCTTCGCCTGATCCTCGCCCCGTTCGTCCTGGCCGGGCTGGCCCTGTCCGCCCCGGGAGCGGAGCTTTACGGAAAGCCGCTCCGCGGGCTGACGCCCGTTTCCATCGCCGAGGTCCAGCGGAAGGCCGCCGGGTACGACGGGAAGACGATCCAGGTCCGCGGGACGGTCCGCTCGGAAAAGGGTGCGTTCTTCCTCACCGAGGGAGCGGCCTCCCTGCGTGTGACGATGGTCGGGTCCGGCACAGCGCTCCCCGCGGACGCCTCCGGCGCCTCGGCCACCGCCGAAGGGGTCTTTCGTGCGAAGGGCAACGACGGAGCGCCGGCGCTCGAGGCGACGGGCCTCGAGCTGACGCGCTGAGCTTGCGCGGCGCGGCCCCGCCTGTCCTCGAATTCCCCGAAAGTCCGTAAACTCCACGTCAGCATGCGGCTCGGCGTCGACTTCGGGACGACCCACACGGTGGTGACGATGGTCGACCGCGGGAACTATCCCGTGGTCGCTTTCGAAGGGGGCGATCCCTACCCGTCGCTCGCAGCGTTCCTCCCGTCGGGCGAGCTGCGGTATGGCTTCGATGCGGCCACCGTCCGGCACGAGCCGGGCGTCCGGCTGGTCCGGTCGTTCAAGAGGCTCCTCGCCGACGCCGGTCCCCGGGCGGAGATCGAGGCCGGAGGGCGCACCGTCCTCCTCCTGGACCTCCTCAC
>DIAY01000148.1:955-1333 GCA_002414905.1 Holophagales bacterium UBA5066 | reverse complement strand
ACGAAGAAGCTCGTCCTCGACCTCTCACCGCTCGACCTTCCGCCGATCGCCCTTCCGATCGAGGAGGTGTGGGAGGCCTGCGCGCTCCTCGTCGAGCGGACGATCACGGCCACCGAGCCGGTCCTTGCGGCAGGTGGGATCGAAGAGGGGGAGCTGGCGGGCGTCTACGTCGTCGGTGGGGCGGGGGCGTTCCCGCTGGTCGGCCGGAGGCTGAAGGAGCGGTTCGGAGAGAAGAGGGTGAAGCGCTCGCCCCACCCCTTCGCCGCCACCGCGGTCGGGCTCGCGCTCTTCCTCGACGGGGACGCGGGTTTCGCGCTCGCCGACCGGCTCACGCGGCACTTCGGTGTCTTCCGCGAGGCGGAAGCGGGGGAGGAGGTC
>DIAY01000148.1:305-768 GCA_002414905.1 Holophagales bacterium UBA5066 | reverse complement strand
ACCTGGGACACTTCCGCTTCGTCGAATGCAGCCGTCTCGTCGAGGGGCGCCCCGACGGCGACGTCACCCCCTGGCAGGACGTCCGGTTTCCCTTCCACCCGTCGCTGAGGGGAGCGCCGCTCGACGGGGCCGCCGTGAGGAGACTCGCCGTGACGGGGCCGGAAGTGGAGGAGATCTATTCCTGCACCGACGCCGGGGCGGTGGAGGTGACGATCCGCGTCCCCTCCGAAGGTTTCTCGAAGACCTTCCGCCTCGGCCGGCCCGGCCTCTGACGTCCGCTCGCCGACGCCCGGCGTCGACTCGCCGAATCGGGGAAGACCGATCGCCTTCGGGCGCGTAACTTCGGGTAGAGGCTCCCCTCCCGGGGGGCGCGGAGGCAGGCCATGAAGAACAACCCGAAACTCCCGGCGGCGGCGGGCGCGGTCCGGCTCGTCTTCGGCATCCTCGTCATCCTCGCGGGGCT
>DIAY01000148.1:0-121 GCA_002414905.1 Holophagales bacterium UBA5066 | reverse complement strand
CTCCTGGACAACCTGAGCATCCTGCGCTTCCCGGTCTGGAGGCTCGCTCCGCTCGTCCTGGTGGCGCTCGGCATCCGCCTCGTCCAGAAGGCGGGAGGGAGGACCTTCCCCGACCGGACGA
>DIAY01000128.1 GCA_002414905.1 Holophagales bacterium UBA5066 | reverse complement strand
AGCTCGCGAATTTGACGTGCGCGTTACCGGAGCCGTGAAGGCTGTTGAGGAGGCGAAGTCAGCGGCTTCGGAGGCCCGGGGGAAGCGCGACGCGGCGCTGGCGATCGCTTCGGGGCACGAGGAAGCGGAACGCCGGGTGCGCGTGGATCTGGATGCACTGGAGGAGTGGCTCGCCGGCAACTCTGCCGCGAAAGAGGTGGCGGCCCGGTGGGACCAGATCGACGCCAGCCTCGGTGAGCTGATCCGGATCGCGGGCGAGCGAGCCGGGACAACGGAGAGTCACTCGGAAGCCGTTGTTGCATTCGAGTTGGCAAAGAAGATGGCTTCGGGTGCCGGCGTTGCCGTAGACGAGATCCGCCAGCAGCTGACCACGGCAACGACCGCGCGAAACGAGGCCGACGAGCAGCTGAGGGTGATTCCACTCTCTTCCCATCGCGAGCGTCTCGAGGCGCTGGCGACCCAGGAAAAGCACCTGGTCGGGCTTCGCGACCTTCACGAGCGGGCGACCGTCGCGGAAAAGGACCGGCTTCAGTCGGTTCAGAACGCGACCAGCGCCGAGGAGAAGACGAAAGCTGCCCGGACCGAGGAAGGCACCGCTGCAGCCCGGCTCGGCGAGCTGGCGCTCCTTCTCTCGGAGGCCAGGCGGGCTCTCTCTTTCTCCGAGGCCTCTCTGAATCTGGAAGACCAGCGGGCCGAGCTGGTGGAGGGCCAGCCGTGCCCGCTTTGCGGCTCCACGGAGCATCCGATGGTGGTGGCAGGGGCTCCCGTCCCGGCGGCGGTCGAGCTCCAGCGGAATCGCGTGCGCGAGCTGGAGAAGGAGGAAAAGGGAGCTGTGGCCAGACAGCACTCGGCCGCAGCCACCGCCAGGGCCGAGGCGGGCAAGGCCGAGTCCGAGGTGAAGCGAGCCACCCAGCTGCAGGCTCAGAGTGCTGCCCTCCTCGAACGGTGGGTCGCGGGCGTCTCGACGGAGACCCTTCCCGCCAGTCCGCTCGAGGAGGGTGTCGCTGCACTCCTCCAGTCCCGCGCCGACGCGGTGCGCGTCGAGCAGACGACTCTCAAGGCCGCAGTAAAAGAAGCCGAGGGGATCGAAGCGAAGTTGACCCGCCTGAGGAAGGAGGCCGAGAAGCTGGCCTCGCGGCTCGATACGAAGAAGACCGAGAAGGAGCAGCTCGACGCAGCGGCCCGGGAGGCCGAGAAGAACCGCGACTCTCTGGCAACGGCTCTCCAGGGGCACGACACCGCCGCCGGGCGCGAAGTCCGTCAGCTCCACTCCGTGCTGGCTGGCCGGCCCGAGCTGTCGGAGATCGTCACAACCGCACCCGCGCGGGTCCGTGCAGACCTTCTCGCCGAGGCCAATGCTTACCGCGAGAAAGCGACCCTCGCCGAGGCGCGCCGTGGCGAGCTGGCGGTTGCCGAGAAGGAGACGGCCTCGGCCCGTTCCGCCGTCGCTCCCCGTGAGGAGCAGGCCGCGGCCGTGCAGACGGACCTGTCTTCGAAGGAGCAGACGCTCGCCTCCCTCCGGGCCGAGAGGCAAGCCCTTCTCGAGGGGAAGAGCGTTGCAGAGGTCGAGGAACAGAGCCAGAGGGTGATCAGCGCCTGTGAGCGGCTCCGCGAAGAGACTCTGAAGAGGGACGCTGTCGCGGCGACGGCTTTCGCCAGCGCAAGGACTTCGGCCGAAAGCGCCGCGGCCCGCGCGGCCGAGGCGAAGGCGGGTGCTGTGGTTGCAGCCGATCGGCTATTTGCCGGGAGGACGGAAGCAGGCCTCCCGGCGGAAGCCTCTATCGATGGCTCACTCGGAGAGACGAAGGCGGCCCTGTCGTCGGCTCGTGAACAGGCTGACGTGAAGAGGGCGGCGCGCCTGAGCGACGACGAAGCCCGCAAGCGTCTGGCCGGTCTTGAAGCGCAGATCGACAGTCATGTTGGCAAGAGCAAGGTGTGGCTCCAGCTGGACGAGCTCGTCGGCTCCCAGGACGGCAAGAAGTTCCGGATCTTCGTTCAGAGCCTCACTCTGGAAGCGCTTGTGGGGGCCGCGAACCATCATCTCCATGACCTTGCGCGCCGCTACCGGCTGGAGCGGGTCCCGGACACCGACATGGACCTCCAGATGATCGACTCGGTTCTGGGGGACGAGCGACGGAGCGTGCAGAGCCTCTCGGGTGGCGAGACGTTCCTCGTGTCGCTCGCCCTCGCCCTCGGCCTCTCCTCGCTCGCCACGCAGCGGACCCGCGTGGAAACCCTCTTCGTGGACGAGGGGTTCGGGTCGCTCGATGCCGACACGCTCGACAAGGCTCTCTCGGCCCTCGAGGCACTCCAGGCTTCCGGCCGAAGGGTCGGCATCATCTCCCACGTTGCCGCGCTCACCGAGCGGATCGGAACGCGCGTCAACGTCACGCCACGAGGCGCGGGAAGGAGCGCGGTGAGCGTGGTGGGGGTGGTGTAGGCGGAAAAGGAGACGAACTCCTCAGCGGAGCACGAGTGCCGGCCAGGCAGACCTCTATGTCGCGCAGCGACGCGCGCCTGGTGAGTAGTGTGAAGGCCATGACGCGGAACAAATCGGCGCAGCCCGGGGTACGCACGCCAGCGTCGACCTTGTGCCGCTCGACGATGGGTCCGAAGATCTTCCAGGGTACGACTCCATGCCGATATAAGCGTTAGTGACGGCGATCACCAAATCAACCGGACACTACTGAACCGTCCTACACTTAAGGTATCGGAACGCTCATCCGGGGGGGGACGTATGACAGGCGAACGAAAGAATCACGGGACGGTCTTCATCGACACCGACGAGATGGACGCGTAGACATGGGCGGTGGACGAGTTCCGGGCCCCCTAGGGCGAGACTCCTCCGACACACCTGACCTGGCGCCAGGGCCCAGTCGTGCGGGCTTCTCGGCGCCGGGCCCCCTCGGCAGTGGAGAGGATCCGATTCCGCTGTCGGGTAAGACCATCGTGAAGGTGACGAAGAATTGGACCGATCCCCCGACTCTGACGCCCGAGCGCACACCGACCGTATCGGGGAAGACGCTCAAGGCCGTTCTCGTGGAGCTCAAGAAGCTGGCGGAATGGGGCAGTGGCGGCGGGGCGATCGACGATATCCAGGCAAACTCCCCCGACAGTGCGCCCACGCAGTTCACCGTCAATCTCACGGCCACCTTCACGATGACCCTGGTGGATTGGGCGGACTACAAGGACGCCTCCACCGAGCAGAAGGCTGCCTGGGACGCCATGATCGTGAAGCTGAGGAAGCACGAGCAGGAGCATGTCCGGATCTCCCACAGCCGCTTCAACAAGCTCGTGAGCGACCTGAAAGGAAAACCGGTGGAGACCGCTTCCAGCCTGGTCGCGCTCGCGAAGAGCGACGAGGCCCAGGCGCAGATCGACTTCGACTCGCCGGTCCAGACGGATCACGGAGCAAAAGCATTCGGCAAGTTCCCGATCGTGGAGCTGGACACCTCCTCCGATCCGCCTCCTCCGCCACCGAAAGCGCCCTGAGCCGCAGGCGTCGGCGCCGGGGTCTCCTCGGGACCTTCGGCCGGCTCGGCCGGCTCGGCGGGCGAACCGGAGGCCGGCCGTCGCTGTTCGGCCCTCATCTGCTCCCGGAACTCCCACGTTGCGCCGCCGAGGAGATCGAGGCATCGGGGCGCGACGAAGCGAAAGGCCTCGATGCCGTTGAGGAAGAGCTCGACGGAGATGTAGGCGGCGCCGTCGGACCGAAGGCAGATCTTGGCGGCCTTCAGCGAGGCGTTGAGCCGGTTGGCGGCATTCAGAACGAGGAAGCGCTGCTCCGCTGAGTCGTCGCACGCAAAGACCCCCGGGGCGAGGAACCGGATGTACGCGGGGTCGTCGTCGTCGAAAAGGATGAAGACGTCACGGCCTTCGTGACGGATGTGGACGTCACCGTCCTCGTCGAGCCGGGCATGGAAGCCCTCGCTCTCGAGCCATTCGAGGATTTGCTTCACGCGCTCGGGAGCGGGAGCGGAGATCGAGCCGACCGCTGGGGCAGCGTCAGCGGCGTCAGCGGCTTCGGCGGGGTCGGCGGGGTCGGCGAGGTCGGAGAGCGTCGGGAAGTCAGTCATGTCGGCTCCTTACGCGTCGTGACGCGCGGCGACGAGGGCGAGGCGAGGGGCGGAGGCGTGGGCCGGGGAGAAGCCGACGACGGTCTTCGTCTCCGGCGAGCGGGCAAGCTGCGCGGCGGCCGCGTCGTGGAGGTCCGTACGCGTGAGGAGCCGAGCGTCGCCGGCGCGGGAAGCCGCCTTCGCGACGGCGAGGAGCGCGGCCGTGCGGATGTTCGAGCCGCTGAGCGGATAGGCGCGGGCGAGGGCGGGGAGGTCGACGTCGGCAGCGCGCGGGGCGCGGGGCGGGAGGTGCCGTTGCCAGAGCTGCTCGCGCTCCTCGGGGCCGGGCATACCGATTTCGAGGCGGGCGAGGAGGCGCCGCTCGAGAGCGGGGTCGAGAGCCGCGTCGCGGTTCGTGGTGAGGACGACGACGCCCGGGAAGCGCTCGATCTCCTGGAGGAGAAGGTTTGTTGCGGAAACCTCCCAGCGCTGCTGGAGCGAGTCGCGGGAGGCGAGGAGCGAGTCGGCCTCATCGAGGAGGACGACATCGCCCGCCTCGCGCGCGGCGCGGAAGACGGCGGCAATCCGCTTCTCGGTCTCGCCGACGTACTTGCCGAGGAGTTGGTCGGTGCGGAGGCGCCAGAGAGTGCGGCCCAGCTCGCCGGCGATGGCCTCTGCCGCCAGGGTCTTGCCAGTGCCGGGCGGGCCATAGAGGAGGATGGCGACGCCGGTGGAGCCGAGGAGACTCTCGGACGCGCCCCACTCGGCGGCGGCCACGAGTGCTCTCGGAACGGCGAGGGCGTCCACGAGGCGCGCGCGCGTCGGGGCGCAGAGAACGAGCCCGGAGAGGGTGAGCCGAGGAGCGACCTTCTCCACGGTTTCAGCGCTCTCGGGGATGGAGGTTGCCGCGGCCTCGCGTCGCCGGGCGGAGGCGAGGCCCGAGGGGACGATGCGTGCGCGGGCGGACGCGGCGATTCGGAAGGCCGGCGGAAGACTCTCGTCGGTGCCGCCACACTCGACGAGACCGCCGATGATCAAGGGTGTCTCCGGGCTCACGAGGGCGAGGAAACCCGTGTCCGCACCGCCGAAGCCCTCGAGGGCCACGGACAGGAGCGGCCAGCCGACGGGGTCGTCTTCGGCCTCGCGCCCGAGGAGGGTCGCGAGGATCGCTGCCTCGGCGGGTGAGGTGACTCCCGCCTCGCAGAGCGCGAGGGCGAACGGGTCGGAAGTGCCAGCCCCGTCCTGCGAGAGGTACGAGGACAGGGAGACGGAGAGGAGGCGTCGCGCGCGGGAGAGACGGTCCCAGCCGGGTGCGTCGGGGTTCGCGTCAGACCAGGCCTGGACGCGTTCGGTGCGCGGCGGGCCGACGAGGTAGAGGAGTCGCGCCGCCCGCGAGACGACCTCCTGGAGCCGGGCGGCGGAGGTGTCGCCCACGGGAGCCGTCTCCTCGTCGGGCCGGGTGCGGCCGGCCAGGAGAGCCGCCTTCCAGCGTGGATCGAGACGGTAGGAACGCTCCCAGAGAACCGGGTCGATGTCGGACTGAACAAACAGAAGGCGCCGGAGGGAGCCGGCCACCTCGAGGCGCGACCGGACGGCGTCCTGCTGGCTCCAGTCCGCGGCACCGGCCGCATCGCAGAGCACAGAGAGCGGGAGTCCGCGACCGCAACGGACGTCGAGGTTGTCGCGCAGGAGGGCCAGCAGGAGGAGCCGGTCGAGAAGATCGAGGCCGAGCGCGTCGCAGGCGTCGAGGACGGGAACGCCGATGCCGGCCTCGCGCGTGGCACGGGTCCGCCCCGAGAGGAGGCGCAGGTCGGGCATCCGTTCACAGATCGGCCGGATGCAGGACGGATGCGTGGAGGAGGTGGCGCCGTTCATCGGCCCGAGGGCGGCGAACCAGGCGTCGAGGCACTCCGTCCCGTCGCGGAAGGAAGCGGGGGCCGGGGCGCCGGTGGTCGAGGGGGTGGGCGGGGTCTCCTTCGTCGTTTCGGTCATCGCGTCCTCCCGAAGTGAAAGATCGCACCCGGGGTAGGACGGACGGTGTCCCAGGGTCGAAAATCGCGCATACTGAATCCGGGAGGAGCCCATGGCCTTCAAGGACCGCCCGTACTTCCGCCGGATCCTCGAGCTCGACGACCTGATTCGCCAGGGGAAGAAGGTGACGGCGACGACCCTCGCCGAGCGTTGGGAGACGTCGACGAAGACCGTCCAGCGGCTCATCGAGAACCTGCGCAACGAGTTCGAAGCGCCGCTCGAATGGGACGCGCGTCGTGGGACGTACTTCTACTCCAAAGCGGGCTGGCACCTCCCCTGGCTCGCCATGGAGGGCGCGGACCTCTTCGCCGTCGGCGTAGCGATGAAGGTGCTCCAGCTCTACGAGGGGACGCCCGCCGCGAAGGACCTCAAGGCGATCTTCGAGAGGCTGTCGCACCTGATGCCGCCCGAGGTGCGCGTCGCGCCGTCGTCGTTCGTCGAGAAGCTCTACATCCGTCCGCAGGCGCAGCGGCCGGTCGACCCGAAGGTGTGGGACGGCGTGGCGACGGCGCTCCGAGAGAAGGTGGTCCTGGAGGTCGACTACCGCAAGCCGACGGGGGAGGCCCGGCGGCGGGAGCTGGAGCCGCTGCACCTCGTCCTCGCGGGAATGGACTGGTTCCTCCTCGGGAAGGACCCGGGCGACGACGTCGTGAAGACCTTCTACCTCTCGCGGATGAAGGGAGCCCGCGTCACGACGCGGCGTTTCACGCCCCCGAAGGGCTTCAAGCCCGAGGAGCACTTCGGCGAGACGATCGGCCTTTACGTCGGCAAGCCCCGCTTCAAGTTCCGAGCCCGTTTCGGCAAGGAGATCGCCGAGTGGATCACCGAGGTCCGCTGGCACGAGAAACAGAAGCTGACGCGCCTGCCGGACGGAGCCGTCGAGCTGGAGCTGCCGGCCGGGTCGATGCTGGAGGCCCGGCGGTTCGTCCTGTCATTCGGAAAGCACGCCGAGGTCCTCGGGCCGCCCGAACTGTTGGCCGATGTGAGGGACCACGTGCGCGTGCTGGCGGGGGTTTACGGCGTCCCAGCGGATTGACGCGCCCACCTGCCTGGATATACAATTCAAGTTGCTGGAAACAGCCACCCGAGGAATGCCTCGGGCGGGTCTTTCAAAACTTACCGTAAGGCCGCCGCCGGCAAAAGGGCGAGCGGTCCTTCGGATTTCATGATTTCTCATGAAGACAGGTGGAGGGGCAATGGCCCGAAGAAACCTGGCCAACCTACCCGCGGGGGCAAGGTGGCAAAGCCAGACACGGCGCGACGCCGCGGTCACCATGAGGGAAAACGGAAGAAGGAAAGCACCGATACGGTGGGTTTTCCTTCCATCCGCGCTCCTCTCTTCGGTACCGCAAGGAAACGGACGACAGATGGAAGGAGACGCGAAGATGGAAGCCAGACACAACAACAGCTCCTGACGATTCCCTGACGGATGCAGGACGAGGCCGCTGAGCGGCCCCGTCGATGACGTTCCGCCCGGCGGGCTTCTGCCCGTCCCTTGCGAAGTGTGCCCGGACGCCACGACCAACGGAGAGGACGACGAAAGGGGCGCGGATATGACCAACAAAAAAACCAATCAGACTCGTCGGGCGAGAGGTGCGGCGTGAGTGACCAGGTCGCGCCCCGGAAGGGCCGCCCCAATCGCTCCCGCATCCTCCGCGCCCTCGGCCCCGCCGGGTGGGATGCCCTCGAGCCGGTCATCCTGGCCGCTCTCGCCACGGAAACGCCGCTTCTCCTGATCGGACCGCACGGTTCGGGCAAGACGATGCTTCTCAATCGCCTCGCCGAAGCGCTGGGCCTCTCGCACCGTCACTACAACGCGTCGATCCTTTCGTTCGACGATCTCGTCGGCTTCCCCGTCCCGAAGGACGGCGGCGTCGTCTACCTGCAGACCCCCGCGACGGTGTGGGAGGCCGAGTCGGTCCTCATTGACGAGATTTCCCGCTGCCGGCCCGAGGTGCAGAACAAGCTCTTCCCGCTCGTCCACGAACGGGTCGTGCAGGGGATGCCCCTGCCGAAGCTGCGCCACCGATGGGCCGCGATGAACCCTCCGGCGTCGCTCGACGGTGCCGAGGACGGAAAGACGCCCGAGTACGCCGGGACCGAGCCGCTCGACGTCGCTCTCGCGGACCGGTTCGCCTTCATCGTCCACGCCCCCTCGCTCTCGGAGCTCTCGATCGCGGACCAGCGGGTCGTCCTGCGCGCCTCTTCGTGGCGTCCGGAGGAGGTGCGGCCCGAGCTGCTCGGAATTCTCGAGCGGGCGCGTGAAGCGATCTCCGACGTCGAGAAGGACGAAGGCTACGTCGCCGCGGAGTACGCGATCCTCATTGCCAGCCAGATGGAGGCGGCCGGGCACCCCCTCTCGACGCGGCGCGCCGTGCAGCTGGCCCGGAACGTGGCCGCCGTCCGTGCCGTCTCGCTGGCGGCGTCGGGGGAGGACGACACGGAGGGGGACTTCCTCACGGCTCTGCGCTCCTCGCTTCCGGATGCGGCCTGGGGACGCCGGATTCCCTACCCGAAGCTCGTCGGGGCGCACCGGTCGGCCTGGGGCGCGGCGGGGCTCGCGGAAGGGGCTCCGCGCCGCCGGCTCCTGAACGCGAAGAACCCGCTCGCGAGGATGGCCATCGCGATGGACGGGACGCTCCCGGCGCACGAGGCTGCGGGGGCCTTCGTCGATGCCTATTCATCGCTTCCGCTGACCGAGCGGCTCGTGACCGCGGCCGTGGTCATGCCGGCCCTCTCGCGGATGCGGGATCTGCCTGCGGCCGCGCTGGAGCCGGTGGCAACCGACTGGGCCGCGGTCGCTGGCGGACGGATCGAGAACGTCGAGATCGGCCCCGGGACGGCGTGGAAGCGGAAGATCCTGAGCTCCGATCTGCCGCGGATCAACACGAAGACCGAAAAGGGGAGATCCATCTCCGCGGTCGCGATGACCCTTCTCGGCAGGGGGCAGACGTTCGAGATGGCGGCGCTCGAAGCGGCGTGGGACCGGGCCGTGGAGTTCCTCCGGCCGCCGGGGAGGGCCGCGGCGTGAGTGGCACACCGCTCCTCCACAACATGTCGGTCCCCCCCCGTTCCACGCTCCGCGTGACGCACCCGCACCTCGGCGGGGAGTCGTTCCGGGTTGGTCCCCCGGAGCAGTGGAGGGGCTTTGACCCGTCCCACCCACCGCTACTCGAAGCCCTCGAGCGGGCGCTCGAGGAGGACGGCATCCCGGACCGCATCGGAGTCTTCGTCGAGGGCGATGCCCGCGCGGACAGCCGCCTCCTTTCGACTCTCGCGGCAGTGGCAGTTCTGTCGAGGCGCTCCGGTCCTCTCTACCTTCCCTGGCGCCCGATCGACCCGCTTCTCGTTCGCCCCGCAGCCTTCGTTCTCGTGTTTCCCGAGGAAGGAGATCTGCCGTGAGCACCTCCCTGGCGATGCGCCTCCTCGAAGCCGTCCCCGCCGCCTCGCACGAGATGACGGCGCTCCTTGGTCTCCTCCGCATCGAGGAAACGCGTGACGTTCCCACTGCGGCTGTCACGTGCGAGAGGCGGCCCATCCTGAAGGTGAACCCCGATTTCGTGGAGGCCCACTGCCGGACCGACGAGCACCTCTTTCTTCTCGTCATGCACGAGCTCCACCACGTCCTCCTCGGTCACACGCGCCTCTTTCCGCGCCCGACGCCGCTTCACAACGTGGCGTTTGACGCGGTGATCAACGCACTCCTCTGCGCCAGCTTCCCGGGCCGGCAGCACACGTCCTTCTTCCTCGACTACTACGGCGACGAGACCGGACCGAAGCGGCTCCTGGCTCCGCCGGCCGGCACACCGATGGCCGACCGGGAACTGAGGAAGATCCACGAGCTGCTCTATCCGCGGGACAGCGACCGTTGCGACGCGACCTTCAAGGAGGTCTTCGACCGCCTCGTCGCCACGCTGCCGAAGAAGCGCGAGGGTCTGCATGGCAAGGACGGCCTCCTCGGAAACCACGAGGAAGACGAAGGCGAGGGATGGGGAACCGCGGGCCCCCTCGACCCGGAGGTCGTCGCCGCGATCCGCGGCATCGTCGAGAAGTGGCCGCAGCCGCCGGAGCCGAGGCGGGGGCGGAGTCTCTCGGACATCCTCGCCATCCAGACCGTTGCGCCCGTCACTCCCGCCGAACGGGTCCTCGGCGCCCTGCGGCGCGCGCTCCTGGGCGCCTCCGCCGAGTCGATGCGATCGTCCGTGAGGCGACCGGCTCCCGTTCCGTCTCTCGTCCCCTTTCCGGTCGCACGCGACCGAAGGGCCTCCGTGGCGCGGCTCTCGGGGGTCGAGCCGCTCCTCTTCGCAGGGGAGCTCGTCTCGCCGCGCGTGAAGAAGCCCGGGCGAACGGTCGTCTACCTCGACGTGAGCGGCAGCATGGATCCTTACCTGCCGTTTCTCTACGGGGCCCTCGTTCGCCTCTCGGATCTGATCGAGCCGCGCGTCCACGTCTTCTCGACGAAAGTCGTCACGGTTCCTTTCTCGGAGATCGCTTCCGGACGCAGACGGACCACCGGCGGCACTGACGGCGCCTGCGCCCTCGAGCACGCGCTGAAGGCCGGGATCGCACGAGCCCTCTTCCTCACGGACGGTTACGTCGGCGCGGTCGATCGCTCTCTCGCGCGACGTGTGCGCGGCAGCGGCCTCGACCTGAGGGTTCTCCTCACTCCCGGCGGCTGGCGGCGCGACCTCGCGCCCGTCGCGTCCCTCTTCCACGAGTTTCCCGAGCTCCCCGAAGAAAGGAAGTCCACATGAAGAAGCTCCTCCGGTTCGCGGAAGCGGTCTGCGCGGGACACCCCGACCGGCTCGCCGACGCCATCGCGGACCGCATCACCGCCATGGCGGTCGCCATGGACGCCGACTCTCTCGTCGGCATCGAGGTGGCGGTCCACCGGGATGTCGTCTTCGTCGACGGGCGGATCGCGTGCGGGGTCGAATACGGATTCATCGGCGAAGAGCACGTCGAGCTCGCCGTCCGGACCATCTACAAGGAGGCCGGATACGCCGACTTTCCTCCGGAGCCGTCAAGCCT
Organism: Holophagales bacterium UBA5066; assembly: GCA_002414905.1. Classification (GTDB taxonomy): domain Bacteria; phylum Acidobacteriota; class Thermoanaerobaculia; order UBA5066; family UBA5066; genus UBA5066. The sequence goes on along the minus strand of DIAY01000128.1, from coordinate 17,447 downwards.
GCAGCTGAGGTTCGACCTCTGCCTCGGACCCCTGGAGCCGGACGAGCGGGCCTTCCGCAACGTCGCGGACGATCAGGTCATCGGCGTCGGGTACGCCTGTCAGGGCGAAAGGGCCGGCCTCGTGCCGCTCGAGCAAGCCCTCGCGCGCGATTTCGTGAAGGCCCTGGAGAAGCTCCGCCGCGATGAGCGTGCGGGGACGATGGGCCCCGACGGCAAGGTCCTCATCGCCGTTCGTGGCCGGCGCCTCGTGGCGGTCTCCCTCTCGGTCCACCACAGCGAGGACGCGGAGTGGACGTCCCTCGTCGATGCGGTCAGGAGCGCCTGCCTTTCCGTCGCGGACGAATACGTCGCCACCGGTGAGCTCGAACCGCCCGACGAGTCGGTCTCGTGGCTCTTCAACGGCGCCGGCTCGTTCGCTGTCGGCGGTCCGCTCGGAGACAACGGCCTCTCCGGCAAGAAGCTCGTCGCCGAGGCCTGGGGGAGCGCCGTCCCGATCGGGGGCGGGACCATCCACGGAAAGGACCCGCACAAGCCCGACGTGAGGTCCCAGCGCATCGCCCGCGAGAGGGCCGTCGATCACGTCCGCGCGGGCGCCACCGAGGCCACCGTCTGGGTCGTCTTCCGCCCCGGTGACGCGGAGCCGGGCTTCGTCGAGGAAGACGTCGTCTGGCCCGACCCCGGCCGCCTTTCCCCGCCATCCGGGTCCTCGGTGTAGGGGCGCCTATTCGAGGTAGCCGTTGATGTCGAGGATGACGTCGACAGGCGCGGCGGACGAGCTCTTCACCTGGAGCGTGCGCGTCCCGTCCCGGGCGAGCTCGATCATGGCGTTGTTCGCGCGGACGCGTCCCGCGCCGAAGCTGAGGTTCGACGTGCCGGGCAGGTCCTGGTCGCCGGCCCAGACGACGATCGAGCCGGCAGCCCCTCCGGCGACCACCGTCAGGTTTGCCGAGAGGGCCCGGGCGTTCGGAGGAATTCCGCACGTGCCGTTCAACGGCAGCAGGCGCCGTGCCCCCGCGCCCAGGGAAGGTCCGCCGAGCGGGCCGTCCGTTCCGCGCGTGTCGAGCAGCCGGCACGGCGCGAGGGCGTGGTGTCGCGAGGCGAGCGGCGGCCCCGAAGGTCCCGGCGCGGCGCCCGTTCGCCGCTGGCCTCCGCGTCCCGTGCCCCAGAGAACGCGCGCATTTCCGGTGCCCGGAAGGTCGTAGACGACCACTCCCGAGGCCACCGTCCCGACGACCGCCTCGAGCTCCCCGTCTCCGTCGACGTCCGCCAGCGTCGGCGCACCGAGGGCGCCGTTCCAGGTTGCTCCGCCGAACGGGAGCGGAAGATCGACCGCGTGGAGGGGATTGCCCAGGTCGTCGAGGACGTGCAGCTGCCCCGTCCCTCCCACCGACTTCTGCGGCCACGAAGTGAAGAGCACCTCCGCGTGCCCGTCGCCGTCGAGATCCGCCACCACCGGCTCGCTCGCGAAGCGGACTCCCGCCCCGGGAATGTCGTATGGCCAGCTGCCGTGCTCCGTCCGGTCGAGCCAGTAGGCGTGGACCTTGCCGTCGTAGGACGGGAAGAGGATCTCCTTCTTCCCGTCTCCGTCCAGGTCGGCCAGGACGGGATTCGGCGGAACCGTCTCGATGACGGAGTAGTCCTCGGAGAGAGGCCCGCTTCCCGCGCCCGGGGTCGGGAGCACCGTCCAGTCCCAGCCGGCGCCGGAGGCGCGGGTCCGGTCGAGCCGGAAGACGAAAGGCATCTGGTAGAGGCTCGTGTAGGGATTCGTCGCGCAGTTGTAGACGTTGCCCACGATCACGATCTCGCGGACGCCGTCCCCGTCGAGGTCTCCGACGACCGGCGCCGAGTCGGCCCAGTTGGGCCGGTGCTCGGAGCCGCAGTTGGCGTAGCCGCGAAGGTCGACCGCGTGGTCGACGTGGACGCCCACCTGGCTCCAGACCTTTCCCGCGCCGTAGATCGCATTCGCCGGGAGCTGGTTGCCTCCGCGGTCGAGCGCCGTGACGTAGTGGGTGTCGGTCGGGCCGATCAGCTCCTTGTTCCCGTCGCCGTCGAGGTCCGCCACCGCGACGTTCTCGTTGTACATCCCCCAGCCGTAGCCGGGCTCCCCGTCCCGCCGTGCGGGCCAGCCCGAACGGAGGCTCCCCGCCGCGTCGTAGACGCTCAGCTGCTTCGTCGATCCGCCGCTGGCACGCCCGACGACGATCTCGAGGATCCCGTCGGTATCGAGGTCTTCGACCGCCAGCGTCCGGACCTCGCCGCCGCCGAATGGATTGCGGGTCCAGAGGGTGTTCCCGGTCGAGCCGTAGACAGTGACCTGATCCGAGTTGCGGCCGGCGATCACCTCGAGCTGGCCGTCGCCGGTGAGGTCGGCCACCGCGATACCGGGCCACACCCGCGACCCGTTCGCTGCCCGCCACTTCAGGGCGCCCGTGACGCCGTCGAGGGCCACGACGTCGTACGAGCCCCAGATCACCTCCGCGTGCCCGTCGCCGTCGAGGTCCGCCACAGCAGGCGAGGAATACCACCCGGTCTGACACCACGAGTTGAAGCAGCCGCCTCTCTGCCACTTCAGAACGGGCGCGGCGAGGGCCGAAGCGCTCTCACCCTCGGCGCCGGAGCGGGGAGCCAGAAGCAACCCTGCGGAGAGAACCGCGAGGACGGCGGTAAAGCGGACGGCGTCGGCTCTTCCTCGTTCGTACATGAGACCTCCCACGGAACGGCTCGCGGACCCCGGGGCTGGCGGAAGCGATGTTGCCCGGACATCCTACGTCCGCTCCGGCGCTCGGGTGCGTTGACATGTAACTCTGATGAAACTATCGTTTTCACATGTCCACGACGATGGTCCAGCTCAGGAACGTGCCGGCCGATCTCCACCGCCAGCTCAAGGTGAGGGCGGCGGTCGAAGGGCTCACGATGTCGGATTACGTTCTTCGCGAGGTTCGCAAGGCGCTGGAGCGGCCGACGCGGGCAGAGCTTCTGGACCGGCTCCAGGCCGGTCCTGTTCGCCGCCTCGGGCGTTCTGCTGCCAGCGTGATCCGGGCGGAGCGCGACGCCCGGTGATCGTTCTCGACGCGTCGGTCCTCGTCGAGCTTCTGCTCGGGACGAAGAGCGGCCGTGCGATCGCGGTCCGCATCGCTGACCCGGCGTTGGGTCTCCATGTCCCGTGTCTGGCCGATGTCGAGGTCACCCAGGCGCTGCGCCGCTTCGTGAGGGACGGCAGGCTCGACGCGACCGCGGGGGCTTCCGCGCTCGAGGACCTCCGTGCTCTGGACCTGGAACGCCACTCTCACGAGCCGCTCCTGGGCAGGGTCTGGGCTCTCCGCGACCGGCTGACCGCTTACGATGCGGTCTACGTCGCGCTCGCCGAGGCGCTCGATACAGTGCTCCTCACCTGCGATGCCAGGCTCGCCCACGCCCCCGGTCTGTTGCGACGCGTCGAGCTGGTCCGGTAGCCCGGCCCCTGGTCTAGCGCCGGTTTCCGAAGAGGCGGAGGAGCATCAGGAAGAGGTTGATGAAGTCCAGGTAGAGCGAGAGGGCACCCCGGATCGCTCCCTTCCGCCCGGACTCCGAGTCCGCATCGATCTGCGCCGCCATCATCTTCAGCTTGCGCGTGTCGTAGGCCGTCAGCCCGACGAAGACGATCACTCCCACGCAGCTGATGACGAACTCGAGCATCGAGTTGCGCAGGAAGAGGTTCACGACGCTGGCGAGGATCACTCCGATGAGGCCCATGAACGCGAAGGAGCCGAGCCCGTCGAGCGGCCGGCTCGTGACGAGGCCGTAGGCGCTCATCGCACCGAAGGTCCCGGCGGTGACCAGGAATGTCGAAGCGATCGAGCTCGACGTGTAGACGAGGAAGATGCCGGCGTGCGGAAATAGTCCTTCGATCCTCCTCGGTGCGAGGCAGGCCCGGCTCTCTGCCGCCGCCCCCAGGCCACGACAGAGGATGAACTGAATCGAGACGTCGTCGGTCATCCGCCCGGCGATCCGGACCTCCCCTCAGACACCATCCGTCCGTGGGCAGCGGACATCCTACCGGTTGTGACGGTGGCGGCGATCCCACGGCGAACGCTGACGGACCTCGTTCTTCGGGTCGGCGTCGGGGAGAGAGTCCACCTTTACCTCGACGTCTCGGGCAGCGTCGAGAGCCTGCTCGAGAAGCTCCATGAGGCCGTGCGCGACGTGGCGCACCTCGTCGGGAGGGATGTCCACATCTTCGCGACGAACCTGCAGGACGTTTCCGTCGAAGACCTCGCGACGGGCACGTGCATGACGACGGGTGGCACGAGCATCGTCCCCGTAGCACGGCACATCCGCGAGGCCCGCGTGCGCCGCGCCGTGATCGTGACGGACGGCCAGTTGGGGATCATCGGCGCCAGAGACCGGGAGACGCTCGCCAGGACGATCCTCGGTGTCGCCCTGACGAGCGGCCGGGAGGAAGACGGAGATCTCGCCCGCCTCGCGCGGCACGTTGTCGTCCTCACCGGCCTGTAGCGTCAAGTGAAGGTCACCCGCCGACACGTGCCTCCGCCATAGCGAGCCAGCCCGACGGCTCCGGTGCGGCGACGCCGCAGGTATCGAGCCACGCGCGCGCCTTCCTGGCCAGGAGGATCCACTCGTCCTTCTCGTTCGACGCGTGCTTCGCGAGCCAGGCGAGGGCGAGGGCGGTGGCCCAGGCCTTCCGCGCGGAGGGGCGGTCGCCCTTCGCGGACGCGAGAACCTTCTCGAGGTCGGCGAGCTTCGTGCCGAGGGCCTCGGCGAGCTCGTTCGTCAGCGCCCAGGAGCCGTCGGCATTCTGGAGTGCCACGAGTTGGTCGAGCGGGCGGAGTGCGGCGCGTTCGGGTGCGGGCTCGGTCATCGTTCTCCTGAGAAACATCGGGATGTCAAAGAGCGAGTCCCGTCCCCGCGCCCGCGAGTTCACCAAACCGACGCCGTAGGAAGCGGCGCCGGAATCGCACGCAAGGGCCATGCTCGCCATGGTGCCCGCCTCTTCCTCCCCACCCCAGCCGCGCGTCAGAGCGATCGGGACCTTCCGAAGAACCATCTCCCCGTTCACAGGCACCTCGCGCTCTTCCACCGCGACGTACGACGTCTCGCGCGAGGCGAGGCCGTAGGTCACGCCGAGGCGGACGATTTCCTCCTTCACCTTGTCCCGGGTCGTGCGCCGCTGGAGCGACCCGCGCGTGGTGTGGAGCGGGCTCGCGCCTTCCTCGAGGTCGCGGATCAGCGTGCGCGCTGCCAGCGTGGCGAGGAGCTTTCCTTCCGGTGCGCCCTTCGTCTCGAGCCGCATCGGAACGACGAGCTCTCCCCCGGGGGCCTTCGCGCGAAGCGTCACGTCGCAGGCGGCATTCCCTTTGAGGATTCCGTAGACGACGAGCCGCCCACCGTCGAAGACGGGCGGGACGGAGTGCGGCGCCTGGAGCGCCTTCGCGCGGCCCCAGTCGACCCGCACGTCCCCCATCGCCGGGGCGAGGGCGCGGGCGAACTGGCGCATGACCTTCGGCTCGATCCGCTCCCCGGGCGCGATCAGCTCGGCCTCGCCGCCGCCTGCGCGGGCCATTCCCTTGACCAGGTGAAGGCTCGCCCCGGCCCCGATACCGAACGTGAAGACCCGCGTCGTGGCCGCGTTGGCCCTCACGAGGGCGATGACCGCTTCGGTGTTCGAGACCTGGCCGTCGGTCAGGACGAAGATCTGACGCGGCAATCCATCGACGACGGGCGCCCCGAAAACGGCCCTCAGCGGCGGAAGGATATCCGTTCCGCCGAGGTCGGCCTGCAGCTCCTTCACGTGCCGGCTCGCTTCGGCGAGGCTTACCTCGTCGTAGGGGCGGCTCTTCGGGAAGAGCGTCTCGGACCCGCTGCCGAAGCCAATGATGTTGAAGGCGAGGCCCGGCGTGAGACTCCGGAGGCAAAGCTGGAGAGCGTTCTTCGCTTCTGCGATCGACGTTCCTCCCATCGACCCGGAGCGGTCGACGAGGAATACGATCTCTCCCTTCGCGCTCCCCGCAACCTCGCTTCCGGCCTCGCCGAATCGCGGCACGAACGTCAGCATCGCCACGTGCGTGCCGTCGGGGGCCCGCTCCACACGGACGCTCGGAGCGTGCGGCTCGGCGAGGCGGACGGTGAGGACGAAGTCGCGGTCGAGGGCAGTCTCCTCTGTTCCGAGAGTCACGGTGCCCCGCGTGCCGTCGAGATCGACCGAGACGGGGTGCGAGGGGGACTCGACGCCCCGGATGGCCGACGGCATGTCGAGCGAGACGCGGAGCGAGAGGCCGTACCCAACGGCGAGCGCCCGGGGCGGGTTGAGCGCTTCCTCCGGCGTCCGGCCGACGCCGCGGCGGTCTTCGGCGGGGGCGTAGCGCGGCGAGACCGTCGTCGGGAGAACGAAGCGCAGGCCGTCGCCCTCTGCGGGAAGCTCGGAGACGGTCGTGATCTTCACGACGACCTCCTTGCCGGGAGGGAGGTTCCCGATGCTCGTCGTGAAGACGTCGGGCTTCTCCTCGTCGAGGAGGAAGGCGCCGTGCCCGGCGGCGATCGCCTCGTCGTAGGCCTCGAAGGCCTTCTCCTTTTCCATCACCGTGCCGACGACGAGCCGGCCGTCCACGAGCGCCTCGAAAGCGCAGACGGCGGCCCCCTCCTCGAGCGGGAAGACGTACGTCGCCTCGATGGGGGTCGTCTCGGTGTTGTGGAAGCGCTGGGAGAGGGTGACGCGGGCGGCGAAGCCGTGGATCTCGGCCTCGACAAAAACGCCTTCGAGCGGGACGGGAACTCCACGAACCAGGAGACCGGACGCGGGAGTCGCTGTCATCTTTCTTCGTCCTTTCGGAAGCGCTCGTCGCACCACGCCGCCAGCTCGGCCAGGATGCCCGGGGGCGGCAGCTTCCGGCCGCCCGACACGAGAAGCTGAAGGCCGTCGGCCAGCACGATGCGGGTCACGACCTCCCTCTGGACCTGCGGCCCGGGCGCCGGAGCCCGCCGCCTCGAACCGCCCGAGAGAGCCGTGCAGATAGCCTCGAGGCTCTCCCCACGCTCCTGCATCGACTTCACCTGGAGTAGCCGGTCGAGATGCTCGGGCCCGTAGTGCCTCCCTCGCCCGACGCCGCGGGGCGCGGGAAGGAGCCCCTCCTGGACGTAGTAGCGGACCGTTCGCCGGGTAACGCCCCCCAGCTCGGCCAGCTCCTCGATCCCGTAGTCCCGCGCATCGCTCACGGGATGAATGTGACAGTCGCTGTCGCATTTGTCAAGTGGCGATATGTTTCACCGGGAACAGGAGCCTCGTCCGGACCTTCAACGCTTCATCGGCGGTAATCGGGATTCCTATCCGTCGGCCAGGCTTGATGCAGCAGCCTTCAGGCCCCTCGGGACTCATTCACCCGGGTTCAGACAGGGAATCCCGACTCCCGATGAAACTTCAGTCGCGCTCGGCCATGAGCTCCTTCTTGCGCTCCTGCATCTTCCGGCCCAGCTCGCGCAGGTCCAGACCGCTCTTTTTGGCCTTGGGGAACATCTGCGTCTGCTCTTCCTTGACGTGATGCTTCACGTACTCGCCCATCACCTTGACCCTGGCGTCGTACGTTTCGCCATCGGGCTCGACGCCCTCGACCTGCGCGATCAGATCCTTCACCGAATCGTGCTCGACGTTCGCTTCGGGAACCAGCTCGTGGTCCTTCAACGCGTCCTTGAACGCGGGGTAGAAGATCTCTTCCTCGATCTGGGTGTGCACCGTCAGCTCGGTGCAGATCCTGGCGACGATTGCCTTCTTCCTCTCGGACGAGCGGGCCTTCTCGAACTTCTCAAACAGACCGCTGACCAGCTTGTGATCGGCACGCAGCATGGTCGTGGCTTCCGGAGCCTTTGAGGCCGTCTTTCGAGTCGTCGTCTTCCGGCGTGTGGTTTTAGTCCTGCTTGCCATGGATCTCTCCTTCTAAGGGTGTGAATGCGGTCAGCCAGCTCGACCGGTCCTGAATTCAAGCCAGACAACTCCCGCGAATGTGGTCGACTCGAGGGCGACGGCGTCCGCCAACGCCCGTCGATCGACAGATACTAGATACTGTATTTCCGGCCGTAGATCAGCCAAGAGTCCGGAAGTGCCGCGAGATGCTCTCCGGGACTGCGCCTCATCGAGGCAGCCTGGGAGAACAGCTGTCGAACCCTCCCGGAGAACCCCGGATGACTACTGTTTGTGATTCGTACGCGCGTGAGCCCAGGCATCGCGGCTCGCGTCGCGGACGTCTTCCCAGGCCTCACGCGAGGTGCCGCGAGCGGCCAGCCAGCCTGCGGAGAGGTCAGCCTTCTCCGCCTCCTCGAAGGTCGCTTCCCTTCTGGTCATCGCGTTTTCCCAGCCGTAACGGTACGCCGGCTCGTAGTCCTCGAACGCCCGGCCCTGTTTGTAATACGGGCGCGTGTTGTAATTCGTGCGCCAGTAGCTCAGCTCCACCGTGGGGTCGATCGCCTCGCCGACGGCGTGGCCCCCCACGCCGCCGATCACAGCACCCGCAACAGCGCCTGCGATGGCACCGATGGGCCCGCCGATCGCCGCGCCGGCCAGAGCACCGGCTCCGGCGCCGCTCGCGGATCCCACGGCGGTTTCGACAGGATGGGAATACGGCGCACCCGTGATCGGATCGGGATTCGACGCAGGGTTGGGCTTCGCATTGGCTGGGGTAATCGTTTCAACTTTCCCGCTCGTGTTCATGTGTAAGGCCTCCTGCGACACTTTTCGCAAAGTGCATGCCTGCCTGGTGAGCCTGGGCCGGGTCCTCGCTCCGACGCTTATTCAGAGGGCCCGGGCGCACCTTCTCCTCCACCGTGGGAATACGAACGGCACGCCCCTTGCGCAACTCCGGGAATGATCGGCCCTCAGCCCAGTCGGGAACCAGACGAGTCCCCGCTGAAATCGAACGCGGCCGCCCGTGCGAAAGGCCGTCGGGTATGGAAACGGGCGGTGCCAGCAGCCGGCGCAGCGCTCGTGGTCGTGGTGGCGATGACGTACTTCAGCGACGAACCGCTCCGGCGTCATCTCGAAGGCAGCATGAACCGGAGTCTCACGGGGTATTCCGTGTCCGTCGGACACGCACACCTGAACATGCGGCGCATGAACGACCTCATGAAAGCCTGCGGGAAGTTCGACGTCACCTCGGGCCTCTTCTCCTTCTTCTGTCAGCTCGAGGTGAAGGACGTCATGATCGACGGCTACATCAGGCCGCTCTTTCGTGACCTGAAGGTCTACGAAGCGCGCCAGGATGCGGAGGAGAACATTTTTCGAAAGCTCTATGAACAGCTCGTCGGAGGCCTGGCAAAGCTCCTCGAGAACCACAAGGGAGGAGAGGTGGCGACAAAGACGCGCGTTGCGGGGAAGCTGGGAAATGTCCGGACGAACACGCTGGAACTCGTGCTCCGCCTCTTCGAAAATGCGTTCTTGAGCGCCACCCTCCCCGGCTTTGACAAAGAACTGGCCAGGATCAGTGGCGTGCGAAAACCGCCCGGGAAGACTGCGAAGTAAGGAGAGGCGCACGAGCCGCCCGAGCGGCTCGATTCTTGCGTCGCGGCTTACATGATGATTTTGCAGGCGATCATCAGCCTCGTAACCCGATTTACCGGAAAACTTTTCAGTACCCTCTTCGGCTGGGCTGTCACGGCTCTCTTCGGACAACCAACTCCGAACGAGCAGACCCGCCTTTCGATCCTCGTGGCGGCCTCCGCGGCCTGGCCGGTTCTGCTCCTCGGCACCGTCTTCCCGCGGATCGCCGCCTTCACCCTCGCCTTCGTCCCGCTTTCGAAGAAGATTCCGAGTTCGGTCATCCGCCCAGCCTGGATCTTCCTGGCGCTCGTCGTCCCTCTCGTCCTCGGGATCGTCCTTTCCCGACGCGCTCCTCCGCCGCCGAAACCGGAATCACCGCTCAAACGCCTGCTCCGCGGCTTTCCGATCACTGCGGCCCTCGCGGGAGCGTTCCTCTTCCTGCTCGTCGCGACGCCCTTCCGCAAGGTGAGTTCGATAATCAAGGGAATCTACGACGACTTCGTGCCCCTCATCGTCAAGCCCGAGACCTACCACGAAACCGCAGACCAGATAGTCGAAGTGTTGAAGGATCACGGGCTTCCGCTGGAGCGTGCCGAGCCCACCTGGGTCATGAAGGCCCCGATGGCGATCTTGAGGGCCCTCGGAGGAGAGGCCTTCCGAGGCTTCGTCCCGGACAGGCTCGAGTACTTCCGTTCTCCCACCCTGGACCTCCTGCTGGAACCCAATGGTGTCACCTTGCGTGGAGACCAGAACTCCACCCCGCGCGCTCATGGTCTGATCGCCGAACGCCTGACCCGGACGGAGGTGCTCCAGACGTTCGACCCGCAAGCGCAGGTTATCGAGAGGGAGATCAAGGACGTCTGGAAGGTGTACGGCGCGAATCCCGCACATCAGGATTCCCCTGTTCTCCTCGCACGGGTCGACGCCATAGCGAAGGAGATTTTGGGCCTGCCTGTAGCCTACGGAGACTGGCAGACGCTTTACCGCGAGACGCTGCAGCTCGCGCGCGCCGTCCGCGGCGAACCGCAGCTTCTGTCGAAAGACCGTCCCAAGGAGGACTCCATGACGTTCGGATCGACCACCAGGAACGCGGCTCCGCGACCTGACACGAAAAGCCCGCTCGAACAGATGCCGCTCGCCGAGCTGATCGGCTCGATCAGCGACAAGGCGGGGCTCCTGGTCGAGAAGGAGGTCACGCTCGCAAAGACCGAGATCAAGGCCGACCTGAAGTCCGAGCTCGAGATGGTGAAGGGCCTCGCGATCGCAGCTGCCGCTTTGCTGCTGGGTATCAATATGCTCCTCGTCGCCCTGGTCTTCGTCCTCGCCGACCGAATGGCCCCGTGGCTGGCGGCCCTCGCCATCGCCGCGCCGCTCATCGTGCTGGCGGCGGTCGCTGGCGCGGTCGGCTGGAGCAAACGCGTGACCACTCCGCTGGAAATGACACGGGCGACCATCAAGGAGAATGTCGAATGGACCAGGAACCGGCTGTCGTGAAGGGCCTCCCTCTTGAAAACACCTCGCCCACGGTGCTTCCAGCCGCCAGGAAGGGCGACGTTGGTGCCCAGCCTTCGAAGATGCTGACTCAGCTTCGTTCGGAGATCGAGGGCATTCGGTCGGATCTCGACATCTACGTCACCGAGCTCGACCGACGCCGACATGAGGTCCTCGACATTCAAAGCAGTGCCAGGAAGCACAAGGGGCTGATCATCGCGGTAGGAGCGAGCCTCGTGGCCCTGACGGTCGGCCTCGTCATCTACCGGACGAAGAGCCGGGCGAAGAGGTCCCCAGGACATTTCCGCGACCAGCGGGCGGGCATGCGCCCCTCGGCGAGGATCCTGGGGACAGACGAATCATTCGCGCGCCGTGTGGCCGAGGCAGCAGTGGGAATCGCGGTCGGGGCCGTTATCGGTGCGGTCAAGGGAAGAGTACAGCGCGCGGTGAGCGGCCAGAACCCTGCCTCCGCGATTCACGAACGTTGAAGGAGCCCGAGGGACGGCAGGCTCTCGAGCCTGGCATCGAACCTGCGACGCTCCGAATCGGAGGAATCTGATTGATGGAGCGAAAGGGCTATCTCACCGGACGACGGATCGACGCTCTCGCGGCACGTCGTTTCCTGACCGAGCTCGCGACGACCGGGGGCTCGAACATCGTCGACCGTCATGCGGCGGCCGAAGAGACAGGATGCCCGGGTCCTTCCCGCCGGGGCGATGTCGCTGTTTGAAGATACGTCCCACGATTCCGGCCCGGCGTTTTACGCGCGCGGTGCTCCTTCAGCTCTCGTTCGGGCTCTTGTTCGTGCCGTGCCGGCTCGCACCAGCGGCACCTTTCGAGGCCGCGGAACCGAAGGAAGAGCTGCGCGTGGAGATCGAAGGTCTCGGCGGCGTGATCGAAAGCTATCTCCCTACGGGTGATCTGAAGAAAAACGTTCTCTCCATCCTGAGCATCGAAGGCGCTGGGAATGCCGGGAACCTCACCGAGAGCCGAATCCGGGAGCTCCACGCAGCGGCACCCGAAGAGATCCGTACTGCTCTGCAGCCGTATGGCTTCTACAAGCCCGTCATCACTCCGGCCCTCGCCCGCGCGCCGGATGGGACGTTCGTGGCGCGTTACGCGATCGACCCCGGTCCGCCCCTCCGATACGAGTCCGTCACGTTCACGATCGACGGGGAGGGGGCGGATCTCTTCAAGCCCCTCGTCGACGACTCCGTCCTCCGACCTGGCGCCATCGTGAACCACGCCGACTATGAGCTCGCGAAGAAGGTCGTCCAGGACGAGGCCGGCGAGCGGGGCTACGTTCGGGCCGCATTCACGGTGCACCGGGTGGAGGTGGATCTCGAGGCCTACGTGGCTCGGGCCGTCCTCCACTTGGAGACTGGCCGGGCCTACCGATTCGGAAAGGTGCGCTTTCAGCAGGACTTCCTCGACGAGGCCGTGATCCGGGGCTACGTCACCTGGACGGAAGGCGATCCGCTCAAGCTCTCGGAGCTACTGAAGATGCAGGAGGCGCTGGCCAACTCCCCATACTTCAGCCGCGTCGAAGTGGAGATGCGGGTCGAGGAGGCGGTTGGGACGGGGAGCCATCGCGTCCCCGTCGACGTGACGCTCCTTCCCAGCAAGCGCCAGAAGTACCTGTTCGGTGCGGGCTACGGGACGGATACCGGGTTCCGCGGGAACGTCGGTGTGGAACTCCGCCGACTGAATCGCAAAGGTCATCACGCATCCGCCGAAGCCAGGGTGTCGGATCTGGAGAAGAGCATCTCCGCGCGGTTCCTGATTCCGGGGCGCTATCCGCGCACCGACTTCCTGGCCCTCATGGTGGCCTATGCGGATCTCACGCCCACCACGAGCAAGAGCCGCACATTCCTTTCGGGACCCACCTACTCGTGGTCCGCCGGGCGATGGCTTCCGACGATCTCGCTCCTTTTCCAGCGTGACACGTTCACCGTAGGTCTCGATTCGGGTACGACGAACCTCCTGACGCCGGAGTTCACCCTGACCCGCGTGGTCGCTGACGATCGGATCGAGACGACGAACGGCCACCGCCTGAGGTTCGAAACCCGTGGCTCGGTGAACGGCGTGCTTTCGAGCGCCTCGTTCTTCCAGGTGAAGGCCGCGGGAAAGCTCATCCGCACCCTCGGTGCGGGCTTTCGGGTCCTCGGCCGCGCCGAGCTCGGCGTGACTGCCACCTCGGAGTTCCGGGAGCTGCCACCGCGCATGCGGCACTTCACCGGCGGCGCTCTCTCCGTCCGGGGTTTCGCGTACGAAAGCCTGGGCGGGCGGGACGAAGCGGGCAACGTGATCGGCGGCCGCTTCCTGCGCGTGGCGAGCGTCGAGGTCGACAAGAAAGTCCTGGACCGCTGGGGTGGCTTTCGCGCCGCGGTCTTCGCAGACACGGGCAACGCGTCCATCGACTTTGGGGGAAACCTCGAAACGGGTGTCGGCGTCGGCTTGAGGTGGCGTTCGCCGATCGGCCTCGTGAGAGGCGACGTCGCCTGGGCCGTGAGTCAGCCCGGCTCTCCCATCAAGCTCCACCTCAACATCGGGCCGGACCTGTGAGACCAGCGCTTCGAAAGGCGCTGCGCCGCGCCATCGCGATCTTCTTCGTCCTTTCCCTCGTCAGCGGCGCGGGGACGATGTGGCTACTCGGGACGGAAGCGGGTGCCCGCTTCGCTCTCTCGAAGGTCGGGGTCCTCATGAAGGGCGGCGTCGTGAAAGCGGACGCCGTGGACGGGCATCTCGCCAGCCCGTTCACGATTCGCGGGCTCGTGTACGAGACCGATTCCCTGCGCATGACGGTCGAGACGCTGAGCGTGAAGTGGAACCTCGCCAGGCTCCTGCGGCGCCAGCTCGACATCGTGTCGCTCGTTGCCGATGGCGTCGTCCTCACGTCGAAAGAGAACGCCGACGAGAGCGAAGGGCTCACGGACATTCATCTCCCGATCAACATCGTCGTGCACGACGCGCGCGTCTCGAGCCTGAAGCTCGGCGAGGATCCCGGAGCCGCGCTCCTCGTCGATTCGATCGCGATGACGACGGCCACGGTCGACGACGTTCTGCGCATCGAGAGGCTCTCCATCCGCGCACCCCTTTTCGACGGCGATTTCGAGGGTACGGTGACGCCACTCGGCGACTATCCCGTGAGCCTCGACATGAAGTGGGCCTACCGGCCGCCAGATTCGCCGGCGTATTCGGGGCACGGCTCCTTCCGCGGAGACCTCGCGCGCCTGGCGGTGAAGGAGACGCTGGAGCAGCCGTTCGCCGCCGAGATCGATGCCGTGCTCGAGGAACCGTTCCGCAAGCTCGTCCTGGACGTTACGGCACGCTTTCGAGGCGTGGAAACCAGGACGCTTCAGCCCTCCTTGCCTGCGGCCACACTCGGCGGCGAGATCCGCGTGACGGGACCACCCGACGCCCTGCATCTCGAGGGCCGGGTCGAGACCGTCTCGGAGATCCTCGCGAGTGCGAACGTCGCCTTCAGCGTGGACCGCAAGGGGAGCGTGCTCTCGATCGGGAAACTCGAGGTCACGGTTCCGGAAAAGGCCGCCGTCGCAACCGTCACGGGAAAGGTGACCCTGCCCGAGTCGCCGCGGCCTTACGCGGAAGCCCTGCTGGACCTCGAGGTGTCCTGGAAAGACCTCGAGCTGCCGCTGACCGCAAAGCCCGTCCTCACGAGCCGGGAGGGGCGTGCCCGCGTGAAAGGAACCCTCGCCCGCTACGCCGTCGAGGCAGCCGCGGACGTGGCCGGCGACGAGATCCCCGAGGCTCGGATTACGCTCCGCGGGACGGGCAGCCAGAGCGATCTCCGCCTCGACGCCCTGGGAGTCGCGACCCTCGGCGGCCAGGTCGAGGGCTCGGGCCGCGTCGCCTGGAGCCCGGAGGTCGGTTGGGATCTCACCCTGCGGGGCCGGTCGATCGACCCCTCGGTGCGCTGGAATGGATATGAAGGCACCCTCGCGTTCGACCTCGCGACGCGGGGACGAATGACGCCGCAGGGTCCCGAAGCGCATGTCGAGCTCGCGCACGGCGAGGGTACGTTCCGAAAACAACCCTTCACAGCGAAGGGCACGATTGACCTTGCAGGCGAAACGCTCCGCGTGACCGATTTCGAGGTGCGCGCGGGCGAGGCCCGGCTGCTGGCGTCGGGTGTCGTCGGGGCGCAGCGCCGAGCGTCGGATCTCGTGTTCGACCTCGACGTGCCCAGCCTTGCGGCTCTCTCGCCAGGGGCCACCGGGGCGCTCCGCGCCAAGGGCCGCGTCGTGGGGACGCGGGATGCGCCACATATCCAGGCGACGCTCGAAGGCTCGGCTCTCGGCTTCGGAACACGCCGGGTCATGCGTCTCGCGGGCTCTCTGGACGTGGACCTCGCTCCGAATGGCCCGCTCGACGTGTCTCTTCTCGCGACGGGTTTCGCGTTCTCGCCGGAGGTCCGCCCTGCCACGGAGGTGAAGCTGACCGTGAGGGGCAGGAGCAGCGCATTCACCCTGACCGTCGACGGCGAGAGTCCCGACGGTTCGGTCTCGACGGTTCTCGCCGGCGGTCTCGACGCGGCCCGAACGGTATTCGCGGGCGAGCTGCAAAAGCTCGACGTGACGACGCAGCGCGCGGGAAGCTGGACGCTGGAAGGGGTTGCCGGCATTCGGGCGAGCGCGAAGCAGTCCACGCTCGACGGCTTCTGTTTCGCGTCTCAGGGCGGACGCCTCTGCGCATCGGGGTCCTACGCCGCCGGCGCCTTCTCGGTGGACGCGCGGGCGGAGCGCCTTCCCCTGACGCTTTTCGGTCCGTCCCTGCCAGAGAATGTGACGATCACCGGTGTTCTCGAGGGTACGGCGAAGGGGCAGGGAGGGGCGGACGGATCTCTCTCGGCGGAGGTCGATCTCCGGCCCGGGCCCGGAACAATCCGCTTCCCCGGGCCGGGGAAGGTCCGGGAAGAGGTGGCCTACCGCGACGCAGCGCTGAAGCTGACGGCCGATCGCGAAGGCCTTCACGTCGTCGCGGGAACACTTCTCGCCGAATCCGGACGGGTTGCGATCGACCTGCGGTTCCCGCGCTTTGCCGAACGGCAGCTCGCACCGAAGGCGCAGCCCGTCACGGGACGGGTCCACTTCGACCTGGCGCGCCTCGACGTGGTGCAGGGCTTCGTGTCCGACGTGCGCGACGTGAAGGGGTCCCTGAAGGCCGACCTCGATCTGGAAGGAACGCTCGGAAACCCGCGGGTGAGGGGCGAGGCGGTGCTCTCCGAGGGGAGCGCGATGGTGCCCGTGCTCGGCATCACGCTCCAGAAGATCGGGCTCGTCGCGAAGGGCGATGGCTCGGGTCCGCTGCGTTTCGAGGGCAGCCTCGTCTCGGGAGGCGGAACGCTGCGGATAGAGGGCGAAACGCCCGTGACCCCGGGAGCCCTTACCGCCACGGTCGTAAAGCTCACCGGCACCGATGTCGAAGCCCTGAATCAGCCCCCCGAGAACCGGGTCCTCGTTTCCCCCCGGCTCACCCTGACGCTCCTCGGGTCCCGCGTCGACGTGACGGGCGAGCTCGAGGTGCCGTTCGCGAAATATGAGCGGAAATCGGCATTTGCCGAGGTGCCCGTCTCGCCCGACGTCGTCATAGTGAACGGCGAGCCCGAAACGGCAGGCACGCCGAAGCCTGTGCGCCAGCTGCACGCAAGGGTGCGGCTGATCCTTGGCGATAAGGTTCATCTCAAGGCCTCGGGGCTCGAAACGAAAATCGCGGGCTCTCTTCTCGCAATCGAAGAGCCTGGCCGCCACCCGACCGCGACGGGAGAGCTCGAGCTGCGCGACGGAACGTACAAGGCGTACGGACAGGATCTTCGCATCGAGCGCGGCCGGCTCGTCTTCGGAGGCGGACCCCTCGACAACCCTGCAATCGACGTCCGGGCCTCCCGCAAGGCGAAGGACGGCACCGTGGCCGGTCTCGTCATCCGTGGCACGTTGCAGAACCCGGAAACGACCGTCTTCTCGGATCCGCCGATGGGTCAGGCCGACGTCCTTTCGTACATCCTCCTGGGCCATCCCCTGAACCAGGCGACGCAACAGGAGGGCAGTCTCGTCACGAACGCCGCGGGCTCCCTCGGAATCAAGGGCGGCGACCTCCTCGTGAAGCAGCTCGCGGCGCACTTCGGTCTCGATGAGGCGCGCATCGAGACCGAAAGCACGTTCCGGGAGGCGTCGCTCATCGTCGGAAAGGCCTTCTCGCCGCGAATCTACGTCGAGTACGGAATCGGGCTCTTTACGCGCGCCTCCACGCTTCGCGTCAGCTACATCCTGAACCGGCAATGGACCGTGCGCGCGGAGACCGGCGCGGAAAACGCCGGAGACATCTTCTACACGATCGAAAAGTGAACGGCCTCCGCCGGGAGGCGGAGGCCGTTCGCGATCGCCGGGGGCTCATGTCCGCGGCCACCGGAATCTGA
>DIAY01000195.1 GCA_002414905.1 Holophagales bacterium UBA5066 | reverse complement strand
CCGTCGTCGTCCTCCTCGCCGGAGGCGCGCTCGCCCTCTCTCCTCTGAAAGGTAGCGGGAAGGGAGTGAAACCCGTGCCGAAAGCCGACACGTCCTGGGCCGACGTCGACCGTCTCGTGACAGAGCAGAAGTACGAGGAGGCGGCGAAATCCGCGGAGTCGCTCCTCGCCGCCGCGAAGGCGAAGGGAGACGAGAAGGCCTGGACGAAGGCGCTCGTCACGGTGACCCAGCTCCGGATCGGCCTCCACGGCTACGAGACGGCGGTCCGTAGGCTGCGCGAGGAACCCTGGCCGAAGGGGCCGATGTCTCGCGCGCAGCTCGGGCTCCTCTACGGGCACTCGCTCGTGACGTACCAGCGGGCCTACTCGTGGGAGGTCGGCCAGCGGGAGCGGGTCGACACGAAAGGCGTCGTGGACCTCAAGGCGTGGACGCGCGAACAGATCCTGGCCGAGGCGCTGAGGGCGGCGCTCGAGGTCTGGGGGATGCGCGACGCGCTTGGGATTGAGCCGGTGGCCTCGGCCGACCTCGTCGTCGACCCGAACAGCTACCCGAAAGAGATCCGCGGGACTCTCCGCGACGCCGTCAGCTACCTCCTCGTCGACCTCCTGGCCGACACGGCGGGCTGGACTCCGGAGCAGTCGAACGAGATCTGGCGGCTCGACCTTGGGGCATTACTCAGGGGTGATGCGAGCGAGGCCGCCCAGGTCGACCTCGCCGCGCCGGCGGTTCACCCGCTGACGAAGATCGTTGCCGTCCTGACCGACCTCGAAGGGTGGCATTCCGGCGCCGGAAGGAAGGGCGCGCAGCTCGAGGCGCGCCTCGAGCGCGTGCGGCGCCTGTCGGCATCCTTCACGGAGGAGCGAGAGAAGACACGGATCCGAAAGGACCTCGAGGGCCGCCTCTCCGCTTTCCGGTCGGACTCCTGGTGGGCCATGGGGAAGGCCGAGGTGGCCGACCTGCATCAGCGCGGCAGCCACCCGAACCGAAGGGTCGCTGCCCGACGCGAGGCCGAGGAAGGGCGCGCAGCGTATCCCGCGTCCGTCGGCGGCCAGCGTTGCCTCTCGATCGTGAAGTCGATCGAGGCGCCCGAGGTCCGCCTCCAGGCGATGGCCGTCGACGGGCCGGGGAAGAGGTCGATCGAGGTCACGCACAGGAACCTCGGGGCCGTTCACTTCCGGGCCGTGAAGCTGGACGTGGAAAAGAAGATCGAGGGGTCGAAGGACTGGTCGGCTCTCCCGACCTCCGACGACATGCGCAAGCTCGTGGCGACGGGGCCGGCCGCAGAGTGGAAGGTGGACCTTCCGCCGACGCCCGACTTCGAGATGCACCGGACGTTCGTCACCCCTCCCTTGAAGGAACCGGGGTTCTACGTCGTCCTCGCGTCGGCCCGGAAGGACTTCGGCGCGTCCGACAACGTCGTCGTCGGGACGAACCTCTTCGTTTCCGACCTCGTGCTCGTCGTGCGGCCCGAGGCCGAGACGGGGGCCGTCGGGGCACGCATTCTCTCGGGAGCCACGGGCGCCCCGGTTCCCGACGTCGAGGTCGCGCTCTGGCGCTTCGACTGGAAGGAGGGGCACCGCCGGGACGAGGTGAAGAAGACGGACGCGAATGGAACGGTTTCGTTCGCTTCAAGAGAGAGGACGGGGAACTCCTTCCATCTCCTGGCGAAGAAGGGCGCCCACGTCACCTTCGACGGCCAGCAGGTCGGCTTCTACCGGCAGGGTACCGCCGGAAACCGAACGGCGTCGCTCCTCTATACGGACCGGAGCATCTACCGGCCCGGGCAGACGCTCTTCTGGAAGGTCCTCGCCTACGAGGGCTCGCAGGAGAATGCGCGGTTCAAGGCAGCGGCGCAGACACAGGTCATCGTCTGGCTCATCGACCCGAACGGAGAGCGGGTCGAGACGCGCTCGGTATCGACGAATGCCTTCGGCACCGCGGCCGGCGAGTTCGTCGTTCCGACGGGGCGCCTCCTCGGCGGCTGGCGGCTCGAGAGCTCGCTCTCGGGAAGCACGCCGGTGAGGATCGAGGAGTACAAGCGGCCCACGTTCGAGGTCGCGTTCCAGGAGCCGAAGGAGCCGATGCGGCTCAATCGGAAGGCAGTCCTGACCGGAGACGCGAAGTACTACTTCGGCCTTCCGGTCGCCTCCGGAAATGTCACATGGCGCGTCACGCGCGAGACGCTCCGGCCGTGGTGGTGGTCCTTCTGGGGCTGGGGCTCGCCGTCCAAGGCCCAGACGGTGGCGTCCGGTGCCACCGTTCTCGGAGCCGACGGGACGTTCCTCGTCTCCTTCACCCCCGAGGTCGACGAGACCGCCGCGAAGGGGAGCGACCTGACGTGGCGCTACGTCGTGAGCGCCGACGTCGTCGACGAAGGGGGCGAGACGCGCAGCGCGACCAGGGCGGTACGGCTCGGATTCGTCTCCGTCGAGGCACGCGTTGGATTCCCGACGGGCTTCGCGCGTGAGAAGGAGCCCGCTTCCGCGACGATCACGAGGTCGAGCCTCGACGGCGCTCCCCGCGCCGGCAAGGGGAGCTGGCGGCTCATCGCGCTCGTTCCCCCGGCGACGACCGCCCTCCCTGCGGATCTGCCCCGCCGCGGCGCCCCGGCCGAAGGGGAGGATGGCGCTCCGGAGGGAGCCCCGTACGCGACCCCCGGGGACGCCCTGCGTCCCCGCTGGGAGACCTCCTTCAACGTGGAAGGGGTGCTGCGCGACTTCCTCGATGGCGCCGAGAAAGCCCGGGGCGAGGCCGTTCACGGAGCAGACGGCCTCGCAAAGCTCGACCTCGGAAAGCTCGACTCGGGCGCGTGGCGGATCCACTACACCACCGTCGACGACTTCGGGGCGAAGTACGAAATGTTTCGGGACTTCCTCGTCGCCGGCGGAAAGGAGACGCCGTCGGTCCCGCTCGCCCTCCTCGTCGAGTCGGGGTCCGTCCGCGTTGGGGAGACGGCGCGACTCCTCGCGACTTCGGGCCTCTCCGATCAGCCGATGCTCCTCGAGCGATTCCGGGCGGGAAAGCTCCTGTCGCGAACGGTACTGAAGGCCGGAGAGGGAAACACGGTTCTCGAGATCCCGGTGACGGAGGCGGACCGCGGCGGCTTCGGCATCACGCTCTCGGCGCTCAGGGACCACCAGTGGATGAGTCAGACGGCGGCGGTCTTCGTCCCGTGGGACGACAGGGAGCTGAAGCTGGAGTTCGCGACGTTCCGCGATCGGATCCGTCCCGGGACACGTGAGACGTGGCGGGTCACGGTGAAATCGCCATCCGGAAAGCCGGTCGAAGCCGGTGCGGCGGAGCTCCTCGGCTACATGTACGACCGGAGCCTCGACGTCTTCGCGCCGCACCAGCCTCCCTCCGTCCTCTCACTCTACCCGTCGCGCATCGGAACGCCGTGGACGCGCGCGACGCTCGGAGCGGCGCAGGCCCAGTGGGTGCTGGGCAGCTTCAACTCGACCCCTTCGGCCCCCTCGCTCGTGCCGGACCGCCTCAAGGAGCTCGACCGTTACGGCATCGGCGGCCCGGGGGCGCGCGGACGGCGCTATCAGATGCGCGGCGCGTTGGGCGGGGCGATGGTTGCCGAGAGCATGGCGTTGGATGCGGCCGCTCCGCCTCCCGCGCCGGCGTCGGCCCCGGCCCGCCAGATGGCGAAAGTTGCGTCGAACGAAGCGCGCGACGACAAGAGCGAGGTGAAGAAGGACGCCGGAGTTGAGGCGCCCGCCGCAGGCGACGCGCCGGCCCTTCGAAGCAACTTCGCCGAGACGGCGTTCTGGACGCCGCAGCTCCTGACGGGAGCCGACGGCTCCGCGTCGATCGAGTTCACCGTCCCCGACTCCGTGACGTCGTGGAACGTCTGGCTCCACGCCGTGACGAAGGACCTGCGCGGCGGCTCGCTGAAGAAGGAGACGAAGAGCGTCAAGGAGCTGATGGTCCGTCCCTACGTCCCGCGCTTCCTGCGCGAGGGGGACCGGGCCGAGCTTAAGGTCGTCGTCAACAACGCGTCGGAAGGTCTGCTGAAGGGGAGCCTCGCTTTCCAGATTCTCGACCCCGAGACGAACGAAGACCTCTCGGCCCGCTTCGGCCTCTCGGCGAACGACATGAGCCGCGCGATCTCGGTGCCCGCGGGCGGCGGCACGAACCAGACGTTCCTCCTGACGGCCCCACCCGGGGTGAGGACCGTCGCGTTCAAGGTCACCGCGACGTCCGGCAGCCTCTCCGACGGCGAGCTGCGCCCGCTGCCGGTCCTCCCGAGCCGGATGCACCTCGTCCAGTCGCGCTTCGTCACGCTGCGCGAGGGACAGAGGAAGGAGCTCCGGTTCGAGGACCTGGCGAAGGGGGGCGACCCGACGCTCATCAACGAGCAGGTGGTCGTCACGGTCGACGCGCAGCTCTTCTACTCCGTCCTCGAGGCGCTGCCGTACCTCGTCAACTACCCCTACGAGTGCACCGAGCAGACCCTGAACCGATTCGTCTCCACCGGCATCGTCTCGTCGATCTTCGAAAAGTACCCCTCGGTCGCCGCGATGGCGAAGGAGTTCTCGAAGAGGGACGTGAGGCTCGAGACCTGGGACGCCGCCGACCCGAACCGGAAGATGACGCTGGAGGAGAGCCCCTGGCTCGTCGACGCGCGTGGCGGCAAAGACGCGGGAGAGGGACTGGCGAAGGTCCTCGACCCGCGCGTGGCGAAGGCCGAGCGCGAGGCTGCGATCGCCAAGCTCCGGAAAGCGCAGACGTCCATCGGCGGCTTCCCCTGGTGGCCGGGCGGCCCGCCGTCGCCCTACATGACCGTCTACATCCTCCACGGCCTCGCGAAGGCGTCGGAATTCGGCGTCGAGGTCCCGCGCGACATGGTGGAGAAGGGCTGGGGATACGTCGCGAAGCACTACCGCGAGGACCTCCGCTCGATGATGGCGAAGGACTGCTGCTGGGAGACGTTGACGTTCGTCAACTACGTCGCGTCGTGCTACCCCGACCCGTCCTGGATGGGGAACGCCCTGACGGCCGAGGAGCGGAAGGAGATCCTGGCGTTCTCCTTCAAGCACTGGCGGGAACACTCGCCCTACCTCAAGGGCCACCTCGCTCTCACGCTCAACCGGATGGACCGCCCGAAGGACGCCCAGCTCGTCTTCGCGAGCGTCATGGACTCGGCGAAGACGACCGAGGAGCAGGGGACCTTCTGGGCGCAGGAAGACCGCTCCTGGCTCTGGTACAACGACACGATCGAGACGCACGCGTTCGCGCTGCGGACGCTCACCGAGCTGACGCCGAAAGACCCGCGCCGCGACGGCCTCGTCCAGTGGCTCTTCCTGAACAAGAAGCTGAACCAGTGGAAGTCGACCCGCGCCACGGCCGAGGTCCTCTACTCGCTCGTTCACTACCTGAAGGCGGAAGGGGCGCTCGGCGGTCGCGAGACGATGAAGGTGATCGTGGGCGGGCGCGAGACGGCCTTTACCTTCGAGCCCGACAGATACACGGGGAAGAAGAACCAGGTCGTCATCCCCGGCCCGCAGGTCGACCCGAAGACGACCTCGACGATCGCCGTCGAGAAGGGGGGAAAGGGCTTCGCCTTCGCCTCGGCGGCCTGGCACTTCTCGACCGAGAAGCTTCCCGAGGAGGACCGCGGCGATTTCTTCCACGTCTCGAGGAAGTACTTCCTTCGCGAGAACACCGGAAAGGAGTGGGTCCTCAAGCCCCTCGCGGACGGCGCGACGCTTAAACCGGGGGATCAGATCGAGGTGCAGATCTCCCTCCGGACGAAGCACGCCGCCGAGTACGTCCACCTGCGCGATCCGCGCGGAGCCGGCTTCGAGCCGGAGTCGACGGTGTCGCGCTACAAGTGGGACCTCGGGATCGCCTGGTACGAGGAAGTCCGCGACAGCGGGACGAACTTCTTCTTCGAGCAGCTCCCCGTCGGCGAGTACGCGTTCAAGTACCGCCTCAGAGCGAACATGGCCGGGACGTTCCGGGTCGGACCGGCGACGGTCCAGTCGATGTACGCGCCGGAGTTCAACGCCTATTCGACCGGGGCGGTGCTGACGGTGAAGGGGGAGTGAGCCCCGGGGCCCGTCCCGGCCCGGGTGAGGGAAACGCCCGAGCGCTGAAACATCGCCGTCTTTCCGGCGTAGATTCCCGAGGTGCCCGTGAAGGAGCGACGATGAAAGACCGTCTCAGCCGCAGGGATCTTCTGGCCCTGGCCGCAACGTCCGGGGCCGCCCTGGCCCTGCCGCGGTGGGCCCGCGCCGCCGAGGCCGCTGCTCCGAAGAAGAAGCTGCTCATCCTCGGGGGGACCCGGTTCCTCGGGGTCGCTCTCGTCGAGGCGGCCCTCGCGAAGGGGTGGGAGCTGACCCTCTTCAACCGGGGCAAGACGAACCCGGGCCTCTTCAAGGGCCGCCCCCTGGAGGAGATCCACGGCGACCGGAACGTCGCGGACGACGTAAAGAAGCTCGCCGGCCGCAAATGGGACGCCGTCATCGACACGTCCGGCTACTTCCCGAAACAGATCCGTTCGGTGACAGAGGTCCTGAATGGAAACGTCGGACAGTACGTCTTCATCTCCTCCATCTCGGTCTACACCCCGCCGATGAAGGCGGGGATGGACGAGACGTCCGCCGTCGCGCGCCTGGCGGCCGGGACAGACGTCGACGCCATCAACGACATCGGAGAGGGAAACTACGGTGCGCTGAAGCACCTGTGCGAGGAGGCGGCCGAGAAGGCGATGCCGGGGAAGGTGCTCAACATCAGGCCCGGCTATATCGTCGGGACGCGCGACGAGAGCGACCGCTTCACGTACTGGCCAGTCCGGGTCCGGAAGGGAGGCGAGGTCCTCGTGCCGGGGAGCCCGACGGATCCCCTCCAGTTCATCGACGTCCGCGACCTGGGAGACTGGACGATCCGAATGGTCGAGAGGGGGAGGAACGGCACCTTCATCGCCACCGGGCCGAAGGAGAGGCTCTCGATGGGCGCCCTCCTCGAGGCTTGTCGGAAGGAGACGGGTTCGAAGGCGACGTTCACCTGGGCGTCGGAGGAGAAGCTGACGGAGCTTGGCCTGACACCCGAGGGAGACTTCCCGATCTGGGTCTCCTCGAAGGGAGAGGAGGCCGGCATCGGTGACGTCTCGATCGCCCGGGCTCTGAAGGAAGGACTGACGTTCCGGCCGCTCGGCGAGACGATTCGCTCGACCCTCGCTTTCTGGGACTCCCTTCCCGAGGAGCGTCGCTCGAAGATGAAGGCGGGCCTCGCCCCGGAGAAGGAGGCGGCCACGCTCGCCGCCCTGAAGCCGGGAAAGGCCCTGGCGGCCGCTCCCGTCCCGGAAGTGAAGAAGTGAGGCTTCCCGCCGTCGCCCAGCGCTTCGGCGTTTCCCTTTTCGCCGTCGGCCTCCTCGCCCTCCCGGCTCTCGGAGCCTCCGCTCCGAAGGAGGCCGCGATCGAGAGAGCCGCGGCGCGGATCACCGCCGCCTCGGCCTTTGAAATCGTCGAGACGCTCGCTTCGCCTGCGATGGAGGGACGCCTTTCGGGGACCGCCGGCTACGCGAAGGCGGTCGACTTCATCGTCGCCGAGGTGAAGAAGGCGGGCCTCGGCCCGCTCGCCGAGCTCCCCGACTACCGGCAGCCCTTCACCCACGGCCTCGGCGGCGTCGAGAGCGCCACGCTGACGGTGCTCCCTGCCGAAGGGGAGAAGGACGACGTGCCGGCGGACGCCGTCGTCCTGAAGGACTGGTGTCCGATGGTGAACGGCGGCAGCGGCGACGTCACCACGGAGGTCGTCTTCGCCGGCTTCGGCATTCACGCGCCCGAGGCGGGGCACGACGACTATGCGAACCTCGACGTGAAGGGGAAAGTGGTCCTCGTCCTGAGGGGCGAACCCGAGACCGGTGACTGGCAGGACCACCGGTCGACGGTCGCGCGGACCCTCGCCGCCGCGAACGCCGGCGCCGCGGGGTTCTTCCTCGTCGACAGTGCCGTCCTCTCGACGAGCGTCGGCATCAGCCGCGACCTTCCCGAGGCGATGGTGAGCGAGGCGTTCGCCGACCGGCTCCTCGCCGGAAAGAAGCTGACCGTCGCCGAGCTCCGCAAGATCCTCTCGAAGGGCGGGCTCGCCTCGTTCCCGACGGGCCGGAGGATCCGTCTCGCCGTGAGGGCGAAGCCGTGGCGCGACGTGACGACGCACAACATCGTGGCGGTCCTTCCCGGCTCCGACCCGGCGCTGAAGGGGGAGTACGTCCTCGTCGGCGCTCACCTGGACCACATCGGCGACTGGCCTCGGCTGAATCCGGGGGCCGACGACAACGCTTCCGGCTCGGCCTCACTCCTCGAGGTGGCGAGGGCCGCCGCGAGCCTGAAAGCCCGTCCCCGTCGCTCCATCGTCTTCGTCTGGTTCGCCGCCGAGGAGCTCGGGCTCCGCGGGGCGGAGCACTTCGCGAGCCACCCGCCGAAGGGTCTCGAGAAGTGCGTCGCCGTGCTCAACCTGGACATGCTCGGGGCCGGCAACGGTCTCTACATCGCCGGCGGCGAGAACTTTCCGCAGATCAGGGCCGCGATGGAAGGGGCTCGTGACCGTCTCGTGCCCGGCTTCGTCCTGAAGGCGGGAAGGATCCGCGGCGAGGGGCGCGCGGATCACGCGCCCTTCTTCGAGAGGGGGATTCCCGCCGTCAGTCTCTTCGGAACCGGAGGGGAGCACCATGGATACCACGCCCCTGAAGACACCGTCTACTTCATCACGCCGAAGACGATGGAGTCCGGCGGTCGGATCGTTCTCGGGGCGGCCCTGGCGCTGGCCGAAGAGAAGCCGTAGCGGATCGGGAACAGGAAGCCCGCTCCCGCCCCGTCAGGGTTTCGGCCGGAGCCCCCACTTTCGGTCCCTGAGAAGCCGGTAACGATCCGGTCCCAGGATGAGCCGGCCCCACCATTTCCACGCGGCTTTCGGTTCGTCGATCCGTTTGGCCTGAAGGCGCTCCTGCCTCACCTCCTCGGCGACGGCGGCAGCAGTCGCTGCGACGAGGTGAGCCGTTTCGAGATCGGCATCGGCCTTCGCCTTTGCCGCGGCTGCGGCGCGTTCGACATCGGCTCTCGCCGCCACCTCGAGGGCAGCCCGCTCGACCGCAGCGCGTTCGGCATCGGCCCTCGCCCTCTCTACGGCCTCGAATGCAGCCCGCTCGACCGCAGCGCGTTCGGCATCGACCCTCGCCCTCTCCGCCGCCTCGAGAGCGGCCCGTTCCGCATCCCGGCGGCGTTCGGCATCGCGGGCCGCGAGCTGCTCGCGGACCGCACGGAAGGACTCGATCCAGGGCTCCTCGACGCCGAGGTCTCCTGCGGCGTGGGTGACGAGCCAGTCGTGAAACGCGAGCGCGTGGACACCGTCCGGGTCCGGGAAGGCCTGCATCACGTCGGGGCGCTGCCGGTACAGGTAGAAAGTGAAGTGCGTCATGGGCGATTCCGCCTGTCGGGGAGCGCGCAGCCAATCGAGGAAGCTGCCGGATCCGGTCCGGAACGGGTCGCCGAACCGTCGCCTCTCCTCGCCGAGCTCGCGGAAGATGCGGCGGGCCCTCTCGGGGAAGAGCGTACCGTCATCGAAGCGGGAGTACCGGTAGGGAAGCCGTCGCGTCTCCTCGAACCCTTCTTCTCCGAGGAAGCGCACGTAGCGTCCGAAGAGTTCGCGATAGGCCCGGCCGAGGTCTGTCAGGTGAAAACGGCTCTGATGCTTCGAGACGAGGTTCGGCTGATCCGGATTGAGCCCGCTGAAGTGGAAGAAGCGAAGCGGCTCGCCGCCAACGGTCCATCCTTCGCCGGTCCTCACGAGGTCGGTTCGTTCCTGAAGGTTCCAGTACGCGACGTTGTAGCCACGAAGCCGGACGACGGCGAGGCGATCGAGAAAGCAGGGCGCCAGGTTCATCCACTTCTGGTCCGTGAAGAGCCCCCTGCCGAAGTCGAGGTATGCCCCCTCGTGAAGGCGGGCTTCCCACCAGTCGAGGAGGGCGAGAGCGGCCGGAGAGCGGCGAATGGCGATGAAGCCGAGATTGAAGACCCCTGCGGCGAGCAGGTCTCTCTCGTCCGGCAGACGGCCGTCGGGTCGAATCGGCTCGAGGATGTGGGGCGTCAGGGCGACGTCGGCGGTCTCGAGAAAACGCCGGACCTCCTCGAGAGGGCCGTAGAGGCAGACGTCGGGGTCGAGATAGACGAGCTTCTCGATGCCCTTCGTTTCGAGGAGGTGCTGGAGGAACGCCGGTTTCAGCGCGGTTGCCAGCTCGAGAACGGTGTAGCGGCACGCGAGGTCGGCGAAATCGGGCACTCCGAGCTCGCGCGCCTCGAGGAGCTCGAACGGTTCCTTCGAGGCGTCAAAGGCCCCCTCGACCTCATCGGCGAGGAGGACGAACGCCCTGGCACCGGGGTGATGCCGGAGAAAGGACCGGCAGAGGGTCCGTGCCATAGCGAGGTAGTTCTTCGCGACGATGGTGCAAACGGCCAGACCAGGTCCGTCCGACGTTTGGGACGGTACCGTCGGACCGGGCGGGGGGCGCACCTCTCCCGTGTGTGCCAACCGGCCCCTGAGGCTTGCCACGAGGACGTCCCTCTCAGCCACGATTCCCGTGAAGCGCCGGACGTCTTCGGCCCGGGCCGCAACCTCCGTGCGAAGCGACGCCTCCCTGAGGCGCTCAGTCTTCGTCTGGAGCGAGGACGCTTCGAGCAATTCTCTGGCGCCTCGGGACAGCGGTCCGGGAGTGGCGTTCGCTGGAAGCTCCTGCCCTTCGAACAGCCGGAGGAGTTCCGCCTGCACGGGCGTCAGGAGCTCCCGCGCCTCTCCCGCCACTGAACGCTCACGCCGCAGGGACGGTGAGACGAAATCACGTATCTCCGCCTCGGGGAGGACAACCGGAATGGGCATCCCAAGGGCCGCGAGTCGTTCGGAAAGGCGAGTGGCGGTTCCGACGGGATCCTCGACGAGGCCGGAGTACTGGACGAGCAGGCGCGGCAGGCCTTCGGAACCGGAAAGCGCCGCCCTTGCGTAGGCCTCCCAGAGCGCGAGGCCGAGGGGAAGCGGGAAGCCGTCCCGCGTCTTCAGAGACCGTGCCACCTCGAGAGGGTCGCGGTGGACGAGGATACAGACGGGGGCCTTCAGCACCGTCTTCCAGAGGGGAAAGAGGAGCGAAAGGCGAGGGTCCTTGACGGCCCATGGCTGTTGCCGGTCGAGCGCGGAAACGATGTCCTGCGCCCGGAGCTCGAACGCCTCCCTCTCGTGAGTCGCGAGAAGGTCGGGATCGGCCTGGAGCGGCTCGCACCACGAGGCGTTCAGCGCCGCGAGGATCTCCTCGTCGAGAGCGTGCACCTCACGGCGCTCCCAGTAGCCCGTCGGGTTTGCGGCGTCGGCCGGGTGCATGTCCGAAGGCGCACCGACGTCCACGCCGAGCAGTCCGAGGAGGCGGGTGAGCGCCGACGTTCCCGACCGGTGCATCCCAAGGACGAAGATCTGCATCGAGTCTGGCCCCTCCTCCTCGAGAGCCTGAATGTACCGCACGTCGCGCGTCCCGTCCCGGATCAGGTCGTCCCGTTGCCCCCGGACGTTTCGCGGGCTATCGTCCCGGGACGATGCGGAGGGGCCAGGTCGCCATCGCGACGTTCGTCGCCCTGCTCGTCCACGGGACCCTCCACTTCGTGGGACGTTTTCCTTCTCCCCGGCTCCTTTGGGGCGACGAGATCACCTACGCCGAGGCCGCGAGGAGAATCTCGGCAGGCCTGCCCCCGAACCTCGAGCTTCTCTGGCCGCCCCTCTACCCGCGGCTCCTGGCGTGGCTTGGCGTTCCGGGTTCCCTCCTCGGCGTGACTCTCCTTCAGTCACTCGCACTTCTCGGTGCGGCGCTCGTCCTGCGCGATCTCGTGGCGCGCTCGGGCGCGCCGGGCCTTCCGGCCGACCTGGCGGGGTTCTTCCTCCTGGCCGACCCGTCGACGGCGGCCTTCGCCCATTTCCTCTGGCCCGAGGTCTTCCACCTCTTCCTTTTTCTCGTCGCGATATGGATCGTCGTGGCGCGCAGCGATCGCGCCGCCTGGCTTCTCCTTCTCGGGTTCGTCCTGGGCCTGGCGCTGCTGCTCAAGAGTCTGCTGGGACCCTTTCTGCCGGTGCTTCTCTTCCCGGTCGTCCTCTCCGCGAGGGGCTGGCGCCGGCTCCTGAATCCGGTTCTCGCCCTCGTCGGCGTCGTCGCGCTTACCCTTCCGGTGATGCTCGGGAACGAACGGCGGGAAGGGAGCTTCGTCGTGGCGGACAGCACCCGCTTCAACACCTGGGTGGGGCTGAACGATCGCTCCCGCCGGAACCTCGTGGATGAGATCGTCGGGGACGAGTACGGCCGGTGGTTGGCGAGCGGCTCGAGCCTTAAGCAGCGGAACGCGGCGAGCGAGTCGCGGATCCGGGAGCTCGTGGCCCACCGAGGTCTTCCCGCAATCCTCGCCGGTCAGCTTGGAAAGCAGTATTTCCGACTGTTCGATAAGGACTCCTTCCTGACGGACCAGCTTCCCGGCGGCGCGATCGCGGCCCGCGGCTACGGCTACGTCGGGCCGCCTCGCGCCATCGCATCGGGCCTGAGGGGGATCGCCGTCGCTGCCGGAATCTGCATCCTCGTGACGGCCGCGGCGGGGCTCGTCCTCGCGCCACGTCCGCTCGGAATGCCGATGCGCCTCCTCGGGCTCTTCCTGGCGTACAACCTCGCCCTCCTCCTCGTTCTCCACGTTAAGACGCGCTACAGGGTCCAGCTGACTCCGGCCCTTCTCGCCTTCGCCGCGCCTCTGTGGTCCGCCCCTCTCGCGGTCTTTCGCTCGGCGGCCCTGTGGCGGCGGGTGGCGGCCGTCGCAGCAGCCGTCCTCGCGCTCTTCCTCGCGGTCGGAGGTCCGCTCCTGCCATGAATCACCGTGACGCCGTCGGGGGACTCTGGGACGAGATCGGAGAGCTGCAACTGCGCTTCCTCGTCGCACAAGGGCTCGAGCCGGGCCATCGCCTGCTCGACGTCGGCTGTGGCTCTTTTCGCGCGGGAGTCCGCCTTCTCCGTTACCTCGACCCGAGCCACTACTTCGGGCTCGACGCAAACGCCGGGCTCATCGAGGCCGGGCTCAAGCACGAGGTCGGTCCCGAGGGGCTGCTCGAGCGTCTCCCGCGGGAGAACCTCCTCGTGACGGCGCTCTTCGAGGCCCACCGCTTCGGGGTCCTCTTCGACGTCGCCCTCGCCCAGTCGGTCTTCACCCACCTGACCGCCAACCAGATCCGCCGGTGCCTGGTCGAGCTGCCTCGTGCCATGAAGCCCGGGGCCGTCCTCTGGGCCACCTTCTTCGAGTGCCCCGAAGGACTTCCCGAGGAGCAGCCGCTGCGCCACGAGCCGGGCGGGATCACGACGTTCCTGGACCAGGACCCCTTCCACTATCGCGAGGAGGACCTCCGGCGGATCGCGGCTGGCCTGCCGTGGGAAATCACGAAGATCGGGGCGTGGGGTCACCCGAGGGACCAGCGGATGCTGCGACTGGTCCGCGCGGGCTGATGCCGCGTCAGCGCGGGTCGGTGGGGACGCCGGGAGTGGCAGACGCGGCCGGACCGGCGGTCTTGACCCGGGCCTTGAACGTGGGCGTGAACTTCTCCCGGACCCCGCTCATCGAGATGCTCTCGACGTAGTACCAGTAGGCGATCCCCGACTCGATCTTCTCGTCGGTCCAGGCGTAGGACTGCGGCTCGTCGATGGTCCCCGCGCCCGGTATCGGAGACGAGGTGATCCTCTCGAAGGGACCCTCCTCGGCTTTGGCACGGTAGACATCGAAACCGAAATTTTCGACTTCGCTCGCCGTCTTCCACCGGATGGTGTTTCGGAGCGGCTCGGGCGGTGTGAGGGCGGCGACCGGCGCAGGGGCGGTAACCGGGCCAGAGGACGCCGGTGCCGCGTTCGTGGAGGACGCCGGGGCGGGAGCACCGGTACATCCCGCAAGGAGAGCAATCGAACCGAGAACGGAAATGATGCGGAAGAGGGGGACTCTCACGGGACCTCCGTGCTTCCGACGCCGTCGGCGCCGGAGATTTCGTTCCAGGCATAGACCAGGACCCTGGAGACGCGCGGGGCATCTTCGCGGTTCCCTTCGAAGACGATCTCGGCCAGGGCACCCCCCGCGAGCTCTGACCGGCCGACAGACTGGCCGTCGCAGTCGAGCCAGTCCACGACGAGGCGGGAGTCGCGGAGCGGCTCGGCGAGAGCGACCTTCACCCGGGGGAGACCGTCGAGGTCTCTCTTGGCCGAGAGGCTCAGGGTTCCCGTCGGCAAGGCCAGCGGCAGCGCCGGATCGCCGAGGAGGTTGTACTGGCGCGTGAACGTGGCGTCGTCGGCCCGGATCTTCGCCCGGACCATTGCCTCTCCGACGGTCCCGGGACGCGTGAACTCCTCCGCTACCGCCTCGCTCAGGCCTTGGCCCGGAGCGTTGCGCCACGAGGCTGCGAGGACGGCGACGGCGCCGCGCTCGGGGGTGCGGAGGAGCTTCTCGCCGATGGAGTCGGCGTTCGGGTGGTCGAAGGGGGCCGAGTAGCAGGTCATGCTCACGACGATGGGAAGCCTGGCCGAGGGTTTCAGCTCGTCGATGTCGTCCAGAGTAAAAAGATCTTCGTTCCTCTTCAGGTCAACCGGCGCCGTGCGCCAGATGTAACGCCCCCCGTGGCCCCAGAAATGGATCAGGAGCTGCCCCTCGTCGATCGCATCGCGGATCCGAGCCTGGTGCTTCGCGTTCGTCGCCGAGGTGAGGTCGGGGTAGACCTTCGTGGAAGCCAGACCCCGAAGCGCGATCTTTGCCGCCAGCGAATCCGAGAGGGACCTCGGGAAGGCGTCGCCATTGGAGATCCAGAGGACGCTCCGCCTCCACGGGCCCGGCCCGGCCTCGTTCACGTAGCGAATCGACTTCTGTACGATGGCCGAGACTTCGCTTCGTTCCGTCACCGGCAGGCGGCCGATCGCCAGGCGCGGGGTCGAATCTGACTCCGACGTCGCCACGAAGTAGTTGTCGGACGCCGCGTGGCCGTCGTACGAGCCGTAGCTGAACGTCGGGATCAGGTTCCTGTGATTGAGCGCGGCATTTTTCGCGTAGGGTGTGCTCGGCACCTTCGCGAAGTTCGTCTGGTGGGCGAAGGTGTAGGTCGCATCGGGGTAGCCGAGGTCGTTCACCTCGACGTTCTTGACGTCCCAGCTCGCGTCGCCCACGAGCAGCGCCCAGCGCGGCGCAGGCTTTTGCCAGGTGTCGAGCGCGACCGAGAAGAAGTCTCTGAGAGCTGAGGGCTTGACGAGGCCGTTCCCGAATTCGTCCCAGATCGAGCGGATATCGATGACGAGGACGTGAAGGCCCCGCGCCCGGTGAAACGCTGCAAGCGGCTCGATGGACTCGGCCAGGTCGGGGTGGACCACGATCACGTAGTCGGCCTGGTGCGCCGGGTCGGAAAGGTGGTCGGAGCGCAACGGCTCCACGATCGCGAGTTTCTGTGCGCCGTCAGGGACGGCCCAGAATTCCTTCTCCGCACCGAGGCCCGGAAAAACGCGGGGGCCGGAGGCCCCCCGCTTCGGACCCGGGCTGCTCTCCACGCGGAGGCCGGAAGCGCCGTAGGCGACGATGGGCGACGAGGAGTCCGAAAGGAGGGTCACGTCTCCGGGGCCGGTTCCGGGAGCGGGCCGCAGGCAGACCGCCGACGCGCCGAGTTTCGGGCTCACGGGATACGTGACGTCCACCCGGTTGAGGACCGACACGTCCACGATGGGGTCTCTCCCGACGCCGGAGGCCCGGGGCGGGACGCGAAGCTCGAGCGTGTTCGCGCCTGGCCGGAAAGATGCCCCGGACAGGCCCTGCACGTCGACGACCCTCTCCCCGTCGGAGTTGTTCCAGTCGACGGACGCGACCGGAGACCCGTTCAGCGACACGAAAACGCGGTGGTCGGCCTCGCCTGCCGGTTTGCTCACGGCCGAAGACCAGCCGCGGAGAGTTACGCGGAGGGTTACCGGCCTCCCGGACGCCATGTCGAGGTCCGCCAGGTCGAGGGGGACCCGGAAGGGCTCGGGATCGATATTCGTGAGCCGTGCCCAATACCAGAGCGAGTCGATCCCTTCACCGGGGAGCCGGAGGAGGATGAGGTCCTTCTCGAGATTCTGTGTCCGCACGAGCGGCAAGGGCTTCACCCCGGTCAAGGCCGGGGAGCCGCGCCCCGACGTCATCCGGAGCGGCGGGCTGTCCGTTTCGCGGAGGAGGTAGACGTTTTCCGAAGCGTAGTCGCCGAGCTTGGAACCGTCGGCGCCAGGAGGGGCTCCGACGAACTCAACCGAGTCGCCGGGGCCCAGGACTCCGTCTCCGCCGTCGCGGAGGTAGAGGGGGACGGGGCGGCCGTCATTCGTGAGGCCGAGGCGGCGGGAGGGGAGGCCGGGTCCGGAGAAACCGGCGGCAACGAACTGTTCGAATGCGACCCGGTAGACACCAGCCTCGCGGACGACGACCCGGAACGCGGTCCGTGCCTCCCCGGGACGAGGGGGCACGGGACCCGCCGGGGTCGTCAGGAGGAGTGGGAGGAGCAGGCCCGCAGCGGCAGAAGTCACGCGCGCGGATTATGGGGGACGAGTCCGGTTCGGGGGCGCGGTTCGAAATCCGGGCGGGTTGACCGGATGTCTGGGGCGGGTGAGCTACTCGCCACCGAGCTCGGCAAGCATTGCGCGCGCCCGTGTAAGCGCCGCGGCACTCGAGGTGCGCAGCTCGACCTCACGCAGGCGAGTCCGTGCATGGTCGAGCTCGCCGTTCTGCCGATACCACGACGCCAGGGCAAACTGAGCGGCCTCGTAGAGCGGGCCGTCGGAGAGTGCGGCTGCTCGCCGGAGGTGCTCGGGGGCCTCCGCTGCCCGGCCGTGCCGCAGAAGGTAGACAGCGTAGTTGAAACCCACCTGCGCGTCGAAAGGGTACTTCTCGGATACCGCGCAGAACTGCCTCTCTGCCTCCGGTTGTCCGCTCCGATCGAGCGACACCGCCAGTCCCAGGAGCGCCTCCCGGTAGTCGGGATCGATCCCGAGCGCCTTTTGGTAGAGGCGGGATGCGCGGTCGGGATCCCCCTCGGCGACAGCGACGTCCGCCAGTCGAGTCAGGACCTCGATGTCTCCCGGGTCTTCGGCCGTCAGGCGCTCCAGGCACTGCCGCGCGCGAACGAGGTCCCTTCTGGCCAGAAAATGGGAACCGGCCGAAAAGAGTATGTCCTTGTCGGAGAAGTCCCGTACGAGCGCGGTCCACGCACTGTCGGCCGCGTCCAGGAAGCCCAGGCGGGAGCAGAACGTCGCCACCATCACGCGAGCGACCTTGCTCTTCGGATCGGCCGCGACCATGGCTCTGGCCTCCTCGAGCGCTTCCCGGACGTTGCCTCCCTGGGCCAGGCCAAGGACCTCGTTCTGCCGGAAGAACACGTCCATGTGGTCCCTGGGGGAAGGGAGCTTCGAAACGCTCTCGAACGCGTCCTCTTCGTCTGTTGCCGCTCCTCCCAGATAGCCGAGCGATCGCAGCTGCGCCATCTCCTCCCGAGTCGGCTCGTGCCGGCTGCTGCTGGGCCGGCCCTTTCGCAATTGTGCGCGGATCGAAGGGAATCGCACAGACATGGTGGCCAGCTGAGTGCTCTCCAGGCGGTCGTGCTCCTCGGCCATGTCGGTATCGAGGTCATAGATCTCGTCGACGGGACCGTGGATGTACTTCTGGCCGCCATAGATGAAGCCCGACAGCGGGCTCCACGCATAGTGATGAAAGGGGAAGAGCGTCTCAAAGTACAGAGGGCGTCTGGAGTAGCTCGCGACGACGACGGCGTCCGTTCCCGAGGACATCAAGGGCAGGAGCGAGCGGGCCTGGACAGGCCCGCCGAAACTGGCAGGAGCAACTCCCAGGGCGTCGAGAACCGTCGGCATCACGTCGGCGCTGGAAACGGAGCTCTTCACCCGGGGCTGCTGATCCTTGATCCAGGGGAGCCGTGCGATGAGAGGCACGTGCAACGTGGAGTTGTAGAGCAGCAGGCCGTGGGTCTGCTCCCCATGGTCCATCAGCCCTTCACCGTGGTCAGCCACCACGACCAGACCGGTGCGCTCGGCGACGCCATTTTCGGTCAGCGCGCGCAAGACGGTGCCGATGCAGTCGTCCATGAAGGCGACTTCGCCGTCGTAGGGCAAGCTTGCACTGTCGTCCCCGTACCCTTTCGGTGGATCGTACGGAAAGTGCGGATCGTAGTAGTGAAGCCAGACGAAGAACGGTTCCTGTCCGTTGTTCTTTTCCAGCCAGAGCCGGAACTCCTGGGAGACACGATCCCCGCGGCGACTGGCTACTCCCACCGTATGGACGTTGGTCACCGCCAGGCTCCCCTGCGGCGCCTCAAGGTGGTCGCCGAAGTAATCGAACCCACGGGCGAAGCCAACCGCGGCACGGAGCGGGAAGGCCGCAACCATTGCTGCGGTCGTGAAGCCACGGTCTTTCAGGATCGACGGGAGCCAGGGCAACTCCTTCGGCACCCGATAGACGTCGTTGTCGCGCACCTGGTGGAACGGGGGAAACGTACCCGACAGGATCGACGTGTGCGCCGGTCCGGTAATGGGGGCAGGGGTAAACGCACGCTCGAAAACGGTTCCCTCTGCCGCGATGCCGTCCAGGTTCGGGGTGCGAACCGTTTTCGATCCATAGCAGCCGATGCGATCAGCGCGAGTGGTATCCAGGGTGATGAGCACGAGGTTCCGCCGAGCGCGATTCCCCTCGCCGGGCCGACAGCCCGCCGTCGAGAGGAGCAACGCGGCGACGACGACCAGGCGCTTCGCGTCAGCTCTTCGCATCAGCGGACTTGAAGATATCGGTGGAAAGGACTCGGAACCCCCGCTCCTCGAGCTCGCGTTCCTTGATCTCGCGGAGGATGTCCGTCTTTCGAAGCTCGACGCAGAGCGCCCGGATCGCCTCGTGATCGGCCGGCTCCGTCATCGGCCGGCGGGCTTCGACGGCTCGGACCAGGATGACGAAAAGGCCTTCCTCCTCCTGAAATACTCCAGTGCTGCCCGGCGCCGTCTGGGCGAGCAGGCGACGCTGGAACTCCGGGGCGACCTGGGCCGCGTCCTCTGGCGTCGCCCAGTCCATGTCGACGTAGACCGCACCGGCCTCCTCGCAGCGGTGCGCGACCTCTGCCGGATCCACCCCCGGTGTGACGGCCAGCTTCTCCAGCGCTTCCAGCCGCTGCTCGAGCTCGAAGGGGGGGGCGCTGCCGAAAGGGAGGAAGAGATAGCTCGCCTGAAAGCGCTGCGATACGGCAAAGCGCCCCTGGTTCTCCCGGTAGTAGCGGAGGACCTCGTCATCGGCGACCTTCTTCGCTTCGGCCCGGAAACGGCGTTCGATGGCAACCTTCGACCGGAGCGTCAGCCGGCGTATCTCCCAACGGTCGGTGAAAGCCCGTTCGCGCTCCATTCCGCTCTCCAGGGCGTCCAGGTAGAGCAAGTTGGAACGGATGAGATCATCCACCCAGCGACGCCGCAGCTTCGCGTCCTTTCCTCCAGGGCCGAAGCGGCCGCCCCGTCTTGCGAGGTAGGCTTCCAGCTGTTTACGGGTCAGGTCACGTCCCTTCACGCTCACCACGACGTCGTCGGGCCCGACGGTCGGATCGTCGCTCCGGTCGACCACGCCGTAGCGCGTGCGAAGAGTCGCCATGAGCTGGTCGCGTTCGTTCTCGTTGCGACGATCCATGATGACGAGGACGACCTGCTGTCGGACTTCCTCGAAGGGCAGGACCCTGGATGGCCTTCGCTCGAGGACCTCGACGATGTGAGTGCCCAGCTGCACGTGGAAGACTGCGGGCTTCCCGGGCTTCAGGAGGTAGAGCTGCTTCTCGAAGGCGGCGTCCAGGCGCCCCCGGAAGACCGGCCCAACCGTCCCGCCGCGACGTGCGCTTCCGGACTCCGAGTAGGTGTTTGCAGCCATGGAAAAGGCGGTGCCCCGGGCGAGGCTGTCGAGAACGGTGCGCTCCAGCCGGGCCAGCTCCTCCTTCGAGTGGCGGTCGGCGCGGAGGAAGACGTGTCGGAAGGTACAGGACTCCGGCAGAGTGAAGCGGTCGGCCAGGTGCTCCTCGTAGTAGGCCCTGACCTCGTCGTCGGGGATCTCCTGCGGTCGCTTGCCCTTCCGCTCGACGTAGTAATGGACCAGGGAGGCGGCCTTTGCGTCGAGGTAGAGAATGGAGCTCTCCGTCGCGGAGTCTCCCGCCTCTGCGGCCGCGATCTTGAGAAACGCCAGGTCGGAGAGGATCTGAGTGACGCCTGACCTGGCGTTGACCTGGGATCCGGTGCGCAGGCCACGGGTCTCGAGCGATGCAAAGTATCGTTCCGCCTCGGCCCTGGTGATGAAGCCGCCGTCCCAGGCTGCGACGGCGTCCGACGGAACCCGCCCCCGACAGCCGGTTCCCAGCATTGGGGCAAGGCAGACGAGCCAGACCGCGAATCGGCCTGGGCGGGACGGCATCCGTCTCACGTGTCTCCTCCTTCGGTGCGCCTCGATCGCCAGGCCGGTGGCATCGAGCGAGGTCCTGCGACAAGCGAAGCCGCTCAGGCCTTAGCAGCCTGAGCGGCTCGCCCGACTCATCCGGAATCGGCGGGACTGCGGCGCAGCGCGGCCCCGGAGGTCACTCTACTTCGAACCTCATCAGCTCGACCGGGACCCCCGTGTTGATTTGCGCTCGAACGGCGGCTGCCGATGTGGTGGTGTAGGAGGAGGGCGCTGTATCGACAACCCAAGGTCCTGCGGCGCCCGCGGTCATGCCTCCTCCAACCGCACGGAAGGGCTCGGTCCCCGCCGCCCCAGGCCAGTTCATCGCGGATGCCTGGAGCCCGGCATCGTTCCTCGCGCCTGCGCCGACATTGCTGTTCCACATGCCGGCGACGAAATTGCCCGCGGCGATCACCGGTGGAGCGCTCAGTGGAACGGTGGTCCACGTCTTGACCGTGGCAGCCACTCCGAGGTCGCGCGCAAGGATGGCGCCGGTCGGATCGAAGACCGCCACGCCGTTCAGAACGCCGGGGGTACCGACCGTTTCGACGTTATCCAGCGCGTTCGCATAGACCTCGAGGGCGAGGACCTGAAGCGGCCACGAACCGGCGGTGGGCATG
The DNA here is from genome assembly GCA_002414905.1 of Holophagales bacterium UBA5066. GTDB lineage: Bacteria > Acidobacteriota > Thermoanaerobaculia > UBA5066 > UBA5066 > UBA5066. The sequence goes on along the minus strand of DIAY01000195.1, from coordinate 3,050 downwards.
AACAGATTCGACATGTAGAAGTTGCCGGTCCAGCCATATGCCGTCGTTGCAGTGTCGTAGTAGTCGAGCGTCACGAGCGCCAGCGGCCTGCCAGGCTGCTTCAGGTTCGGCAGGCTGCCGGTGACCTTCTCCCTCGTAAATTTCGCCTTGGTGGCTTTGGAATTGGGTGGCTGGGCTGCGATACCGACCGCAGCAGCCGCCACCAAACCGGCGACCAGCAGGCACGGCACAATGAGCTTTTTCATTCTCGGTTCTCCTCAAGAAAGGGCAGTGCGTGTTTTGAAGATTTGCGGCGCTCACCCGTGGAGCAACGCGCCCTTCATCGGCGGTGAGCCGAATCGGGCGGTCAGAGCGTCGGATGGGTCCTGGGAGGGGGGACGACCGGCGCTTGCCGGAACAGATCCCTGGCAGCAATCGGCTCGTCACACGCCTCCCACCAATGCACGACCGGATCCGTTCCCGACCACTCGGCCAGCAACGCATATGCATGAATTGCGCTTGGAGGAGTTGGCGGCACGCCCTCGCTCATGGCGGGGGAGACACAGACCAGCGTCCCCAGGACGGTCTGTCGACCGCCGTCATCCACGACGACGAGCCAGTACAGCCACCGGCCGTCGTGGCCCGAGCGATCGACGATCCGAAACTCGTTCAGACCACGAACGATATCGGCTTCAGCCAGCGGGGTTCCCGGCCCGACCGACGTACCGGCGTACAGGATGACGCGTGCCCCACCAGAGGTGGCACGAAGCGCCCACGAGACCGTGACCTCGCGCTGTCGGTGCGGTATCACTCTGACCCCGAAGGCGACGGGCGCGGGAGTCGTCCAGGCCGTCACTGGCTCGCGTGAAGCTTGTGCCCTGGTAGCACCAAGGAGGAGGACGAGGAGGAGGAGGAGGGCACTGCTCACACGAAGGACCGCAATGCGAAGCTCGCCGTGCGTCCTCAAAGCTGCCGATTTGTCGGCCAAGCCGTCCCCTTCCTCGAAGACCTGATTTCCCAAGCCAAGCTATCACGTCTTTATCGGAACGAAGCCTGTCGATCTCACCTCGGCGACCGCGAGGATGGCTCGAGCCCGCGCTTGGCGAGAGAGACTGAAACGTCGTATCAAAATCGGACGAAACACGAATCGCAGGCTCTCCAGCCAGCTCTACGCCGGGACCGGGGACGAGGCCCGATAGGACCTGCGAAACCTATTCCTGCGGAACTATGCGGCTCGAGACGTTCCTTGGGCGTGCGGGCGAGGATTCTCCGGTTCCGCCACCCGTCGCACGGGAGGGACTCTGCCGTCTACAGGAGACGGAAGCGGCCTCTTTTCCAGGGCCGCGATGGAAGCCGGATCGACAGGTTCCTCTCGCCACCCTACTTCCCCGGCACCCCGAGCCAGCCGCGGCTGAAGTAGTCGACGAGGGAGAAGGAAAAGAGGACGAGCAGGAAGAAGAGAGATGTCCAGACGATGAGCTTGTTCAGGCGAGCCGAGTGCCAGACGCCCATGAAGAAGAGGATGACGAGCGTCGCCTTCGTGACGGCGATCGCCATGGCCACCGCGTCGTTGATCGCGTCGGTCATCTGCCCGGGAAGATGGTGGGCGATGTTGACGTGCGCGGCCCCGACGGTCAGGAACGTCAGGGCCATCAGGCCGAGGAAGACGAGCAGGTAGGTGCGGACGGGGGTGACGTGAACGGTCGACATGTCTTCTCCGTCGGCCTCAGGCGTGGTGCCGCCCCAGAAGATAGAGGAGGGGGAAGAGGAAGATCCAGATGATGTCGACGAAGTGCCAGTAGAGGCCGACGCCCTCGACCCAGTTGTGGTTCTCGGCGGAGAACTCTCCGCGGAGCGCCTTCGGGACGAGGAACGCGAGGAGGCCGAGGCCGACGATCATGTGGAGGGCGTGGAGCCCCGTCATGCAGAAGTAGAGGACGAAGAACGTCTGGGCCGCCGGGTCGGTCGTCCCTTCGAGATGGAAGTCCGCGCCCGGTATCAGGTGATGGACCCACTTGTGGTGGTACTCGAATCCCTTGATGACGAGGAACGTGGTGCCGAGCGTCATGGTCGCGGCGAGCCAGCCGGCGATCTGCCTGGCCCGCCCGAGCTGCGCCGACCTCACCGCCAGGACCATCGTGAGGGAGCTGCCGATGAGGACGATGGTGTTCAGGAGGCCCAGCCGGATGTCGAGCTGGTTCGAGCCGAGAGCGAACCAGGCGGGGTACTTCCAGCGGTAGACCGTGTAGGTGAGGAAGAGCCCGCCGAAGAACATCAGCTCCTGGGCGATGAAGAGCCACATTCCCAGCGTCGCGGCCTCGCGCTGCTGGTCGTAGTCGTCGAAGTGGTGGGCCAGGGCGGCCGGACGCGTCTCAGACGCCAACGGTCACCTCCTTGGCGGGAGTCGACGTCTCGTACGCGTACGCCTCCTCGGTGACGATGGGCGGGGTGTGGAAGTTCAGGACGGGCGGCGGGGAGGAGGTCTCCCATTCGAGGCCCTTGGCGCCCCACGGGTTCGCGGGGGCCTTCGCGCCGAACTTGAGCGACCAGAGGAGGTAGACGACCGGCATGAGGTAGCCGAAGCCGAGAATCGTCGCGCCGGCGGAGGAGAGGACGTTCCACGTCTGGAACTCGGCCGGGTACATGTGGTAGCGGCGCGGCATCCCGAGGTAGCCGAGGATGAACTGCGGGAAGAACGTCGTGTTGAAGCCGATGAAGATGACGAGGGCCGAGATCTTCGACCAGAACTCGTTGTACATCCGGCCCGTGATCTTCGGCCACCAGAAGTGGAGCCCGCCGAGGTACCCCATGATCGCGCTCCCCACCATGACGTAGTGGAAGTGGGCGACGATGAAATACGTGTCGTGGACGTGGATGTCGATGCCGAGCGTCCCGAGCATGACGCCCGTCAGCCCGCCGATCAGGAAGACGCCGATGAAGCCGAGGGCGTAGAGCATCGGGGTCTGGAGAGAGATCGAGCCCTTGTAGAGAGTGGCCGTCCAGTTGAAGACCTTCACGGCCGACGGGATCGCCACGAGCATCGTGAGGAACGAGAAGATCGCCCCGGCCAC
>DIAY01000037.1 GCA_002414905.1 Holophagales bacterium UBA5066 | reverse complement strand
GCTTGCCGTCGACGAGGAGGTGCTTCTCGAGGAGGTGCCAGCCGCGCGGCCTCACGAAGAGGATCGCGGTCTTCTCGTTCAGCCGGTACTCCTTACCCGTCTCGGGGGCGCGGTAGTCGATCGTCCCGTCGACGGCGTCGCGGAGGTTGAGCTGCCCTTCGACGCAGTTGGCCCAGGTCGGCGAGTTGGCGTCCTCGAAGTCGGCGAGGAAGACGCTCGCCCCCGAGTTGAGGGCGTTGATGACCATCTTCCGGTCCACGGGGCCGGTGATCTCGACGCGCCGGTCCTCCAGCCCCAGTGGGATCGGCGCGACCTTCCAGTCGCCTTTCCGGATCCCCTCCGTCTCCGGGAGGAAGTCGGGGAGGATTCCGGAGTCGATCCGCTTCTGCGCCTCGACGCGCCGGCCGAGGAGGTCCTCGCGCTGCGCACCGAACTCGCGCTGGAGGGAGGCGACGAAGCGGAGCGCCTCCGGGGTCAGGATCTCGTCGTAGTGAGGGCCGATCGGACCGAGAACCTCGATCCCTTCCTTGGCGAGGGCGACGATGGCGTCGTTTTCGGGCACGGTGGCCTCCTGAGCCTCGGACGTTCGGGGCCGGACTCGAAGTTTACGGTCTTACGCCGCGTTGCGGCACGCCGCGACGACCCGGCGCCTATGCTCTCATCCACTCGTGCCGTTCCATCTCGTCCCGCTCCGGGCCGGCGCCCTCGCCGCTCTTCGCTCCGGCGCCGCACTCCTCCTCGCCCTCGGGGCGGCCGGAGCAGCTGCGGCGCCGGCAGGCCGGGGCCGCCTCGAGCCAGCCTTCGGTGTGACGCCGGGCGGGCAGGTCTGGACGGTGGAGCCCCAGGCGCGACGGCTCGTCCTGCGCGACCTCGAGGGCTCGGAACGGGCCGTCTTCCCGCTCGGCGACGAAGGCCACGTCCTGGGCGTGACCGATTCGGGCGCCCGCGTCACCGCGCCGACCCCCGACGGCTTCCGCCGTGGCCTGGCAACCAGGGGCGAGGAGCGGACCGTCGAGGTGCGGTACGTCTTCCGGTTCCCCGACGGCTCCGTCCGCAGCACTGCGGCGACGACTGCGTTGCGCGGGTCCGAGCCGGCGTTCTTCGGCGACGAGGTCTGGCTCCTGCGTCGTGGCGGAGGAAGCTGGAACGTCTTCCGCGTGGCTCCCGACGGGGAAACGCGTGTCGCGACCGTTCCCGAGGCGTCGGTGAAGAAACGCGTCGGCCGTCCCTCGGGGCCGAGGCTCTTCGCCGGCGTGGGGGGCATCACGGTCCTGTTCCCCGGAGCGAGGGGCGACGCCGCGGTGCGGCTCGACCGCCCCGCCGTCCTCTACGTTCCCGATCCTCTCGACGCCTGCGGCGAGAGGCGTGCCCGCCTCGTGCTTCCCCACGCCGAGGGTGTCCTCTTCGTCTCCGTCCGGACGGCACCGTGGAGTGACGAGGCCCACGATGGGGAGCCGCTGGCCGTGGCCGAGGTCGTCGACGACTCGGGCCGGCTCCTGCGGTCCGGCGCTCTCGGCCCATGGAACGAGGTCTTCCCTCTTCCCGACGGCGGACTCCTCGGCCTCGACGGAAGGGAGTCCGCCCGGTTCGACGACCGTTTCACGGAGGTGTCGCGCACGGTGATGCCGCTCGAGGAGGGCTCTGACCCGGCCGCCGCGGCGCGGGTGGTCGAGCAGCTCCGCCGGATGGAACGGCTCGGCCCGCGCGCCACTGGCGTTGACTGGGCCGAGCTGGCGCTCCTCCCCGGAGCACCCGTTTCGAAGTACCTCGATCGGGCGATCGCGGACCCGGCAGGCGCCCTGGAGAGACTCGGCCGCGTTGCCGACGGAGAGCCGGCCGTGCTGGAGGCGGCGAAGGCCCTGGCGATCCTTCTGGGGGCCCTCCGCCCCGACGCACGGCACGCCGTCCTGAGTCAGCTGAGAGAAAGGGTCGAGGACGGCGGCCCCGTCTGGCTCAGGCGGGTCGCGGCCCGGGCCTTCCTCTCGGCCTCTCCCGCCGACGCTCCGGCGTGGGCCCTTCCGGCGGTGGCGGAGGCCATCGCTTCCGGCGCGGACAGCGGGGATGTCCCTCTTGCCGACGAGGCCTTCACGCTCGAGCTCGCGGAGCTCGTCACGGCCGTCGACCGGGCGCGCATCGACCGGATCGTGCGGGAGAGGCCCGAGGTCGCCGATGGACTCCTCGCCGGGAATCTGGAGGAGGCCCTTTCCGGGTCATTCGACGAGCTGAGGTTCCACGCGCCGGCAGGGCGGTTCGCCAGGACGCTCCTCGACTGCGCGGCCGGACCCCCGACCGCCTCGGGGCTCCTCGCCCTGGCGCGGGTTTCCGAGGCGGCCCTGGAAGCGTCGCCGTCTCCGGCGGGCCTGGCGCGGGGCGACGCGGGGGCGGACGAAGCCGTCGAGGTTCGCGGCGGCCTGGCGGCGACCCTTCTGGCGGCGCAGGGCTCGCCCGACGCGGGGCTCCGGGCTTCCGCCATGGCCCTCGGCCCCCTCGTGGGTCTCCCGCTGGACGCGGTCCGTTTTCGCGACGACGTTTTGAGAAGACCTCACCTCGCCGCGTTCGGATTCCTCGGCCTCGTCGCGGACCGTGCCCTTCCTCCACGCACATGGACGGGGCTCTTCACCGAGCTCTTCTTCTCCGCCCGCGCCGCCTCGCGCGACCCGTCCGGCTGCGCGCTCTCGGGCTTGCCGGTTCTCCAGGCCGAAGGGGAGAGCAGCCTCGATCGCTACTGCAACCTCTTCGCCATCGTCCAGTTCGCCGCTCTCGACCTGGGAGACGACGAGGATCCGGGATTCGTGTCGCGTCAGCGGATCGGCCTTCTGGGCGAGTTCGCCCGTTCGGCCTCGGCTCCCCCCGAGCTGAGGCTCGAGCTGAAGCTGGGGCGGGCGCTGCGGGGGACGGCGAGCGAGGACGAGGTCGCGGAGATCCTCGCGGAACGGGAACTGGCCCCGGTCTTCCGGCGCGTCATCCTCGGCAAGCTCCCCTCCGGTTCGGTGCGCCTCGCGGCCACCCTCGAACGCGAGCTGTCGTCGGGCAGGGTCGCTGCGCCCGAGCGAGGGGCCTGGCTCGACGCTCTCGCGCGCCTCGACCCGGCGGCCGGAGACCGCGTTGCGGCGGAAGCCTGGACCCGTGGCCTCGTCCCGCTCGGCGTCGACGACGGCGATGCGAGCGCCTATGCCCGGGCCCTCGACCCGGAGCGCGTCCGGTCCAGCGAACCCCTCCGCGCGGCCCTTCGCCGGGCGCGCGATCTCCCGGCTGCGAACCTCGAGGCCGCGGTCGCCCTGGCGCGCGTCGCGGACCCGGGCTCGGCCTCGGCGCTCGTCACGGCCCTCCTCGAGACCTGCCCGGCCTGCCAGCCTCCGGACTCTCTCGCCGCGCTGTTCGGCCCGCTCGGCGAAGAAGGGCTCGACGCGCTCGCCCGCCTCGCCGAGGCGACCCTTCCCTTCGGCGTCTCCCCCCTCGAAGCCCTCTTCGAGCTGAACGGCACGCGCGCCCGGGAGCTGGCACAGGCGCAACTGACAGCCGCCCTCGCTCGCGGGTGCGCCCCGGAGCCGCTCCTCCCCGTGCTGCTCGCCAACGGTATCGACCCCTTCCCCGAGCTTCTCGCGGCCCTTCAGGAGCGGGGGTGCGACCGGGCACGCATGAAGCCCGGCGAGCCGGTCGCGGCCGGAATCGCCCGAGCGGCCGCCACCGAAACAGGCCAGGCCGCTCGTCGCGCGCTCCAGGCCGCCGGCTCACCCTCCTGTCGTGCCGCCCTCGCATCGCTCCTCGGCATCGACCCGGAAGACGAATGAGACCGGCAGGCTCGGGCGGGAACTTCCCCGCCCGGGCGACGTACATTACCTACAGGGTGATTCTGCACTTCCCCACAGGCAAGGAGGCCTCTGACATGTCCCAGCCGTCGTTCCGGCCGCGCCTCGCGCGGCTCGTTCTCGTTTCGGCCCTCGCGGTCCCGATGGCCGCGTCGGCCCAGACCCCCGCCGCCGCCCAGGCGAGGCCGGCCCCCGCGGCGAAGGCCGCCAAAGCCGTCGCCCCTCAGGGCCTTCCCCCCCTCCTCGACCGGGAGCTCTTCTTCGGGAATCCCGAGATTGCCGGCGCCCAGCTCTCCCCCGACGGAAAGTGGACCGCCTTCCTGAAGCCCTGGAAAGAGACCCGCAACGTCTGGGTGAAGAAGACGGGCGATCCCTACGACAAGGCCCGTCTCGTCACCGCCGAGCCGAAACGCCCCGTGGCCGGCTTCTTCTGGAGCCACGACAGCAAATACATCCTCTTCGTCAAGGACAACGACGGTGACGAGAACTTCAACGTCTGGGCCGTCGACCCGGCCGCGACGGCCGAGGCCGGCAAGGACGTGCCCACACCCCGGAACCTGACCGCCGCCAAGGGCGCCCGGGCCATGATCTATGACCTCCCGAAGAGCGACCCGGACGTCGTCTTCGTCGGGCTCAACGATCGGGACGCCGCCTGGCACGACCTCTACAAGGTCAGGATCTCCACCGGCGAACGGACGCTCCTGCGCAAGAACACCGAGAAGATCGCCGGCTGGGTCTTCGACCTCGCCGGACACCTCCGCCTCGCGGCCCACGTCGCCGACAACGGCGACACCGAGATCCTTCGCGTCGACCCCGAGGGCTTCACGAAGGTCTACTCGTGCAGCGTCCTGGAGAGCTGCGGCCCGGTCCGCTTCCACAAGGACGGCAAGCGGGTCTACATGGAGTCGAACAAGGGCGAGCGCGACCTCGCCGGCCTGCTTCTCTTCGATCCGGCCACCGGGAAGGAAGAGGCCGTCGAGACCGACCCGAAGGGGCGCGTAGACTTCGGCAGCGCGATCTTCTCCGAGGCGACCGACGAGATCGTCGCGACGACGTATGAGGACGAGAAGCTACGGATCTATTTCCGCGACAAGGACTTCGAGGCCGATTACAAGCTCCTGCAGAAGAAGCTCCCGAACCGCGACGTGGTCCCCGCGGGCGCAACCGCCGACGACCGGCTCTGGATGGTGACGGCCTACTCCGACACCGACCCCGGGACCCGCTACCTCTTCGACCGCAAGACGAAGAAGCTTTCCCTCGAGTACGTCTCCCGCGAGCGGATCCCGCGCGAGCACATGGCCGTCATGAAGCCGATCTCCTACCCGTCCTCCGACGGGCTGGTGATCCCCGCCTACCTGACGCTCCCGAAGGGCGTCCCCGCGAAGAACCTCCCGCTGGTCGTATTCCCGCACGGAGGCCCCTGGGCCCGCGACTCCTGGGGCTTCAACGGCTACGCGCAGTTCCTCGCAAACCGCGGCTACGCCGTCCTCGCCCCGAACTTCCGCAGCTCCACCGGTTACGGGAAGAAGTTCCTGAACGCCGGGAACAACCAGTGGGGCGACCTGATGCAGGACGACATCACGTGGGGCGTGAAGCACCTCGTGAAGGAAGGGATCGCCGACCCGAAGAGAGTCGGGATCATGGGAGGCTCCTACGGCGGCTATGCGACGCTCGCCGGCGTCGCTTTCACTCCAGATGTCTACGCGGCGGGGGTCTCGATCGTCGGTCCGTCGAACCTCCTCACGCTGCTCGAGACAATTCCGCCCTACTGGGAGGCGGGACGGATCGTCTTCCACACCCGGATGGGAAATCCGAACACGCCCGAGGGAAAGAAGCAGCTCGAGCGCCAGTCCCCGCTCAACTCGGCTCAGAAGATCAAGACCCCTCTCCTCGTCGTCCAGGGGGCGAACGACCCGCGGGTGAAGAAGGCGGAGTCTGAGCAGATCGTCATCGCGCTTCGCGACCGCGGCTTCCCGGTCGAATACATCTGCGCCCCCGACGAGGGGCACGGCTTCGCCCGCCCCGTCAACAACATGGCGATGATGGACGCGGCCGAGGCCTTCCTGGCCAGGTACCTCGGCGGACGGCACCAGGAGGGCGGAACGCCCGAGGTCGTCGCCCGGCTGAAGGAGATCACCGTCGACCCGAAGACCGTCGTCCTCACGAAGAAGGTCGATGCCGCCGCCATCGGCGCGCCGAAACCGGTGGCCGACCTCATGGCCGGGACGTCCAGCTACGCGGGGACGATCGCCGCCGGCCCGCAGACGATGCAGATCTCCTCCACGCGCGTCGTCAAGGAGGAAGGAAGTTCCTGGGTCGTCACGGAAACCATGAAGATGCCAATGGGCGAGGCCATAGACACCACGTCCGTCGAGAAGGGGACGCTCGTTCCGGTGAAGCGGACCATCAAGCAGGGTCCGGTCACGATCGAGCTCGCCTTTGCCGGCGGCAAGGCGACTGGCACGATGGCGATGGGGGCCGAGCCGAAGCCCGTCTCCGTCGACCTCGGCGGACCGCTCTTTGCCGACGGAAGTGCGGCCGAAGTCTCGGTCGCCTGCCTGCCGCTTGCCGAAGGCTTCCAGGCGACGTTCCGGAACTTCGACGTCCAGAAGCAGAAGCCCGGGCTGAAGCAGGCAAAGGTGACCGGGGCCGAGGAGGTCAAGGTCGCCGCAGGAACGTTCCAGGCATGGAAGGTCGAGCTGACCTCCGCCGAGGGGGAGCCTGGCGCGACGACGCTCTGGATCGACAAGGCCACCCGGAAGGTCGTGAAGTCCTCGACGACGCTGCCGCAGATGGGCGGCGCCGTCATCACGGCCGAGCTCCAGCCCTAGTTTCGTCGCAGATCGGGGACCTCCGGCGCGGTATCGTCGCGCCGGAGGTCCCCGTGACATACGCGACCCGCCTCGTCCTCGCCCTCCACCTCGTGGTGGCCCTTTCGGCCACATCCTCCCCCGGGCCTTCCCCTGCCGCTCCTTCGAAGGAGCCATCGTTCGACGCCCGGATGGGCGGGCTGCGGTTCCGGTGCATCGGGCCGTTCCGGGGAGGCCGCGTCACGGCGGTCGCCGGGGTTCGCGGTCAGCAGAACATTCACTATTTCGGCGGAACGGGCGGTGGCGTCTGGAAGACGGCCGACGGCGGGGCGAGCTGGGCGGCAGTCTCCGACAAGGATTTCCGGACCGGCTCCGTGGGCGCGGTGACGGTCGCCGAGTCGGACCCGAACGTCGTCTGGGCCGGGATGGGCGAGGCGCCGATCCGCGGGAACGTCTCGCACGGCGACGGCGTCTGGCGCTCGACGGATGCGGGGCGGACGTGGAAGCACACCGGCCTGTCGGCCACGCAGCAGATCTCGGCGCTGAGGGTCCACCCGAAGGACCCCGACGTGGCCTGGGTGGCGGCGCAGGGGAAAGTCTGGGGGCCGAGCGAGGAGCGCGGGATCTACCGGACGAAGGACGGCGGAAAGACGTGGACGCGCGTCCTCTTCGTCGACGCCGCGACGGGGGCGAGCGACCTCGCGCTCGACCCGTCGAATCCACGGATTCTCTACGCGGGCTTCTGGCAGGTGGTGCGACGGCCCTGGGAGCTCGTCTCGGGCGGCTCCGGGAGCAGCCTCTTCCGTTCGGACGACGGGGGCGACACCTGGACGAAGCTGACGAAGGGGCTCCCGGACGGGACGTGGGGAAAGGTCGGCGTCGCGGCTTCCGGCCCGAAACCCGGGCTCGTCTGGGCGCTCGTCGAGGCGGAGAAGGGGGGGCTCTTCCGTTCGGACGACTACGGCGAGACCTTCAAGCGGGTCAACGAGGAGAACGACCTGCGCCAGCGGGCCTGGTACTACACCGGCGTCTATGCCGACCCGAAGAGCGCCGACACCGTCTGGATCACGAACGTCCGGTTCTGGAAATCGGTCGACGGCGGGAAGAGCTTCACGTCCGTCCCGACGCCCCACGGTGACAACCACGATCTCTGGATCGACCCCGACGACGCGGCTCACCTGATCGAGGGCAACGACGGCGGCGCGAACGTGACGTACGACGGCGGACGCACCTGGTCGTCGATCGACAACCAGCCGACGGGCCAGTTCTACCGGGTCGCCGTCGACGATCGATTTCCGTATCGCATCTATGGCGCCCAGCAGGACAACTCGACCGTCTCGATCGCGAGCCGCGCGCGGGGCGGCGAGATCGGCCGCGAGGAGTGGTATCCCGTCGGCGGCTGCGAGAGCGGCTGGATCGCGCCAAAACCGGGCGAGCCGGACGTCGTCTACTCCGGCTGCTACGGCGGGTCGATCACCCGGTACGACCACCGGACGGGCGAGGAACGCGAGATCACGGCGTGGCCCCAGCTCGCCATCGGCAAGCCCGCGAGTGAGCTGCGTTACCGCATCCAGTGGAATGCGCCGATCCTCGTCTCGAGGCACGACCCGAACGTCCTCTGGCACGGCGCGCAGCTTCTCCTCGAGTCGAGGGACGAGGGGCAGAGCTGGAAGGAGATCTCGCCCGACCTGACGCGGAACGACAAGGCCAGGCAGGGCTCCTCGGGCGGCCCGATCACGAAGGACAACACCGGCGTCGAGGTCTACGGGACGATCTTCGCCCTCGCCGAGTCGCCCCTCGAGAAAGGCCTGCTCTGGGCCGGGACGGACGACGGCCTCGTCCACGTGACGCGCGACGGCGGCGCGACGTGGAAGAACGTGACGCCGAAGGGGTTCCCCGAAGCGATCCAGGTGAACTCGATCGAGGCTTCGCCCCACGCCGCCGGGACGGCGTATCTCGCCGGGACGCTCTACAAGCTGGGGGACTTCACGCCCCACCTCTGGAAAACGTCGGACTACGGGGCGAGCTGGACGCGAATCGACGCCGGCATCCCCCGCGACACCTTCACGCGCGTCGTGAGGGAGGACCCTCGGCGGCGCGGGCTCCTCTTCGCGGGGACGGAGACCGGCCTTTTCATCTCTCTCGACGACGGGAAGGGCTGGAGCCGGTTCCAGCGGAACCTGCCGGTCGTACCGATCACCGACCTCGTCGTGAAGGACGGGGACCTCGTCGTGGCGACGCAGGGACGCGCCTTCTGGATCCTGGACGATCTCTCGCCTCTGGAGCAGTGGAAGGACGACGTGGCCGCCTCGAAGCTCTACCTCTTCGCGCCGAGGAGCGCGGCCCGCTTCCCGGGCGGAGGCGACCTGGCCAAGCCCCCGAAGGGCGCGGGGCAGAACGCCCCCGCGGGTGCCGTCGTCTCCTTCTGGCTGAAGGACGCGCCCAGGGAGAACGAGGTCGTCACCCTCGAGATCCTCGACGGGGAGAAAGTCCTTCGCCATTTCACGAGCGAGAAGCGCGACGAGACGGCCGCCGACGCGGCGGAGAGCACCGAGGAGAAGCCCCTCGAGCCCGTCGCCGGCCTGAACCGATTCTCGTGGGACCTGCGGGGGCTGAAACCGTCGCTCGTTCCGAAGGCGGTCCTCTGGGGGTCGAAGGAGGGACCGCTCGTGGCACCGGGGCGCCTGTCTCTTATACACATCT
>DIAY01000145.1 GCA_002414905.1 Holophagales bacterium UBA5066 | reverse complement strand
CCCTGGTTCACGGCCGAGTAGGCGGCGAGGAAGTCCATGTACCGCTTGCCGTCCACGTCGGTGAGCCAGACTCCCTCCCCCTTCGTGCAGACGACGTCGAGGGGGTGGTAGTTGTGCGCGCCGTAGCGGTTCTCGAGCTCGATGAGAGCTTCGGCTCTCGTGGTGGTTTCCGGCATCTCGTTCTCCCTGAACGCGGAGCCCCTGGAGGTCCGCGACGTTGCGCATCGTCATAACGGTCGCCAGCCGACGGGGTCGTTTTGCGACCGATCCTATCGAACCTCAGCTCCACCCGTCCTGCTCCGTGTTACTTTTATTCTTCACTCCCATGCCCGGAACCGGCGCCCTCCCCCCCGTCTCGCCGGAGTCGATCCGGCTCGGAGCCGCCTTCCTCGTGGGGGCGGCGCTCCTCTTAGCCGCCGTGCGCGAAGCGAGGGGCCGCATCGTTCGACTGGTTCTCGTCTTCGTCGTCGCCGTCCTCCTTCGCGGGGTCGGGGCCTTCGCCCTCCTCGAGCTCCCGAGCGCGGCGCCCACCCTCCTCTTCGTCGCTCTCCTCCTGCAGGGGATCGCCTTCCTCGGACTCGCCGCCGTCCTCCTCTTCGACCTTCTCCTGCCCAGGGCCCGGGTTCGGGTCCCTCGCATCGCGCGGGACCTTGCGGTCGGGCTCTCGTTCGTGGCCCTCCTGATCTGGCTCTTTTCGGTCCACCACGTCGACGTGACGGGCATCGTCGCGACGTCTGCGGTCGTCACGGCCGTCATCGGCTTCTCGCTCCAGGACACCCTGGCGAACGTCATGGGAGGGATCGCCCTCCAGCTCGAAGGCGCCATCGAGCCGGGAGACTGGGTGAGGTTCGGCGACACGTCCGGTCGCGTCCGCGAGACGGCCTGGCGGCACACGGCGGTGGAGACACGTAACGGCGATACCCTCCTCGTTCCCAACAGCGTCCTCGTGAAGACGCCCCTGCTTCTCCTCGGGAAGGCCGGAGGGCGCCGGGTGCCCCTCGAGAGACGATGGGTCTTCTTCGGAGTCGACCACCGAACCTCGCCGGTCACCGTCCTGGAGACCGTGCGCGAGGCGCTGACGCGCGAGCCGATTCCGAACGTGGCCATCGATCCGGCACCGAGCGTCGTCCTGATGGATTTCCGCGAGAGCTGGGCCTCGTACGCGGCCCGCTACTGGCTGACGGACCTCCTCCTGGACGACCCGACGGACTCGGTCGTGAGGACGCGCGTCGTCTTCGCCCTCCGTCGCGCCGGGATTCCTCTCTCCAGGCCGGCAACGGCCAACTTCATCACGGTGGAGGAGGAAGGGCACCGGAAGCGCCAGGATCACCGCGACGACGAGGCGCGCCGCGAGGCGCTCGAGAGCGTCCCGCTCTTCGCCGCGTTGACCGCCGAAGAACGCGAGCGCCTTGCGCAGGGGCTCGTGCGCGCCCCGTTCGCTCCCGGAGAGGCGATGGTCGTCCAGGGGCGGCAGGTGCACGACCTCTACATCCTGACGCGCGGCGCGGGAGACGTGAGGATCGCCGTGGCCGGCGCCGAGCCCCGCGTCGTCAGCCGGATCACGGCCCCCGACATCTTCGGCGAGATGGGGATGCTGACCGGCGAGCCGCGGCGCGCAACGGTGGTCGCCGTCGGCGACGTGGAGTGCTGGCGTCTGGGGAAGGAGAAGTTCCGCGAAGTTCTCCGCGAGCGTCCGGCGATCGCGGAGGAGATCTCGAGGATCCTCGCGGCGCGGCAGGTCGAGCTCGCGACGGCGACGGAGGGGCTCTCGGAGGAGTCGCGCCACCGCCGGATCGAGGCGGAGCACGGAAGCCTCCTGACGCGGATCGAGCGCTTCTTCGGTCTCGGCCCGCGCAGGAGTGGCGGGGAGAGCGACGGATGATGAGAGACATGAAGCTCTTCCTCGCAGGTGGATGGGAAGACGGCGACGGCGAGATCGTCGTCCGCTCGCCCTGGGACGGGACAACCGTCTCGCACGTGGCGCGCGCGGGCCCGCCGGCCCTCGAGCGGGCGGCGGTGGCCGCGGCGAAGGCGGCCCCGGAGATGTCCGCCCTCAGCGCCGAGAAGCGCGCGGCGATCCTCGAGGCGGCTCGGGCGGACCTCCTGGACCGGAAAGAGGAGGTCGCCTGCACGATCGTGGAGGAGGCGGGAAAGCCGATCTCCCTGGCGAGAGGCGAGGTGGACCGTGCCGCTGACACCCTCCTCGCCGCGGCGCACGTGGCCCGGTTCCCCGAGCTCGTCGCGCGCGACCTCTCCGGCTTCGCGAGCGGTGCCGGGCGGATCGCGCTGACGAAGCGCGTGCCGGTCGGGCCGGTCCTGGCGATCACGCCGTTCAACTTTCCCCTCAACCTCGTGGCGCACAAGCTGGCTCCGGCCGTCGCGGCCGGGTGCCCGGTCGTCCTGAAGCCCGCGAGCCAGACGCCGTCTGCGGCGCTCCTGCTCGCCGCCTCGCTCCAGCGTGCCGGACTCCCCGACGGCGCCCTCTCGGTGGTCCCCTCCCGGGCGGCCGACGCCGAGGGGCTCGTCCCGGATCCCCGCTTCGCCCTCCTCTCGTTCACCGGATCGGCCGAGGTCGGCCTCGCGCTCCGGCAGAAGGCCCGCGGCCACCGCGTCACGCTCGAGCTCGGGGGAAACGCCGCCGTGATCGTCGAGCCCGACTGGGCCGATCTTCCCGACGCGGCGAGAAGGATCGCGGCGGCCGCATTCGCCTGGGCGGGGCAGTCGTGCATCAGCGTCCAGCGGGTCCTCGTCCACCGCGACGTGGCCGTCCGCTTCCGGAAGCTCCTCGTCGACGCGACGCGGGGCTTTCCGAAGGGAGACCCATCCCTCCCGTCGACGCTCTGCGGCCCGATGATCGATTCCGCCAACCGTGACCGCGTCCTCCAGTGGATCGGTTCGGCGAGGAAGGCGGGAGGGGCGCTCCTGGCGGGAGGGACCGCGGAAGGCTCCCTGATGGCGCCGACGCTTCTGGAGAACGTTCCGGACGAGGAGCCGCTCGTCGCCGGCGAGCTCTTCGGCCCCGGTGCGGTCCTGTCGGCCTACGACACCTTCGACGAGGCGCTCGCGAGGGCCAACTCCTCGCGTTACGGGCTCCAGGCCGGGGTTTTCAGCAACGACGTGGAAAAGGTGCGTCGCGCGTGGGAGACGCTCGAGGTCGGGGCCGTCATCCAGGGAGACGTCCCGACCTGGCGCAGCGACCCGATGCCCTACGGCTGTCTCTTATACACATCT
>DIAY01000054.1:52287-52800 GCA_002414905.1 Holophagales bacterium UBA5066 | reverse complement strand
CTGCAGCTTCTCGCGATCGTAGTCCGAGGTCGTCTCCTCGATCTGCGCGCGGATCTGCTTCACGCGGCCCGAGATGGCTTCCTTGCGCTTGCGGTCGGTGGTGTCGACGACGATCGTGGTGTCGTCCTTGTCGACGACGATCTTCTTGGCCTCGCCGAGGTCGTCCCACTTGACGTTCTCGAGCTTGATGCCGAGGTCCTCGGAGATCATCTTGCCGCCCGTGAGGATCGCGATGTCCTCGAGCATGGCCTTGCGGCGGTCGCCGAAGCCCGGCGCCTTGACGGCGCAGACGTGGAGCGTGCCGCGAAGCTTGTTGACGACGAGGGTCGCGAGCGCCTCGCCCTCGATGTCCTCGGCGATGATGAGGAGCTGCTTGCTCTGCTTGGCGGTCTGCTCGAGCACGGGGAGGAGGTCCTTCATCGAGGAGATCTTCTTCTCGAAGATGAGGATGCGCGCGTTCTCGAGGACGGACTCCATCCTCTCGGCGTCCGTCACGAAGTAGGGCGAGAGGTA
>DIAY01000054.1:40766-52048 GCA_002414905.1 Holophagales bacterium UBA5066 | reverse complement strand
TCGGCGATGATCTTGCCGATCTCCGCGTCGCCGTTGGCCGAGATCGATCCGACGAACGCGATCTCCTTCTCGTCGACGCTCTTCTTGAGCTTGTCGATCGACTCGACGGCCTTCTTCACGGCGATCTCGATGCCGCGCTTGAGCTCCATCGGGTTGTGACCGGAGGTGACCATCTTGATCCCGTCGCGGTAGATGGCCTGCGCGAGGACCGTCGCGGTCGTCGTGCCGTCGCCGGCGACGTCGGAGGTCTTCGAGGCGACCTCGCGAACCATCTGGGCGCCCATGTTCTCGAGCGGGTCGGCCAGCTCGATCTCCTTGGCGACGGTGACGCCGTCCTTGGTGATCAGCGGCGAGCCGAACTTCTTCTCGATGACGATGTTGCGGCCCTTGGGGCCGAGGGTGACCTTGACGGCGTCGGCCAGCTTGTTGACGCCGCGGAGGATGGCCTGGCGAGCGTCCTCGCCGTAGGTGATGTTCTTGGCTGCCATTTTCTTTTGACCTCGCCTTACTTCTTCGCGTCGACGATGGCGAGGACTTCGTCCTCGCGCAGGATCAGGTAATCCTGGTCGTCGAGCTTGATCTCGGTGCCTGCGTACTTGCCGATGAGGACCGTGTCGCCCGCCTTCACGGTCAGTGCGATGCGCTTGCCGTTGTCGTCGAACTTGCCTTCGCCGACGGCCTCGACCGTCGCTTCCATGGGCTTCTCCTTGGCGGTGTCGGGGATGATGATCCCGCCGCGGACCTGCTCCTTGGTCTCGATTCTCTTGACGAGAATCCGGTCATAGAGAGGACGAATCTTCATTGGGTGCTCCTTCTCGGGTTTAGGTTCTCTCGGGGCACTGCGCCCCAACTGGAGGATTTGCTGGTGCCCGTTGGCACTCGCGTCATGCGAGTGCTAATAACGTATAACCTGCGTGCGTCCTTGTCAAGGGATGGCGAGTGGTCGTTTCCGGGAGGACTCCCCGGAGCCGGCGTCCTATTCTCTGGAGAACTGCGCCAGGTGATATGCGACGAACGCCTTTTGCGACGGGGTCAGCTCCGGAAACACTGGCAGTGCAAGAGTTTCCAGCGCCGCACGCTCTGCCTGGGGGAAATCTCCGATCTTCCCTCCGAGCTCGGCGAAGCACTCCTGGAGATGGAGCGGAACCGGGTAGTAGACGGCGTGGCCGATCCTGAGCTGGGTGAGACGTTCTTTCAGCGCTTCCCGCCGTCCCCGGGCGACCCGGACGACGAACTGGTTGTAGACGTGGTGCCGGCCCGGTGCCTCGCGGGGGAAGCCGATGCCCCCTCCCTCGTAGGTCCGGCCGCCGTGCTCGAGGAAGCGTCTTTCGATCTCGGTCGCGTTCAGTCTCCGGCCCTCGGCCCAGGAATCGAGATGCGGGAGCTTGACGTGGAGGACGACCGCCTGGAGCGCGTCGAGCCGGAAGTTCCCGCCGACCAGCCGGTGATGGTAGCGGGTCGTCTCCCCGTGCATCCGGAGGGCGCGCAGCGTGGCGGCGTACCCGTCGTCGTTCGTCGTCACCATCCCGCCGTCCCCGAAGCCGCCGAGGTTCTTCGACGGGAAGAACGAGAACGCTCCGAACTCGCCCATCGAACCTGCCTTGCGCCCCTTGTACGCGGCACCGAGCGCCTGGCACGCGTCCTCGATGACCGGAATTCCCTTCGCCTTCGCGACCTCGAGGACCGGGTCCATGTCTGCGCACTGCCCGTAGAGGTGGACAGGCTGGATTGCCTTCGTCCGCGGCGTAATCGCCTTCGCGAGTTTCTCCGGGTCGACGTTGCAGGTCGCCGGGTCGATATCGCAGAAGACGGGTCGCGCGCCGAGCCTCACGACCGCTCCTGCCGTTGAGAAGAACGTGTACGGCGACGTCACGACCTCGTCCCCCGGCCCGATTCCGAGCGCCATCATCGCGGCGAGCTGGGCATCGGTGCCGGAGGACATCCCGATCGCGTGCTTCACCCCGACGTACTCCGCGATCGCCTTCTCGAAGGCCTCGACTTTCGGGCCGAGGATGAACCCCTGGCTCTCGAAAAGTTCGTCCGTCGCCGCCCGGATCTCGTCGCGGAGGGTGGCGTACTGCTTCTTCAGGTCGAGGAGGGGGACGGGGACGGCGAGAGGCATCGTCGGTTCCATAGCGGCCGGAAAGCATACGGCACGGCGGCCCCCGGAATCACGAGATTCCCACCGAAACCGCTTCGGGCTCCTTCTGCAGGCCCCCGCTACCGGATCCAGTAGCGCGGCGCCGGGCGCCTCCGGGGCTTCAGGAGGAAGAGGAGGGCGATTCCCGCCGCGAAGCCGCCGACGTGAGCCCACCAGGCGACTCCTCCCGCGGCCGCTCCCGCCTGCCCCGAAGCGACGAGCGCGGCGGAGCCCTGCCAGAACTGGAAGAGGAACCAGAGGAGAAGGAACAGGTAGGCCGGCACCTCGACGAGGGGAAAGAGGATGAAGAGCGGCACGATCGTGACGACCCGCGCGTGCGGGTGAAGAACGAGGTAGGCGCCGAGGACACCGGCGATCGCGCCCGAGGCACCGACCATCGGAACGAGCGACGCCGGAGCGAAAAGTCCCTGGAGAAGGGCCGCCAGGACCCCGCAGCCGAGATAGAAGAGAAGGTAGCGGAAGTGGCCGAGCGCGTCTTCGACGTTGTCCCCGAAGATCCAGAGGAAGAGCATGTTCCCGGCGAGGTGGAAGAACCCGCCGTGGAGGAACATCGAGCTGAAGAGGCCGAAGACGCCGGCCGAAAGGCTCCCCGGGCCCAGCTCTCCCGGGTGGAAGAGTCGTGCCGGGACGAACCCGAAGGCCCTTACGAGCGCCTCACCTCCGCTCCCGGAGAGGAGCTGTATCACCCAGACGCCGATGCAGGCGGCGATGAGAGCGCCGTTCACGAGCGGGACGGTACGGGTCGGAATCGTGTCGCGCAGCGGAATCAAAGCCCCGGGATGATAAGCGCGACGCTGCCCGGCGCCCGGGAAACGAAACGCCCCGGGAGTACCCGGGGCGCCGCAGAAGCAGAGGCCTCCACGCGGAGGGGCGCGGAGCCCCTCGCGTTCATCGCCGGAAGACTACTTCCTCTTCTTGTTGAGGAGGGTCTTGAGGTCCTTGCCGGCCTTGAACTTGGCGACCTTCGACGCGGCGATCTTGATCTTCGCCTTCGTCTGCGGGTTGATGCCGACGCGAGCCTTGCGATCGGCAACGCTGAAGATCCCGAGGCCCGGGACGGCAACGCGCTCGCCCTTCTTCAGGCTGTCCTGAAGAATATTCACGAACGACTCGAAAGCAGCTGTCGCGTCTTTCTTCGTCAGCTCAGTGTCTTTCACAATCTTCTCTACGATTTCGGCTTTACCGGCCATGTGCGGGGTCCTCCTCTTTCTATCTCTCTCGTGCTGGCTCCGGGGATTCCCCGGAAAGCGTCACGTTTTTCGGAACGGCTGAAATGTAGGATCCCCTCGGCACCTTGTCAACGGAAAAGCCGCGTATTCAGCGGTTCGATTCGCCCTTCCGGAGGACAACGGCCGAGAATCCGTCATTCGAGGCCCCGGGCGGGACCCGAAAGAGCCCGTCCGGACGGAGGGCGGCTGCGAGCGGCACCGGGAGTCCGCCGACGGCGGGACGCTCGGTCGCCGCGTCCGTGCGAGCCGAAAGGACGGCGGCGACAACTCCCTCGTTCTCCTCGGGCTCCAGCGAGCAGGTGACGTAGACGACGCTCCCTCCCGGGGCGCAGAGGTCGAGCGCGGCGTGGAGAAGCCTCTGCTGCACGTGGGCGAGCGCGGGCAGGTCGTCCGGCGAGAGGCGCCAGCGGATCTCCGGGTTCTTCCGGAGCGTCCCCGTTCCCGAGCAGGGAGCGTCGAGAAGGACGGAGCGAAACGCCCCGCGCGCGAGCGGCGGGTGCGAAGAGTCGGCGCGAACGACGAGGACCTCGTCCCGGCGTCCGGCCGCCAGGAGGCCCGCGGCGAGCCGGCGAGACCGGGTCGGGTTGCGCTCGAGGGCGACGATGCGCCGGGCCTTCCCGCGGGCGAGAAGCGTTCGGGTCTTGCCGCCCGGGGCAGCCGCCAAATCGACGACGATGTCGGCCGGCTCGACGAGCTCGCACATCGCCTGCGCCGCGACGTCGACGACGGCCAGCCGTCCCGAGGCGATGGCCGGGTGGCTTCCCGCCGCTGCCGAGGAGAGCGTGAGGGCCAGGGGCGCCCACGGAGACGGAGTCCCCTCGAGCCCTTCCTCGCGAAGGCGTTTCAGGGCCTCCTCCACGTCCCCGCCCCGCGGGTCGAGGAGGACGTCCACTGGTGCGTCCACGTCGTCGTCGCGAAGCGCCGCTTCGGCCGCCACCGGTCCGAGGTCGGCGAACCAGCGCCGCACGAGCCACTCGGGATGCGAGGTCTCGAGCGCGAGGCGGGCGAGGGGATCGGTTCCGGCCGGAAGGACGATGCGCGGCGGCTTCCCGTCGCGGGCCACGCTTCGGAGGACGGCGTTGACGAGCCCCGCCCCGCGCGGTGAGCTTTCCCGTACGGCTTCGACCGTCTCTCCCACGGCGGCGTGCGCCGGGATCCGGTCGAGGAGGAGAAGCTGCGCCGCACCTGCCCGAAGGGCGGACCTCACGTCCGGATCGAGCCCTTCGAGCGGACGGGAGAGGTTCCGGGAGAGGACGTGGTCGAGGAGAGCGCGATTCCTCAGGACCGTGCGAACGATCGTCCGCAGAAGCGGCCGGTCGCGCGGGGCGAGGCTCCCCTCTCGCGCGGCCAGGAGAGGCGCAGCGAAGGCCCGGTCCCGCTCGACCCGCACGAGGATCTCGACGGCGAGAGCACGCAGCGAGATCATGCCCAACGCTCTCCCGCCACCACCCGCTCCCCCCTCGTGAAGGCGGCGGCCTCGAGGGGCTTGCGCCCCTCGGCCTGCAGAAGCGTCACCGAGAGCGACCCTTCGCCGCAAGCAAGGACGATCTCCTCTCCCGCCGTCAGGACCTCGCCCGGTGCGGCTCCCGACCGTGCCACCGCCTCGCGGGCCGCGAGGAGCTTGACCCGCCGCCCGCCCCGGAACGCGAAGAGGCCGGGCCACGGCGTGAACGCGCGAAGCCTGCGAAGAAGCTCGATCGCGGGACGGGCGAAGTCGACCCGGCCGTCCTCGCGGCGGATCTTCGGGCAGAAGGTCGCGAGCGCGTCGTCCTGCTTCGCCGCCTCGGCCTCGCCGGCGGCGATTCGCGGGAGCGTGGCGACGAGGAGCGCCGCGCCGTCGCGCGCGAGCCGGGCGGAGAGCGTCCCGGCGTCCTCGTCCTCTCCGATCGGCGTCCGCGAGACCGCGAAGACCGGACCGGTGTCCATTCCCGCCTCCATCCGCATGATGGAGACGCCCGTTTCGAAATCTCCCGCCAGGAGCGCGGCCTGGACGGGCGAGGCACCGCGCCAGCGTGGCAGCACCGAGCCGTGGACGTTCACGCAGCCGTGGCGAGGCAGGTCGAGGATGCGCTGCGCGAGGATCTTCCCGTACGCAACGACGACGAAAAGATCCGCCTTCGTGTCCGCGAGCCGTGCGACGGCAGCCTCGTCCTTCAGTGTTGGTGGCTGGAAGACGGGAATCGCGAGCTCCCGGGCCCGCCGGGCGACGGGCGGGTCGGAGACCTCGGCCGATCGCCCCACCGGCTTCGCGGGCTGCGAGACCACGAGGACGACGTCGTGCCCCGCAGCGACGAGGGCGTCCAGCGACGGAAGAGCGAAGTCGGGCGAGCCGAAGAAGACGATGCGCACGTGCGGCGAGGCGCTCAATCGCGCCGCTGCCGGTCCATCTCGTCGTGGAAGTCGGGCGGGACGAGGACCTCGCGGCTTTTGGCGCCCCCGCTCGGCGGGCCGACGATGCCGTCGCGCTGCATCATGTCGATGAGCTTGCCCGCCCGGGAGAAGCCGATCTCGAGCCTCCGCTGCAGGAACGAGATCGAGGCCATTCGCTCGCGCACGACGAGGCGCGCCGCCTGCTCGTACATAGGATCGGCGTCGTCGGGGTTCGCCTTACCGCCCCGGCCGCCCGCCTCCATCACGGGCTCACGGTCGGAAGTGACCGACTCGTCGTAGATCGGCTTGGCCTGCTTCTTCAGGAAGCGGCAGATGTCCTTGATCTCGTCCCCCGAGACGTAGCCCCCGTGCACGCGTTGCAGGTACGACGTCCCGGGCGGGAGAAAAAGCATGTCCCCCATCAGGAGGAGCGCCTCGGCTCCGGTCGCATCGAGGATCGTCCGCGCGTCGATCTTCGTCCGGGTGGTATAGGCGATCCGGCACGGCAGGTTCGCCTTGATCGTCCCGGTGATGACGTCGACCGAGGGGCGCTGGGTCGCCAGGATGAGGTGGATCCCGATGGCACGCGCCTTCTGGGCGAGGCGGGCGACGGATTCCTCGATGTCCTTCGGGGCGGTCATCATGAGGTCGGCCAGCTCGTCGATGACGACGACGATGTAGGGCATCGGCGAGATCGACCCCTCCGGACCGTCGGCCTTCAGCTTTTCGCCGAGCTTCTCCCTCACCTCGGCGAGGGCCTCGGGGTCGCGGATCGCCGCGTTGTACTGCTCGATGTTGCGGACGCCGGGCCATTCGGAGAGGAGCTTGTAGCGCCCCTCCATCTCGTCCACGGCCCACTTCAGGGCGTTCGCGGCCTTCTTCGGGTCGACGACGACCGGCACCAGGAGGTGCGGCAGGTCGTCGTAGTCCTTCATGTCGTTCATCTTCGGGTCGACGAAGATGAACTTCACCTCGTCGGGGCGTGCCTTGTAGAGGATCGACGTGATCATCCCGTTCACGCCGACGCTCTTGCCCGCTCCCGTCATACCGGCGACGAGCAGGTGCGGCATCCGTGCGAGGTCGGCGACGACGGGGTTGCCCTCGACGTCGATGCCGAGAGCGATCGTCAGGAGAGAAGGGGACCTCTTGAACTTCTCGCTCTCGATCACCTCGCGCAGCGAGATGAGGTCGCGGTTGCGGTTCGGCACCTCGATGCCGATCGCGGCCCGGCCGGGGATCCGTTCGATCCGGACCTTCTCGGCAGACAGGGCGAGGGCGAGGTCGTTCTCGAGGCCCGACACCTGCGCGACCTTGACGCCCGCCGAGGGCTTGAACTCGTACGTCGTGACGACGGGGCCCGGCCGGTAGCTGTCGACGATCCCCTCGACGCCGAACTCGAGACACTTGGCGGCGATGAGCTCCATCGTCTGCTGGAACTCCTCGCGGGACTTTTCGCGGTCCCGCTTCACGGCGGAACGGAGCAGCTTCTCGGGCGGGAAGATCCAGCCGTTCGATTCCTTCGGCGAGGGGAACGGGAGGACCCGCTGCGGCGGCGCGTCGACCCTCTTCAGCTGCGCGGGTCGCGAAATCGTGATCGGGCGTGCGGGCGCGGAGGGCGGACCGGACGCCGCAGCGGCGCTCCCCTCCTCTCCGGAGACGGCTCCGGAGCCCGCTGCACGCCGGACGGAGAAGTGACCGGAGCCGCTTCTCTCGCGGACCCGGAGCGTCGCGAGGGAGGGGATGGCGACGACCTCGCCGCCCGGCTCCTCGACCTGCTCCTCCTCCGGCGGCGCCTCACGCGCCCTTTCGAGGTGTTTCTGCACCACGGCCCGCCTCGTCCGCTCCTTCTCCTCGACCTGCCTCTTCCGCTCGCGGTCGACCTTCCAGGCCGACAGACTCGCCGACGCACGAAGCGTCGTTGTGCGAATCACGTCCCCGAGGGAGAGCGAGGCAACGAGGAGGATTCCGATGAGGAGGCCGGCCGACAGCGCGATGACGGCTCCGGGCGGGTTGAGGGCGGCGACGAACGCCCCGGCGAGAAGGTCCCCCACGAAGCCGCCTGCGCCCAGGCTGCCGCCGAGGAGCTGGGGGCGCCCGAGACCGAGGTGGAACAGAGGCGCGGCGGTGAGGAGGATGACGAAGATCCCGAGCGCTTTCGTCCCCCAGGCCCCGAGGACGCGGGAGCGCAGCCGCGCGAGGCCGAGGAAGAGGACGACGAGGGGCAGCACGAAGGCCGCGAAGCCGAAGAACTGGAGCGCCGCGTCGGCGAACGAGGCGCCGACGCGTCCCGCCCAGTTGTCGGGGCCGGCATCCGGGTCGGCAACGGACGAAAAGAGCGACGGGTCGGCGGGGTCGTAGGAAAGAAGCGACGCGACGAGGAGCAGCCCGACCGCCAGGATGAGGATTCCGAGGAATTCGTCACGCCGGCGATGCGGGACCTCGGGTTTCCGGGGCGTTTCGGTCATCGGCGTCAGAAGAGGCCTGCGGCGAGAACCGCGGTGCCGAGGAGTGCGGTGTAGACGATGAACGGCTGAAGCTTCATGGAGATGACGAGACGCAGGAGGGCCCCGACCGCAGCGTAGCCGACGAGAGCGGCGACCAGCATCCCGACGAGGTAGACGCCGAGGTGGCTGCCGGACGTCACGAGGTGCCCGGTCGCGCGGTACTCGCTGAGGTTCTCGACGAGGGCCGCGGCGAGGATCGTCGGGACCGAGAGGAGAAAAGCGTACTCGGCCGCCGCACGTCGCGACAGGCCGGAGAAGAGACCCATGGAGAGGGTGTTCCCCGAACGCGAGAGACCGCGGAAAAGGGCGGAGAAAGACTGGAAGGCGCCGATCAGCGCCGCGTCCCGCAGGCGCATCTCCTCGAGCGTCCGCCCCCCCTCTCCTCGCCTCGCGCCGACGACTTGTGCGCCCGCGAGAAGGGCCGAGGTGGTGAGCAGGGCCAGGCCCATCCTCGGGAGATTCTCCATCCCGTCGAGGGCGAACTGTTTGAGCGGGAGAGTCAGGGCTCCCGTGAGCCCGACGGAGACGGCGAGCAGCAGCGCCATCCTCCAGGCGGCCCGGCGGGCCACCGCGTCACGGGACACGGCGTCGCGCAGAAGTCCGCCGATCTTCTCGCGAAAGTAGACGACGACGGCAACGAGCGTTCCGACGTGCAGCATCACGTCGAAAAGGATTCCGGGTTGTGAGAAGCCCGGCAACAACCTCTGGGCGAGGATGAGGTGGGCGCTCGAGGAGACTGGCAGGAACTCGGTCAGACCCTGCAATGCACCCAGCAGGATCGCCTGCCAGAACGTGACCGACATCAATCTAGTTTAGCAGGACGAGGGCCGCGCCTCGCGCCGTCAGCGGGCCGGCAACGCCGCGGGGCGAGGCCCGAGGAGACGGGCGAGCCCGAGGAACGCCTCCGGCGGAAGCTCCTCCGCCCGCGCCGTCGGAGACAGCCCCGCGGCGGCCACCGCCGCGGCGGCGGCCTCGCGCCCCCAGGTCGCGCCGAGCGCATTCGTCAGCGTCTTGCGCCGCACGCCGAATCCGGCCGACGCGACGGCGATCGCCGCTGCGGCTCCCTCCGGGGCTGCAACCGGGACGAGCTCCACCACCGTCGAGACGACCTTCGGCCGGGGGGTGAAATCCCCCGGCGGCACGTCGAAAAGGCGTCTGGCCTTTGCGTGCAGCGCCAGGTCCACGGACAGGAATCCGTAGCCGTCGTCTCCGGGACGGCCGCAGATCCGCTCCGCAACCTCGCGTTGCACCATGACCACGAGACTCGAGAAAAGGTCCGGGCGGCGGGCGAACGCGCGCACCATCGGCGTCGCCGACTCGTACGGGAGGTTCGCGACGAGCGGGACCGGCGGCGCGGCCCCGGCCTCGGCGAGGGCCGCTGCCGGATCGAAACGGAGGGCATCCGCCTCGATCAACCGGAGGAGATCGCAGCCGAGCTCCTCGGTCAGCCTCGCGACGAGGCGGCCGTCGACCTCCACCGCCAGGACTCGCGTGCCACGCGCCAGAAGCGGCCGGGTGAGGGCGCCCCGGCCGGGACCGACCTCGAGGACCCAGCTGCCCGGATCCGTCGCGAGCGCATTGACGATCCGCTCCGCCGTCCGGGGGCTCGACAGGAAGTTCTGGCCGAGGCGGGGCCGCCTTGACGGTCTCACGAGTGCCAACCTACCATGCCCCCCGGCCGGTGCCCGAAGCGGCGCCGCCACGCTTCCCCGAAGAGAGGAAACCAAATGGCAGGAAACGTCCAGGAATTCTCCGCTGCGAACTTCGACCAGGTGGTGCTCAAGAGCGACAAGCCCGTCCTCGTCGATTTCTGGGCCGTCTGGTGCGGACCGTGCCGGCAGGTGGCTCCGGTCGTCGAGGCCCTGGCCGGGAAGTGGGGCGAGACGGTCAGCGTCGGCAAGGTCAACGTCGACGACCACCCGTCGATCGCCGAGAAGTACAACATCATGTCGATCCCGACGCTGATGCTCTTCAAGGACGGTGTCGTCGTCGAGCGCGTCATCGGATTCGCATCCCAGGCCGCCCTCGAGCAGAAGTTCCAGCAATACGTCGCCTGATTCCCCGCCCGGGCCTGCCCCGGGGCAGGCCCGTAGCGTCACGGCGTGCGCGGCGGCGGCGTAGCGGTTACCGGACCCGGCAGGATCCTGCGGGCGAGGGGCCCCTCGGGGCCGTCGATGTAGAGAACCCTGACCCTCACGCCCTTCCGGACATCGGCCTCGATACGGGTATCGGCGTCGATCCGGAAGACGTGCCCGGTCGCGCCGACCTCCGCCAGCACGAGGTGCCGCCCGGGAGTGAACTCCATGCAGGCCCCCGCCGCGCGCAGGTACGGCTCCGGAGTCGGAGCCGGCGGGCCGTAGTAGGGCCTTTCGGTGGGCGTCTTTGCCGGACGGCGAACCTTCTTCCCTCTTCCCTTCTTCGCGTCGGCCGGAGAAGGCAAGAGAAGAGAAAGAAGTAGAAGCGCCCCGGTCAGGAGGGGGAAGGGGAACCGGCGCATCGGTCGGGCGAGGATAGCCGAGCCGTGCCGGAACGTCGCGGCACCGGCGTTGCTCATATAGGTTGGGCGTGGCTGCTGACGCGCCGAAACGGCAGCGCCTCGCCCGCCTAACGTCCGACTGAGCGTCCCTTTGACGCGCCCCGAGGAACGATGAGCATTGCCCCCACCGACGCGGCCGCACTCACCGAGAGAATCCGGGAAAGCTCCCTCGCCGTCTCCGCCCTCCTGGCGGAAGTGCGCAAGGTCATCGTCGGCCAGCCGAAGATGGTCGAGCGGCTCGTCATCGGTCTTCTGGCCGACGGCCACGTTCTCCTCGAGGGAGTCCCGGGCCTCGCCAAGACGCTCGCGGTCCGTACGCTCGCCCGCGGCCTCGACGCGAGCTTCTCGCGGATCCAGTTCACGCCCGACCTCCTGCCCGCCGACCTGGTCGGGACTCTCGTCTTCAACCCGAAGACGCAGGAGTTCATCGCACGGCGCGGACCGGTCTTCGCCAACATCGTCCTGGCCGACGAGATCAACCG
>DIAY01000054.1:31134-40552 GCA_002414905.1 Holophagales bacterium UBA5066 | reverse complement strand
GATCGACCGCTTCCTGATGAAGCTCAGGGTCGGCTACCCGACGAAGACCGAGGAGCGCCAGATCCTCGACCGGATGGGGGACGCCACCGAGAACAGCGCGTCGGCGATGGTCCGCCCGGTCCTGACGCCGGCGCAGATCGACGCCCTCCAGAAGCTCGTCCGCGAGCTCTACGCCGACGAACGGATCAAGGGCTACCTCGTCGAGCTCGTCGCGGCGACCCGCGACCCGCGAGCCTACGGCCTGCCGGACCTCGCAGACTTCGTCCAGTACGGCGCGTCGCCGCGTGCAACCCTCGCGCTCCTGTCCACCGCCCGCGCGCACGCCTTCCTCCAGGGTCGCGGCTACGTCATGCCCGAGGACGTCAAGGAGGTCGCTCCCGACGTCCTGCGCCACCGCGTCCTGCTCTCGTACGAGGCCGAGGCGGAGAACGTCTCGAGCGACCAGGTCGTCTCCCGCATCCTCGAGCGCATCGAGGTTCCTTAAGGGACCTCCCGCCATGCTCCCCCGCGAGATCGTCA
Organism: Holophagales bacterium UBA5066; assembly: GCA_002414905.1. GTDB lineage: Bacteria > Acidobacteriota > Thermoanaerobaculia > UBA5066 > UBA5066 > UBA5066. The sequence goes on along the minus strand of DIAY01000054.1, from coordinate 40,033 downwards.
GGAAGATTCAGAGGATCCGGATCACGACGAACCGGCTCGTCGATGCCGGGCTCGGCGGGGAGTACCACTCCGTCTTCCGCGGGCGGGGCATGGAGTTCTCCGAGGTGCGCGCCTATGTCCCTGGCGACGACGTACGGGCGATCGACTGGAATGTCACGGCCCGCACCGGCGTCCCGCATGTGAAAAAGTTCGTTGAGGAGCGCGACCTCACGACCCTCCTCGTCGTCGACCTGTCCCGCTCGCAGGAGTTCGGCTCGCGCTTCCTGACCAAGCGCGCGCTCATGGCCGAGCTGGCCGGTCTTCTCGCGTTCGCGGCTGTGAAAAACAACGACCGCGTGGGAGCGCTCCTTTTCACAGACCGCCTCGAGCGGTTCATCCCCCCGCGCAAGGGCTTCGACCACGCGCTCGTCATCCTGCGCGACGCCCTCGTCCAGCCGATGGAGGGGACGCGCACCGACCTCGCCCTCGCGCTGAAGACCGCCGCCTCGCTCCTCAAGCAGCGTTCCGTCGTCTTCGTCCTCTCCGACTTCCTCGCGGCCGGCTACGAGAAGCCGCTGAAGGTCCTCCGCCGACGGCACGACGTCGTCGCCATGCCGATCACCGACCCGCTCGAGAAGACGCTCCCGGCCCACGGGCTCGTCCGGCTTCGCGACTCCGAGACCGGCCTGACCCGCGTCTTCGATGCCGGCGACGCCGCCTTCCGCGCCGCGTGGCAGGGGCGCGGGAAGCCCTTCCCCGATCCGGCGGAGGTCTTCCGCTCCGCGGGCATCGACTCGATCCCGCTCTCGACGGATGCTCCGTACGAGCGCACCCTCGTGCGCTACTTCAAGGAACGCGAGCGCCGGAGGTCGGCCGGCCGATGAGGCGTGTCCTCCTCCTCGCGTCGCTCCTGGCCCTGGCGCTCCCCGCGCCCTTCGCGAGCGCGGACCGCCGTCCCGGGCTTCCGCCCGCGACGGTCCCGCCCCCGATCGTCGTCACGTCCACGGCTGATCGGACGGCCGTGGCCGTGGGCGAGCGGGTCACGGTGGTCTATTCCGCAAGAATCCCGGAAGGGGCGACGCTGAAGCTCGAGTCCCTCGTCTCTCCTGCCCGGCCCGACGGGCAGTCCGCCACGACCGGCTTCGTCCTCGACTTCGAGCCGGTCGAGGCCCCCGTCGTGCGGAAGGCGAAGGGGACCGGGCTCGACGACGTGAGGCAGACGGTGAAACTCGCCGCCTTCGTGCCGGGCGAGACTCGCGTCCCTGGCCCCGTCTTCTCCTACGAGGGGCCGGACGGAACGAGAGCCATCGTCCGCCCGCCCGAGATCACGCTCAGCGTCTCCTCGCGCCTGCCGGCCGAGCAGGAGCCCGAAAAGCTCGCGCCGAAACCCGAGCGGCCGGTCCGCGTTCCGGCGCGCGGCCCCTGGTTCTGGGGCTCGATCGCCGCCGCAATCCTCGCCGTCGCCGGGCTCGTGTTCTGGCTCGTGAAGCGGCGAAAGAGGAAGGATGCGGCTCTCGAGGAGAGCTCCCCACCGCCTCCGCCGCCCGACGTCGAGCTGGAGAGCGCCCTGGTCGCCCTCGCCGCCCGGGCCGCGTCCCTCGACGGCGACGCGCGCCCCTTCTACACGGAGCTGACCCACGCCACGAAGCGGTTCCTCGAACGCCATCTCGGCCTGCCGGTCCTTCAGTGGACGACGTTCGAGACGGTTCGACGCCTGAGGGAAAGCGGCACCGAGCTGCCCCGCGAGATCGCCCTCCCGGAGATTCTGACCGGCGCCGACCGTGTGAAATTCGGCCGCGCGGAGTCGACCCGCGAGGAGGCGGCGCTCTCTGTCGAGAACGCTCGCCACCTCCTGGCGTGGGGACGCGTCCGGATGGCCGCGCAGGCGGCCGCCGCGAAGGCCGCGGAGAAGGCGGCGGAAAAGACCGCCGCTAAGGGGACGAGCCGATGAGCGTTCTCGCATCGCTCCTGCCGTCCGGGCTCTCGTTCCGCGACCCCCTCTTCCTCCTGCTCCTCGTCGCCATTCCAGTCGCGATCGCCCTGCGGATCATCCGCGAGCAACGGGGAGACTCGGCCCTCGTCGTCCCGACGCTCGCGTTCGTGGCGCGTGTGAGGCCGGGCTGGCGCGTGAGGTTCCGGCACGTCCCGTTCGTCCTCGCCTGCATCGGCTTTGCCGGGCTCGTCGTCGCCCTCGCCCGCCCGCGGGTCGGCCTCGAGCGGACCGAATCCTGGACCGAGGGGGTCGACATCATCGTCGCCCTCGACGCCTCCGGTTCCATGGCCGCGGAGGACTTCAAGCCGAGGAACCGGTTCTTCGTCGCCAAGGCCGCGACGCGCACCTTCATCGAGGGGCGAGCGCAGGATCGCCTCGGGCTGATCGCCTTCGCCGGCCGGTCCCGGACGGTCGTCCCCCTGACGACCGATCGGGCGATGCTCCTGGCCCGACTCTCGGAGCTGAAGCTCGGCGACCAGGGAGACGGCACGGCGATCGGCATGGCTCTCGGGAATTCGCTCGCGCGGCTCGGAGCCTCGAAGGCGAAATCCAAGGTGATCGTCCTCGTGACCGACGGAGGGAACAACGCGGGAGAGATCGACCCCGACACGGTCGCGAACGTCGCGAAGGGGCTCGGAATCCGCGTCTACACGGTCGGAGTGGGGACGGCCGGAGGCCCGGTGGAGATTCCTGTCCCGGTGCGCGACCCGGAGACGGGGCGCGTCGTCGAGCGGCGGGTGATGGCCCAGGTCGACGTCGACGAGAAGCTCCTGGGCCGGATCGCCGAGACGACGGGCGGGCGCTTCTTCCGCGCCACCGACCCCGCCGGCCTCGCGCAGACGTACGCCGAGATCGACCGCCTCGAGAAGACCGAGGTCAAGACGACGACCTTCACACGCTGGCGCGAGACCTTCCCGCGCGTCGCGATCCCCGCAGCCGCGCTCCTCGTCGCGGCTGCCGGGCTCGCCCTCCTGGCCTTTCCGGTGACGCCGCGATGAAGGACCTCTTCCTCACTCCCTTCTGGCTCGGCGCCACGCTGGCGGCCGCGCTCCTCACCGGTGCGGCCGGGTGGCTCTCGGCCCGCCGCAATCGAGGTCGCCGCGAGGGGCTCGTGTCCCCCGCTCTGGCGGAGAAGGCTGGGCTCCTCTCGCGCGACCGCTGGACGCCGCTGGCGGCGGCGCTCGCGGTGCTCGTCGTCCTCGGCACGGGGCTCGCGCTCGCCCGCCCGCGCTGGGGCCTCATCACGGAGACGGTGGAGCGTCGAGGAGCCGACGTCGCGATCGTCCTCGACACCTCCGCTTCCATGCGCGCGACCGACGTCACTCCGTCCCGCTTCGTCCTGGCGCGCCAGGCGGCGCTCTCCCTCGTGGAGAAGCTCCCGGGCGACCGCCTCGCCCTCGTCGGCTGCGAGGGAGAGGCGCAGGTCCTCGTCCCGCTCACGCTCGACTCCGCCGCCGTCGCCCTTTTCCTCGAGGCGCTCGAGCCGGGGATCGGTACGCTCCCCGGCACCTCACTCGCCGCCGGACTCTCCGCCGCCGCCGAGCTGATGCCGCCGGGCACGTCGGCCGGCCGGCAGGTGGTCGTCCTCTCCGACGGCGAGGACCTCGAGGGAGGCGTGGACGAGGCGATCGCGAAGGCGAAGAGCGAAGGGATCGTCGTTCACGCCGTCTTCGTCGGGACCGAGGGGCGCGGCGCGCCCGTTCCCGAGGTCGACGTCACCGGCAGGCCCATGGGCTTCAAGACGGCGGACGGGGCGCCCGTGCTCTCGCGCCCCGACCCCGGGCTCATGCGCCGCCTCGCCGCAGAGACGGGCGGCAGCTTCAGCATCGTCCATACCGGCAGGACCGACCTCGACGGCGTCGCCCGGGAGATCGACAAGGCCGCCCGCCGTCCGCTCTCGGAATCCGTCGGCACGAACCGCCACGAGCGGTTCCAGATCCCGCTCGGCATCGCGGTGGCCGCCCTCGCGCTGATCCTCGTCGGCCCTCTCGGATCCTTCTCGCGGCGGGTGCCCGGCGCCGCCGCCGGGTTTCTGGCGCTCGCGCTCGCGCTGGCCTGCGGACCGCTCCTCGGGCAGGCGACGCCGGCCGGCCCCGTTGCCCAGGGCCCGGCCGCAGCGTCCGCAACGCCTCCGCCTGCCCCTCCGGCGCCGGCCTCCCTGAAGGAGCGGATCCTCTCGCACCCCCCCTTCATCACCGCCCGCGGCGAGGCGATCGCCGGGAAGAAGGCGCTCGAGGAAAAGCGCGTGGAGGAGGCCATCGACCACTTCACGCGGCAAGCGGCGCTCGCTCCGAAAGACCCCGAGGGGGCCTACAACCTCGGGACCGCCCTCGCTCTTGCGGGCCGGGGCGAGGAGGCCCTCGCGGCGCTGAAGAAGGCGAAGGGAGCCTCGCGAGGCGACCTCGCCGCCGACGCCTCCTTCAACTCCGGCAACGTCTTCCTCTCCGGCCAGCAGTGGGAGGCCGCCGCGGCGGCGTACCGAGACGCGCTGCGGGCACGACCCGGCGAGGCCGACGCGGCCTGGAACTACGAACTGGCCCTCCGGCGGCTCGAGCATCAGAAGCAGCAACAGCAGCAGAAGCAGCAGAAGGACGGACCGCCGCCGCCGAAGAAGGACGACTTCGAGAAGAAGGCGAAGATGAGCCGCGACAAGGCCGAGCAGCTCCTCCAGGCCATCGCCCGGAACGATCTCGAAGAACAGCGCAAGAAGGTCGCCGAGCAGAAGAAACAGCGGCGTTCCGGGAGGGACTGGTGATGCGCCGCCCCGGCCGGGTGCCCGTCTTCCTCGTCGCCGCGGTCCTCTCCCTCCTTCCGGCAACGATCTCCGCCGTGCAGGAGGAGCCCGAGGTTCGGGTCATCGTCGACAACCCGCGCCCCGCAGCGGACGACGTCGTGCGGCTGACCTTCTCGTTCACCGGCCCCGGCGTCGGAGGGAACCTCCGCGCCCCGGCCACGCTGCCGCTGAAGAATCTCGTCGTCCTCCGGGGCCCGGACACCTCCACGCAGATCAGCTTCTACAACGGCCAGGTCATGCGGCAGGCGAGCCTCACGTACTTCCTCCAGCCCTCCGGACCAGGTCCGGCGGAAATCGGCGAGACGACGTTCAAGGTCGGCGACAAGGACGTGAAGGCGGGCGCCTACCTCCTGGAGGTCGGGACGGCGCGCCGGGCCGCCGGCGCCGGTCCGGGCCCCGGGATCACCGACGAAGACCCGTTCGGCCGGACGGCGCCGAGGAGCAGAGACCGTCGCGCCGGGGCCGAGCGCGACTTTCCCGCAGAAGACCCGATCCTCGTCTTCATCGCCACCCCCAGCAAGGAAGCGTCCTTCGTCGGTGAGGAAGTGACGATCACCTACGACCTCGTCACGCAGGCCGAGGTCCAGGGGATCGAGTACGTCGAAGCACCTCAGTTCCCCGGCCTCTGGGCCGAGGACCTGGAGCGCCCCGAGCGCCCGACACCGCACCGCGACACCTGGGAAGGGCGTCCCGTCGCCCGCTTCACGATCCTGAAGAAGGCGGTCTCGGGCCTGACGCCGGGCTCCGTGACGATTCCTCCCGCGAAGATCCGGATCGGCGTTCGCGCGGCGATGGACCCCTTCGGCGATCCCTTCGCCATGCTTCGGCCGCGGGTCCTCGAGCGGGAGACGAAGACGCTGACCTTGAAGATCCTCCCGATCCCCGGGCGACCCGATTTCAAGGGCCCCGTCGGTCAGTTCGGTCTCACCGCAACCGTCGACCGGAAGACCATTCCCGCCGGAGAGGCGGTGACGCTGAAGCTTCGCCTCGCGGGAAGCGGGAACCTCAGGACCGCGACGGAAGCGCCGCACCTCTCGATTCCCGGAGTCAAGGTCTATCCCCCCTCCTCCCGCACTCTCCCCGCTCGGGGCGCGGCGAAGGGGGGAACGAGCGCCGAATGGGATTTCGTCGTGGTCCCGTCCGAACCCGGATCCCTCGTCATTCCCCCCGTCTCCCTCGAGGTCTTCGACACCGCAGAGAAGAAGCTCGTCGTGAAGAGCAGCGGACCGATCACCCTCACCGTCGAGGAGGCTGCGCCGCTAGCGGTCGCGTCCGCGAGGATGACGCCAACCGTCCCCGAAGTGACCGCAAACGCCTCCGAGGCGTCGACGATGCTCCCGGGCGCCCCCCACGCTCCCACGCCTCCACCCTCGGCACGCGACCTTGCCCGCAGGACGATTGCTATTCCTCTCTGGGTCCTCCTCGCCGTACCCGGCCTCCTCGTGGCGACCGGAGGAGCGGCCTGGGCGCTTCGGCGACGGGCGCACTCCCTCGGCCGGCTGGGCACCCTGCTCGCCGCCGAGCCGGGCGAGACCAAGGAGCGGGCGGTGGCCAGAGTCGAACGGGCGGTCCGTGAGCACCTGGCCCGCCGGACGGGCGTATCCGAGACCACCCCGGTTTCCGCCCTCCTCGACGACCTCGCGGAGCGTGGCGTTCCCCCGGCTCTGCGAGAAGAGCTCCGGCAGCTCCTCTCTCAGGCCGACTTTCTGCGGTTCGCCCCCCAGCTCGGGGACTACGCCGACGAGATCGCCCGGCTGCGGTCGAAGACCCGCGCCGTCCTCGGCCGGGTCCGCGGTTCCGGACACGCCTAGAATCAGAACGTGACCGTCCCTTCGCGGGTCCTGCCGCCGGCGAAGCTCGCGCGCTTCATGGAGCGCCACCGCCTCCTCGACGAGACGAGCGGGACCGCTCCCGAGCGGTTCCTCATGACCCTCGTCAAGAAGGCGCTCGACTTCGTCCCGGCGGAAGCGGCCGTCCTCCTCCTCGACGACCCCATCGCCAAGGAGGACGACCGCTCCCGTAACGTGCTGACCGTCGTCGCCACCGCCGGGGCCTTTCGCGACGCCGCCGTCGGCGTGAGCGTGCGTCCGGTCGACGGGATCGCCGGCTTCACCTACGCGCGCGGCGAGCGAACGGCCGTGAACGAGGTCAAGGGGGCGCGCGCCCTCTCGCTCGAAGCCGACCAGGCTTTCGCCTCGCCGGTCCGGTCGGCCCTCGGCGTCCCGGTCATCATCGAGTCGCACGTCTGCGGCTCCCTCGTCCTGGTCAACCAGCGCGAAGGGGCCTTCGACGAACGGGACGAGCGGCTGATGGCCCTCTTTGGCGACACCCTCTCCCTCGCCCTGCAGAACCTGCTCGACGAACGCCGAGCCCGGGAGGTGGCGCGGCGCGACTCGCTGACCTCGCTCTACAACGACCGCTACTTCCACAAGAAGCTCCAGCAGGAGATCGACCGCCTGGCCAGCAGGCCCGACGAAGACCTCACTCTCCTGTTCCTCGACTGCGATCATCTGAAGTCCGTCAACGACGAGCACGGACACCTGGCCGGGAGCCAGATTCTCAGGGAGGTCGCGTTCGTCCTCCAGCGTCAGCTCGCCGCGACGACGTCGCTTCCATGCCGGTACGGAGGAGACGAATTCACCGTGATCCTCCTCGATTGCAGCCTTCAGCAGGGGATGGAGATCGCCGAGCGGATCCGGGCCGCGATTCAGGAGTGGACGTTCCTGCCGATGGCGATCGGCCCCGGTGAACCGGCGCTGAAGCTTAAGGGCGTCATCACGATGTCGCTCGGCGTCGCCTCCTACCGTCGGCACTGCACCCCCGGGCGCCCTCCGAGCGAACAGAAGAACGAGCTCCTGAAGAAGGCGGACGCCGCCCTCTACCACGCCAAGGACGCGGGGAAGAACTGCGTCGTCAGCGCCCGCCGCGAGAGCGGACCGCCCTCGTTCTCGAGCGTCCTGCTGAAGACCTGACCGCTTCCGACGGCGCCCGCCTCCCCTGCTAACATGATCCTTTGCGCCCTCGTCAGGAGGACGCGATGCGGGGGGGGGAATCATGTCGACCGCCAACCAGATCGCCCCGGAAAACGTCCTCGACGCGCTCGGGCGTCACATGCTCGTGGACGGCTACCACGTCGTCATGGACCTCGACCGCTCCCGGGGCAGCGTCATCTACGACAGCCTCCACGACGTCGAGGTCCTCGACCTCTTCTCGCACTTCGCGACGATTCCCATCGGCTACAACCACCCGAAGCTGAAGGAACCCGCCTTCCTCGAGGAGCTGCACCGGGCCGCCCTCACCAAGCCCGCCAACAGCGACATCTACACGCAGGAGATGGCCCGGTTCGTCGAGACGTTCGCGCGGGTCGCCGTTCCGCCGAGCCACGCCTCGCACCTCTTCTTCGTCGAGGGGGGCTCGGTCGGCGTCGAGAACGCGCTGAAGGCCGCCTTCGACTGGAAGGTGCGCAAGAACTTCCGGAAGGGGTACCGGCGGGAGGTGGGGCAGCAGATCATCCACTTCGAGCAGGCCTTCCACGGGCGGACCGGCTACACCCTCTCCCTGACGAACACCGCCGACCCGCGCAAGACGATGTACTTCCCGAAGTTCCCGTGGCCGCGCATCGTCAACCCGAAGCTCCGCTTCCCCGTCGACGGGGCGGAGATCGAGCGCGTGAAGAAGGTCGAGGAGCTCGCGCTCGCACAGGTGAAGCAGGCCCTCGTCCAGAACCGCGACGACGTGGCGGCCCTCATCATCGAGCCGATCCAGGCCGAGGGGGGCGACAACCACTTCCGTCCCGAGTTCCTGGCCGCGCTGCGCCAGCTCTGCGACGAGAACGAGATGCTCCTCATCTTCGACGAGGTGCAGACCGGTATCGGCCTCACCGGGCAGATGTGGGGTTTCCAGACCGTCGGGGTCGTTCCCGACCTCTTCGCGTTCGGCAAGAAGATGCAGGTCTGCGGCTTCGCCTCCAACGAGAGGATCTTCGACGAGGCCGAGAACGTCTTCAGCGTCTCGTCCCGCATCAACTCGACCTGGGGAGGCAACCTCGTCGACATGGTGCGGGCCCGGAAGTTCCTGGAGATCATCGAGGAGGAGAAGCTCGTCGAGAACGCCCGCGTCGTCGGCGGGATCCT
>DIAY01000054.1:0-30926 GCA_002414905.1 Holophagales bacterium UBA5066 | reverse complement strand
CTTTCCACCTGGCTCCAGAAGCACAACGTCATGGGTCTGGCGTCGGGCGAGAACGCCATCCGCCTCCGGCCGGCGCTGACCCTGGGCCGGGACGAGGCTCTCCTCGGCGTCCAGCGGCTTCGCGCCACGCTGACAGAGGTCCTCGGCTGACGGCGACGAACGCCCCGCCATGAGCCGCCTTCGGGGAGCCTCGCGCCGGGCGAGGCTCCTCCTCCTTATCGCCGGCGGACTGTTCCTCCTGCTCTTCGGGTTCGTCGTTCCGGTGCCGCGGATCGTGGCTCTGAGGTTCTCCCCCCCCGCGACGACCGCCTTCCTCGAGGCGCGCCGGGAGCGCCTGGTCTCCGCCGGAAAGGACGGCCGGATCGACCGTCGTCCCGTTCCCCTCGCGAAGGTCTCGCCCCACCTCGTCACGGCCGTCCTCGTCGCCGAGGACTCCCGCTTCTTCACGCACCACGGGATCGACTGGGACGCGGTGAAGGCCGCCCGGGCGCGGAACCGGCGATACCCGAAGCGGCGTCCGGTCGGTGCGTCGACGGTCACCCAGCAGCTCGCCAAGAATCTCTGGCTTTCTCCCGACCGGAGCTGGGTGAGGAAGGGGCGCGAAGCGGCGATCGCCCTGACGATGGAGCTCCTGCTCCCCAAGCGCACGATCCTCGCGCACTACCTCTCGGGCATCGAGTGGGGCGAGCGGGTGTACGGATGCGAGGCGGCGGCCCGGAAGTACTTCGGAGTCTCCGCGTCGGCGCTTACCCGCCCGCAGGCGGCATGGCTGGCGGCGATGATCCCGGCTCCCCGCCTCTTCCTGGGCAACCCCGGCCGCCACGAGCGACGGGCCGCACGGATCCTCTCCCGCATGGCCAGAGCGGGCGATCTGAGGCCTCTTCTCCTCGAAGAGGCCGAGAACGGCGACGCGCGGTAAAATCCGGCCACGATGAATGGCCTCACGCGCGTCCTCTCCCGCGGGGCTCTCCTCCTCACCGCCACCCTCGTCTTCGCGTGCGGACAGAAACCCACCGAGATCCGCCTGAAGAGCACGAAGCTGAAGGTCTACGGGCTCGGCCGGGTCGTCTCGGTCGGTGGCGACGTCGTCGACAAGAAGGGGGAGATCGTTCCCGGGAAAGGGGTCTCCTGGGAGTCCTCGAACCCGAAGGTCGCGACCGTCGACGGCCAGACGGGCTCCGTGAAGACCGTCGGTGAAGGAAAGGCGAGGATCACGGCCCGGCTCGGTGACCCACCCCTCGAGGCCACCGTCGCGATCGAAGTCCTCGACATCGGCCTCGTCAACGTCTTCCCGTCGCGGACGACGCTCGCCGGTCCCGCCGGCTCGACGTTCCCGCTCACGCTCGAGGTCAAGAAGGGCACCGGCGAGGTCGTCCCGACGAAGGCGGAATGGACCTCCTCCGCTCCGACGGTCGCGACGGTCGACGCCTCGGGCGTCGTGACGTCCGTCGGCGAGGGAAGGGCCAGCGTGAAGGCCGCCGTCGGCGACGTATCCGGCGCGGCCGACATCGTCGTCGTCCTCCGGTCCATCGAGACGCTCGAGGCCTCTCCCCTGAACATTCCGCTCAAGGTGGGCGAGCTGGGGAAGGTCGAGCTCGTCGCACGGGACCCCCGGGGATCTGCGATTCCCGACGTGGCCGCGACCTGGACCTCCTCGGATCCGATGGTGGCGACCTGCTCGGGCGGAACGGTCCTGGCGATCGGGCCCGGCTCGGTCACGATACGAGCGACCTGCGGTACGAAGTCCGCAGAAGTGTCGGTGATCGTGTTTTGAGCCAGACCGTCCGGCTCCCCGCAGTTGCCGGGCTCTTCTACGACGGCGGCGCGCGGGAGCTGAGGGCGGAAGTGGAGGGATATCTCGCGAGTGCCACGGCCCCCCGGCTGCCGGCGGCGGCGTGGCGCGCCCTCCTCCTCCCTCATGCCGGCCACGTCTACTCGGGCGGAATCTGCGGGGCGGGGGTCGGAGCGGTCGAGCTTCCGTCGACGGTTCTACTGATCGGCCCGAACCACCACGGAGAGGGAGCGGGAGTCGCCCTCAGCGACGCGCGTTCGTGGAGAACTCCGCTCGGCGACGCTCCCGTCGCCCCGGCCCTCGTCGAGGAGCTCCTCGCGGCGGAGCCGCTGCTTCGGCTCGACGGCCGCGCCCACCGGCGCGAGCACTCGCTCGAGGTCATCGTCCCGTTCCTCCAGGCGGCCCGCCCCGACGTCTCGATGGCCTTCCTCTCGCTCGGCGAGCCCGACCTCGACGCCTGCCTCCGCGTGGGACGCGCGGTCGCGCGGGCCGTGACGCGACTGGAGGCCGGGGGCGGCAGGGTCGCCCTCGTCGTCTCGTCCGACCTGAACCACTACCTCCCCCGCGAGAAGAACCGGGAGCAGGACGACCGCGCCCTCGAGGCCCTCCTCGGCGGAGACCCGGTCGAGCTCTTCGAGCGCGTCCTGCTCAGAGAGCGGATCTCGATGTGCGGAGTCCTCGCGGCAACGGCGCTCCTCGAGGCGCTGCGCGGCTTGCCCGCCACCCGCCCGCGACTCGTCGCGCAGGGAGATTCTGGAGACGCCTTCGGCGATACGAGCCGCGTGGTCGGCTACGCCGCCGTCATCTGGGAAACGGCTTTCAACACGGGAGAAAGGGAGAACTGATGCGCGTTGCAAACCTCTCGGCCGAGGTCTCGCCCTTCGCCAAGACGGGCGGCCTCGGCGATGTCGTCTCGTCTCTTCCCAAGGCCCTCGCCGCGGTGGGTCACGACGTCGACGTCTGGGCCCCGTTCTTTCTCGAGGCCGCAGCCTGGTTCCGCCGCCGGGGAATCTGGCCCGAGCAGGAGCTCGAACCCTTCGACGTTTCGGTCATGGGAGTGCCCCACCGCGTCTCCATCCTCCGTTCGACGCTCCCGGGGAGCACGGTCCCTGTCCGTTTCGTCGCGCACGACCCCCTCTTCCACCGCCCCGGCGGCCTCTACGCGCCGAACGAGCAAGGCACCGACGACGGCATCTGGCGCTTCAGCCTTTTCGTCCGAGCCACTCTCGAGGCTATGAAGCGGCTCGGCGACCGGCCCCAGGTGATCCACACGCACGACTGGCACCCCGGTCTCGCTGCGATGCTCGGCGCCTGGAGCGCCTGGCGCGACCCCTGGTTCGACGACGTGGCCTCGGTCCTGACGATCCACAACGTCGGCTACCAGGGGATCTACGGCGCCGACGAGCTCCCCGTTCTCGGCCTGCCGCCGGAGACCTGGACCGGAGGTCTCGTCGAGCACGACGGTCTCGTCAACATGCTGAAGGGGACGATCGTCGCAGCCGACATGGTGACGACGGTCTCGCCCACGTACGCCTGGGAGATCCGCACGCCCGAAGGGGGCGGGGGTCTCGACGGCGTCCTCCGTCTCAAGGCCGCTCGGCTCACCGGCATCCTGAACGGCATCGACCAGCAGGAGTGGAACCCGGAGACCGATCCGCACCTCGCCTCCCACTACGGCCCCGACGACATGAGGGGCAAGCTCGACTGTCGCGCCGAGCTCTGCCGCCTCGCCGACTTCGAGACGGCCGACCCCGCGATGATCGTCGGCTCCATCGGCCGCCTCGTCCCGCAGAAGGGCTACGACATCCTCCTGGAGGCTGCCCCGGAGCTGATCCGCCGCGGGGTCCGGATCGTGGTCCTCGGGTCCGGCGAGCCCGCGCTCGAGGGGGCGATACGCCTCCTCGAGGAGCATTTCCCGCGCCGGTTCAAGGGGTTCATCGGCTACGACGACGGCCTCTCGCACAAGATTCAGGCGGGAAGCGACGTCCTCGCCATGCCGTCGCGCTACGAACCGTGCGGCCTGACCCAGATGTACGCCCTCGCCTACGGCACGGTTCCCGTCGTCCGACGGACCGGGGGGCTCGCGGACTCGATCATCGGCCTCCACGGCGAGAATCTGGAATGGGCGACCGGGTTCCACTTCGACGACGCCTCGCCCCACGCGCTCGCCGCCGAGGTCCTGCACGCCCAGAGCGTCTTCTTCCACCGCGACGCCTGGTCGCGCCTCGTGAAAAACGGGATGAAAGCCGACTTTTCCTGGGGCCGCTCGGCCAACGACTACGAGCTCGTCTACCGGCGGGCCCGCGAGGTGCGCGGACTGCCCTGGTAGGGGGCCCGGCTACAGGTCGCCGTCGCGGATCCCGAGATCCGCGACGAGCGCCGCCAGCGCCGCGTGAACACCCCGGCCGCCCGCGAGCAGGTTTCCGCGCTCGCGCCAGGCGCAGCCGCCGTCGAAATCGGTGACGAGCCCCCCCGCCTCGGCGAGGAGGACGGCGCCCGCGGCGGAGTCCCACGGGGAGAGTCCCAGCTCGAAGAAGCCGTCGAAGATGCCGGCCGACACGTAAGAGAGGTCGAGGGCGGCACTGCCGGCGCGACGGATCGACTGCACCTCGAGGAAGACCGCCTTGAAGACCCTCAGATAGGCGTCGATCCGCGTGTGGATCCGGAACGGGAAGCCGGTCGCGAGCGCGGCCCCGGCCAGGCCTTCCCTCTTCGTCACCTGGAGCCGGCACCCGTTCCGGAACGCTCCCCCACCCTTCTGAGCGACGAAAAGATCCTTCTTGACGGGATCCCAGACGACGCCGAGGACGAGCTCGCCGCTGCGTCCGCCCGCGGTCCGCCCGATGGAGACGGCCCAGTGGGGAAAGCCGCGGACGAAGTTCGCGGTACCGTCCAGAGGGTCGACGATCCAGGCGGGAGCGTCGGCATCCGAGCCGGTGGCGCCCCCCTCCTCGCCAACGAAGAGGTCTGAGGGAAAGGCGCCGACGAGGATCTCCTTCACGAGCGCCTCGCTTTCGCGATCCGCACGCGAGACGACGTCGTTTCGCCCCTTCTCCTCGATCTCCGACGGGTCGAGCGCGCCGAAGCAGCCGAGCAGAAGGTCTCCCGCCCGCCGGGCGGCCTCCACGGCGACGTCGAGCGCGCGCGAGCCCTCCATCAGTGCCGGAAAACGATGCTGTCGAGAATCATCAGGAACGCGCTCTGCTGCTGCGCCTCGGCCTTGTTGATGACGGCAAGGCAGGCGCCCTGCGGGAAGAGGCGGTGGAGCACGTCGGCGTCGTGGCCGGAGACGATGACGATCCGCTTCTCGCTGACACCCCGCTCCTTCGCCAGGCGCGCCACCGAGCATCCGTCCAGGATCGGCATCTCGAGGTCGACGAGGAGGAGATCGACGTCCGGTCCCAATCGGCCGATGGCCGCGACGGGATCCTGGTAGGCCTCGAAGTCGACCTGTTCGCCGTACCGCTGCGCGAAAATCGCGCGCCACGAGGTGGCGTAGGCGGGTGAGTCGTCGACGAGGACGATCCTCTTGCTCCGATTCGGGGATGCGGCGGGCGGGTCGGTGTCGGCCATCGGCAAAGATGCGACGAGACTCTGTGCCAGGGCCGGCGTCAGCCGGCCGTCTCGGCCGCCGGGGACGTCCCGGAACGGTGGACTTCCCGGCCGCCCACGAACGTCCGCTCGATGCGGCCACGGAGGGTCCTTCCCGCCCAGGGCGAGTTCGACGAGCGCGAGCGAAAGGACGAGAACGTCGTCGATTGCGACGTCGAGAAAAGCACGACGTCGGCGGGAGCCCCTTCCCCGAGCGTCCCGTACGGCAGGCCGAAGAGCCGCGCCGGGCCGATGGACATCGCCTCGACGAGCCGGGAGAGCGAGAGGAGGCGAGGGACGACGAGACCGTCGAGAAGGACGCAGAGCGCCGTCTCCAGGCCCGTGACGCCGAACGGCGCGGATGCGAACTCCATCGCCTTCTCATCGCTGTGGTGCGGCGCGTGGTCCGTCGCGACGCAGTCGATCGTGCCGTCGGCCAGACCCGAGACGAGCGCCTGCCGATCGGCCTCGTCCCTCAGGGGCGGGTTCATCTTGTAGCAGGCGTCGTAGCTGGAGCGCGCGAGGTCCTCGTCCGTCAGCGTCAGGTGGTGCGGCGTCACCTCGCAGCTCACCGGGACCCGCGCCGCGCGGGCGCGACGGATCGCCGCGAGGCTGTCGCGCACGGAGACGTGCGCGACGTGGAGTCGCGCGTTCGTGAGCGCCGCGAGCTCGACGTCGCGGGCGACCATCGTCGACTCGGCGATCGCGGGCCAGCCCGGAAGCCCGAGGCGGGTCGAGGCCCATCCCTCGTTCATCTGCCCGCCCGCCACGAGGTTCGGGTCCTCCTCGTGGACGACGACCGGGAGATCGAACATCGAGGCGTACTCGAGCGCCCGTCGCATCAGGTCGGCGTTGACGACCGGTCTGCCATCGTCGGAGATCGCAACGATCCCCTCGGCCTTCATCAGGCCGATCTCGGCGAGCTCGAGACCCTTCTGCCCCTTCGAGACGGCCCCGATCGGGAGGACGCGCACGCGCGCCGTCTCGCGGATCCGCTTCTGGACGAACGACGCGGTCGGGGCGTCGTCGATCACGGGGTCCGTGTTCGGCATGCAGCAGACCGTCGTGTAGCCGCCCGCCGCTGCCGCATCCGAGCCGGAGGCGATCGTTTCCTTCCACTCGAAGCCGGGCTCGCGGAAGTGGACGTGGAGATCGACGAATCCGGGGGCGACGACGAGGCCGGAGGCATCGACGGTGGCGGCGCCGCGGGGCGCCACGATCCGCTCCTCGACCTTCGCCACGACGCCTCCCTCGAGGAGGACATCCAACGTGGCGTCGATCCCGCGGGACGGGTCGACGACCCGGCCGCCGGTGATCAGGACAGGGGCCTCACTCATCGCCGACTCCGATCAGGAGGAAGAGGACGGCCATCCGGACCGCAACGCCCGCCTCGACCTGGTCGAGGATGACCGAGCCGGGCCCGTCGGCGACGGCGGAGTCGATCTCGACGCCACGGTTCATCGGGCCGGGGTGCATGACGATGGCGTCCTTGCGGGCAAGCCGGCGCCGCTGCGGCGTCAGGCCGAAGAGCTCGAAGTACTCGCGGTCGGACGGGAAACCGAGGCCTCCGCCCCGTTCCTTCTGGACGCGGAGCATCATGATGACGTCGGCACCGTCGATGGCTTCCTCGATCCGCGTCGTGACGCGGGCACCGGTCCGCTCGATCCCGGGTGGCAGGAGGGTCCGGGGCCCCGCGAGCGTCACCTCGGCGCCCATCTTCGGGAGCAAGGCGAGGTTCGAGCGGGCGACACGGCTGAAGCGAACGTCCCCGCAGATCGCCACGCGCAGCCCCTCGAGCTTTCCCTTCGCCTTGAGCATCGTGAAGGCGTCGAGGAGCGCCTGCGTCGGGTGCTCGTGCGTCCCGTCTCCGGCGTTGATGACGGCGCACTTCAGGTTGCGGGCGAGGAAGTGCGGCGCTCCGGAGGCCTGATGCCGGATGACGATCGCGTCGGGTGCCATCGCCTCGAGGTTCCGGCAGGTGTCGAGGAGGGTCTCGCCCTTGGCAGCAGACGAGGTCGCGGCGGCGAAGGAGATCGAGTCGGCCGTGAGGCGGCGCTCGGCGATCTCGAAGGAAAAGCGCGTGCGCGTTGAGTTTTCGTAAAACAAGTTCGCGACGAGGCGTCCCCGGAGCGTCGGGACCTTCTTGATCGTCCGTTTGTTGATCTCGGCCATCGAGTCGGCCGTGTCCAGGATCATCTGGATTTCGGATTTTGAAAGCGACTCGATGTCGAGGAGATCCTTCTTCGTGAAGGAGGCGGGGTCAGCCGAAGCTTCGGGCTTCCTGCTCACCGCTTTCCGCGGCCGCTCCCCTTCGGGGTGGCCTTCCCGGCCGCACCGCGGGCGGCCTTTTTCGCCGGAGCCTTCTTCGCCGGCGCTCTGCGCGCGGGTTTCGGCGCCGCCTTCGCAGCCACCTTCACCGGGTGCCGGTCCAGGAGCCAGACGTCGTCTTCGCCGTCGGTTTCCTTGAACGTGACGGAGACGACCTCGGTCGCGGACGTGGCGATCTTCTTGCCGACGAGCTGCGCTTCGATCGGCAGCTCGCGACGGCCCCGGTCGACGAGGACCGCGAGGACGATCCGGCGGGGCCGGCCGAAGTCGAGGATCGCGTCGATGGCCGCACGCACCGTCCGCCCCGTGTAGAGGACGTCGTCGCACAGGACGATCGTCTTCGTCTCCACCGGGAACGAGATGTCCGTGCGCTTGAGGACCGGCGACGAGGCGACGGTCGTCAGATCGTCGCGATAGAGCGTGATGTCGAGGAGGCCCACGGGAACCCGGGCGCCTTCGGTCTTCTCGATCTCGAGCGCGAGCCGCCGTGCGAACGGGACGCCGCGCGTCCGGATGCCGACGAGGGCGAACCCTTCGACGCCCCCCGCCGCTTCAACGACCTCGCGCGCCATCCGCGAGATCACGCGGGACATGCCCGCGGGATCCAGCAGCCTGAGCTTGCGGTAGGTGCCGTTGGCTTCGCCCATCGTTAGAACCGGCGGGACACTACACGCGAGGGCTCCCGGCGTCAACGCAGGTTGGTACCCTCCGTTTTGTGCACGCACCCTCGGAGACCCCCGGACACGAGTCCGCTCCCGCGACCGGAACCGACGCTCTCGCCATCGCCTTCCCGCTCGCCGGAGCGGCCACACGGATCTTCATCGCAAGGGCCAGCCCCCTTCCTCCCGACAACCTCGCGACGTTCCTCCTGGCCGGATTGGTGCAAGACCTGGCCGTGGGCCTGACTCTCTCCCTCCTTGCGCGGCTCCTCCGTCGAGGCGGAATCCCCGCCTGGCTCGCAACGACGGCTGCGATCCTCCCGTTCGTCCTCCTGCTCGCGGGCCACGCCGGTTGGGCGGAGGCCATCGTCTACTTCGGCCACCCTCCCCGCCGGGAGGACATCGCCGTGGGTCTCCGGGCGGACTTCATCGCGAGATCGGCGGACCCCGGCTCCTTGTTTCGCCTTGCCGGATTCGTAGCCATGGGCTGTGCGGCCGCACTGCTTCTCGCGCCCGTCATCCGGAAGCGGCGCCGATGGCGCGGGCTCCGGATTCTTCTGGCCACCGTCGCCGCTTTAGTTCTCACCGCGGGTGGTCACAGGTTCGCACCGACTCCAACGGCAAACGGCGTCCTGCTCGCGGCACTGGATCTTTCTCGCGAGCCGTTGCCCGTGGACGAGCAGGGACGTGCGACGGTGCCCCCGCCCCGCCAGCCGGCGACGGCGATTCGAGACCTCGCTTTAGGAAGGCTGCCGGGGACATGGCTCTCCGATGAGTTCCCTCTGGCCACGAGCGTCCCACCCCGAAGCCCGGCTTCTCCACACCTGCCGCAGGGGCTCAGGCCGAACATGGTCTTCGTGCTTCTCGAGGGGGTGCGTGCAAGAGAGATCTCCTGCTACGGAGGCCCCGTCCCCGGTCTCACGCCGAACCTCGACCGCCTCGCCCACGAGGGAGTCCGCGTCGAGCACGCCTTCAGCCCCGGCACGTGCACGCCCCAGGGCGAGATCGCCTACTGGTATGGCCTCCTGGCCACGCCCGGCTCCCTCCTTCCCGTCCAGAACCCCGAAACGTCACTTTACGGCCTTCCCGAGATCCTGAAGGCGAACGGGTGGCGGTCGCTCCTCTGGATCTCCAACACCGACCAGAGCTTCTACCGGCGCGACCGTTTCTACCTCCCTCGCGGGTTCCAGATGATCGACGGCCGGGACTTCCCCCGCGACGACGTGCGGACGAACTGGGGTTTCTCCGACAAGGCCCTCGCCAGGAGGGCCGTGGCCGCGCTCGACCAGACCCCGGAGCCCTTCGCGGCGATGGTCCTGACGATCTCAAACCATCATCCGTTTCAGGTTCCCGGGGACGCTGCAACGGTCGCCCCGGTCAAAGGCGTGGAACAGCGCGGCTTTTTTCTTCCGGCCCCTGGCCTTCCCATGGCCGGCCGCCACACCCTCCCGATGATGAAGACCATCCACTACACCGACGAGGCGGTGGGAGACTTCTTCCGACTCGCCAGGACGAAGGAGTGGGCGAAGAGAACCATCTTCGTCATCTCGGGGGACCACGGGCTACCGATCGTCCCCGTCGGAGGCCTCACCTCGGCGCACGAGCTCGCCGAGCTCAGGCACCGCGTCCCCCTGATCTTCTGGTCGCCCCTTCTCGAGGGCGGCCGCGTCGTCGAAGGCCCAGCCAGCCTCGCGGACGTTCCGCCCACTCTCATCGGGCTCCTCGGATTGCACGGGCCATTGGGGTTCGCCGGCGATGACCTCCTCGACCCCCGGATCGACTTTCGGGCGAGACCGCTTCCCCTTTACGACCAGGAGGCGCGCCGCGTCACGATCCTGAAGGACGGGCTCGCCTACGACGCCACCGTTGAGCCTCCGCGAACGTCGGCGGACTGGGCCCTCGAAAGAGGGGCTCTCTTCGACCTGGATCACGATCCCCACGGGAGAACTGATCTCTCAGGCCCCCTGGCGTCGAAGATGAACGAGCTGAGGAAGGCGGCGGAGACGTTCATCGACGTCTACCCGTGGATCGCGCTCGCCGGCCGGACGGGGATTCCTCCCCGGCTTCGACCGGTCCCGCCCCTGAAGTGACGATTGAAGCGCCGGCGGCCACAATCCCGCCCGTGAACGTCTCCGACTTCGACTTCGACCTCCCGCCGGAGGCGATCGCCCAGCGCCCGGCGCCACGCGGAACTTCGCGGCTCCTGACTCTCGGGAGAAACAGCGGCGAGATCGGGCACCGGAACGTCGCGGAGCTGCCGACTCTCCTCAACCCCGGGGACCTCCTCGTCGTGAACGACACGCGCGTCGTCCCCGCCCGCCTCTTCGGGCGCGACGCCGATGGTCGGCGCACGGAGTTCCTGCTCGTGGAGAAGACGACGGACGCCGCTTCGTGGGACTGCCTCGCCAAACCGGGCCGGCGGGCAAAGCCCGGGAAGACGTTCGACTTCGGGGAGGGCCTCTCGGGCATCGTCACGGCCAAGGGCGCTTCGGGGCACTACCGCGTTGACTTCTCCGGAACACCTCTCGAGACGGCCCTCCCTCTCGTCGGCACGACGCCGCTGCCCCCGTACATCCACCGCGAGGGCGGCGTGGCCGACGCCCGCGACGCCGAGGAGTATCAGACCGTCTACGCGCGAGAGCCGGGAGCGATCGCGGCTCCGACCGCGGGCTTGCACCTCAACGCCCAGCTTCTCGACGCGCTCGTCACCCGCGGCGTCGAAATCGCCTCCGTCACGCTTCACGTCGGGATCGGTACGTTCAAGCCGGTGAAGGTCGACCGGGTCGAAGAGCACCGGATGGATGCGGAGCGGGGAGTCATTCCCGCGGAGACGGCCGAAGCCATCCGGAGGGCCAGAGAGGACGGACGGCGGATCGTCGCCGTCGGCACGACGAGCGTGAGAACGATCGAGGCCTCTGCCCGCGAGAACGGCGGTCGGGTCTCTCCGGGCCCGTTCGAGACACGCCTCTTCCTCGTCCCGGGAGCGGAGTTCCTCGTCGTCGACGCCCTCCTGACGAACTTCCATCTTCCCCGCTCCACCCTCCTCATGCTCGTCAGCGCGTTCGCGGGCCGCGAGCGGGTCCTCGCCGCGTACGGGGAGGCTATCGCCGCCGGCTACCGGTTCTTCTCCTACGGCGACGCGATGCTCGTCAGCTGAGCAGAGGCAACACAGCTCCGTTGGCCCACGACCTGGACGGCGAGCCCGACGACCCGGACGGGCAGGAGGCCTCGCTCGCTACTTCGGTGCCGGGAACGCCGAACGGATCGTCTCGGCCTCGGCGGCGGTCATCCGGGGCGCCCCTCTCCGGAGCATCGCGACGAAGTGGTCGAGCTCGTCCACCTTGCCGGGGAAACCGATATTCGTACCAGGGCCGGACGTGTTCGACGTCGCGAGCACGCGGCGCGACTTCCGGTCGAAGACTGCCGTGAAGGGCAGGCCGGCATCTCTTCCCGCCACCTCGACCAGCAGCTCCTCGGCACCCGCATTCTCCAGCGCTTTCTTTTCACCCCGCTCGAGGACGGTCAGCTCGACCGTCTCGAAATACCGCCCGAGGACTTCTTTCACCTCTGGAACTGAAAGGACCGCCTCGAGCTTGCGGCACCACCCGCACCAGGATGCGTGGAAGACGACGAGGATGTTCTTCTTCTCCGGCCTGCCGGCCTTCACCGCCGCGGCAAGGACCGCCTCCGCAGTCGGAGGTCCGGCCAGGGCGAATGTACCCTGGAGGAGAGACGAGCCGAGAACGAGGGAGGCGATGAGAAGACGGCTCGACATGACGCGGGAGTCTACCCGGACCCGCGGCCGCAGGCAGCCGGCCTCGCCACCCGCGACGGCTGTTTCCTACTCGCCAGCCAGGAACCGGAGGACCCGGTCGGCTTCCGCGGCCGTCGACGGCCTCCAGCCGGATCCGAAGCCCGCGCCGAGGATCTTCCGGAGATCCCTCACCTCCGTACCCGCGAGCGCCGCACGAAGCTTCTTCGCTTCCGCGGCGACGGCCTTCGTCTCCTCCTCCCCGGCGTCGCGCCGGAAGGCGCGGACCGCGTCCTCCGAATCGGCGTACTCGGTCGTCCAGTCCTCGTGCAGGTAGCCGCGGAAAGCCTCGCGGATCGCGGGGTACTTGCGAGGGTCGATCGTTTCGGGCGCCTTCTTCGTAGCTGCGGTCATCGGGAAGCCTCCGGATACGACGTCAAGACATAGTAGATCTCGGACTCGGTGTTCCATCTCAGGATGACGAGCGCTCTCGCGCAGGGAACCGGGGCCTTCGCCCCTCTCCGGAGTGAGCGGCCGAGAACACGGCCGTCTCCCGCCCACTCGACGACGAGATTCGCACGAGAGCCATTGCGGTTCGCCCAGCCGTCGATCCGCTTCTTGCTCGCGACGATCGCCAGCGCGACCGCCTCCTCCGCCGTGTTCCGATCGGTGTACGTCGAGGCCGCGGAGATCCGCTGGTCTCGCCGCAACCGCTCACGCAGGTCGGCGTCGCTCAGGCCGACGTGCCGGGAGAGGGTGTGCCCGCCGCGTTTCTCGTCCCGGGCGAGGTCGCGGCGCTTGGCAGCCTCGGCGGTCGTCGAGACGCCGACGACCGCGGCGAGGGCGAGGAGAAAGAGGATGGCCTGTCGGAGGACGGGTGTGAAGCGGACACGCACGAGGCGGAGGTTAGCTGAAGCGTAGCCTTCCCGCGCGGCGATCGTACTTTCGGACGAACCGGACTTCGATCGGACCGCCACTCATCTCTCCGGACCGAGCTCCAGGACGCGCGAGAAGAGGGGCGGACCGTCGAGAAGTCGGCTGTCGTGACGGACCAGCTCGCCGTTCGTCGTTCCCGCCCAGAGCGCACCGTCGGGGAGGAGAGTTGCCGTCTGGAGCCCGGCGCCCGTCCACCGGCCCGACCAGACGCGGTACGAGAGGGTTCGCCGGCCGGAGGCATCCGGGAGGAGCGCCGAGAAGGCGAAGCGCGACACGCCGTCGAGACCCACGGCGAGGACCTCGTCCTTTCCCAGCACCGGCACGGACCACATCACGTCGAGCCCGGCCGCGTCGAGCGGCTGAAGCGTTCCGGACGCGAGGTCGAAGACGTGGAGGCCGCTCGGGAGGATGCCGGCCGCGACGACGAGCCCGAGGCGGGGCACTTCGGCGAAGCGGTAGATCGAGCGGGACGCGACGGGGAACTCGCGCACGCGCCATCCCCCTTCGCGCGAGGTCAGCTCGAGGAGACTCGAGTTCCACGTTCCCGCCAGGATTCGCCGGACCCCGGGCGCGGGCCAGACCGCGTGGAACGAGACCGGCCGGCCGAGCAGCGCCTGGGCGTCGATCTTCTCGAGAAGGTCGAGCGCCGGCCAGCTCCAGCGTCGGACCGTGCCATCCGACGACGAGGTGACGAGCTCTCGCCCCTTCTCTCCTTCGACGATCGCGAGATCGTTCACGAGAAAGT
Organism: Holophagales bacterium UBA5066; assembly: GCA_002414905.1. Taxonomy (GTDB): domain Bacteria; phylum Acidobacteriota; class Thermoanaerobaculia; order UBA5066; family UBA5066; genus UBA5066. The sequence continues at coordinate 17,124 of DIAY01000054.1, read as the reverse complement.
CGTGAGCCTTCGTCCGCGACCTCAGACTTGGCCCAGGGAGCCTCCAGAGGCCCACCGTCTTGTCGTCCGAGGACGAGGCAAGGAGGTCGCCATCCCGCGCGAGAGACGTGAGTCCGTCCGTGTGGACCTCCTCATGGCGCACGGAAAGGGCCCGGGTGTCGAGCGACCAGAGGTGGCCGTCCCTCCCTCCCGTGAAGACGGTCCTCCCCTTCGCGTCGTGCTCGGCCGCCCACAGTGCCCGGCCCCCGACCGGGACCCGGGCCGACGGCGGGAATCCGGCGTAGGAGACGATCGCCAGCCGCTGCCTCCGGGGCACGAGGGTCAGGAGGAAGTCGGAATCGAGGTAAAGCGTTCCGCCCGGGGAGGTCGAAGGGAGCACGGACACCGGCTCCTCTGCGTCGCGCCAGGCCGTGAGTCCCTCCTGCCCGGACGCGAGGAGTGTCGGCGCGTCGGAGACCCACGCGAGGCCGTACGTCCACCCGCGCCGCGGAAGGAGCCGCGGGCCACGCGGACCTGAGGTCGAGAACACCGCGACCGTGTCGAAGGGTCCGCCGACAGCCACCTTTCCCCTCGCGTCGTCGACCGAGACTGCGAAGACCTGCCGTTCCGCGAAAGGGGCATCGAGCACGGCCGCGCCCTCCGGAAGCGACCAGGCCCGAACCGGTAGCGCGGCACCCTGCGCCAGCGCAACGAACCGCTCGCCCAGGTCGACCACTTCGCCAGAAACGTAAGGAACCCGAGCCCGCACCCGGCGCGCCCACCCTGTCGACGTCCTCTCGAAGACCTCGAGCGCCTGATCGCCCCTGACCGCGAGGTAACGCCCGGAGCGGGATGCAGCGACGCGCGCCTCCACGGGCTTCGGCGCATCCGCGGGGAGAGGCCCGAGGTCGGACTCCTCCGGCTTCGAAGGATGTCGAGCCACGATCCTTCCGTCGCGTATGACGAGAAGCCGTCCTCCACCGAGCGGTGCGGCGGCGACCTCGCCGGGCGCAAGGGACACCCGCGACGCCGAGATCGCCCCGTCGGAAGGGAGGAGGTAGAAGGCGGACGGCGCCGACAGGACCACGGTGCCGTCGAAGGCCCCGAGGATCCGGAGGGCATCAGGCGGCACGGCGATCTCGCGGCCGAGCGTCAGCAATGGCGGTGGGGCGGAAGAGGTAACCGGATTCGCCGATCCCCCCGTCGCCTGGCTTCTGAGGAGGATCGGGATCACGGCCGCCGCCACGATCGCCCCAGCTGCGGCGACGGCGAGGATCGCCGGCAACGGTCTCCGGCGCTTCCCTGTGCCGCCCTCTTCAGGGCTATCGATTGCTGGTTCCAGGACCGGCCCGACGCCGGTCTCTGCGTCGCCATGCGCAGGCACCGGGGAAGGGACCGGCTGGTCGGGAAGGTTGAACCGATAGCCCACCTTCGGGACCGTCTCCACGAAGTTAGAGGTTTCCGTCTCCCCGAGCGCCTTGCGAATCAGGAACACGGCCTGGGTGAGGGAAGCGTCGGTAACGATCGTGTCGGGCCAGATGGCATCGAGTAGCTCTTCGCGGGAGACGGTCCTCCCGGCATGCCGGACGAGATGCAAGAGGACCTCGAGAGCCTTCGGGGTGAGCGGGACGGGCATGCCGTCCCGGAGGAGAAGGCGGGCCCGGCCGTCGAGTCGAAGCTCGCCGAATTCCCACAAACCACTCTCTTCAGGCAACTTGGCAGACATCACAGGATCCTGTGAGGAAATCGTAACCGAAAAATGAGACGCCGTTGAGGAACTCGCCCGGGCCAGGACCGTAGGTTGGGGCACCATGAGACAGAACCTCAGAACGCGTCCGACCCTCCTCGGCGCGGCACTCGTGGGAGCGGCCCTGGGCGTCGCTCCCCCTTCGGCCGCGGCCAACATCCTCAACAATGGGACCTTCGGGTCGGGACTCGGAGGGTGGGCGGCAACTCCGTCCGTCGAGTGGGCCCCCGAGGGGGCCGCAGGTCCCGGGTCCGGGTCCGCACGGATTCGCGGCAATCCTGGAATCGTCGGCGCCCTGATGCTCTCCCAGTGCGCTGCCGTGACGCCCGGCACCGACTACGACCTCGGCGCTACGACGCTTCTCCCATACTCCCCCGAGGCGGAAGGCGGCGTCTCCCTCCGGGTCGTCTGGCACTCCTGGCCGGGCTGCGAGGGGGCGACCCTTGGCCTCTCCCCCGCGCTCGACTTCCCCCCCGTGGCCCCTGCCGACTGGACCCGTCGCGGGCTCGAGAGGCTTCGCGCGCCGTCCGGCGCGGCAAGTGCATCGGTCCTGATCGTCCCCTGGGCCTCGGGACCGGAGCTCGCCTTCGCCGCATTCGTCGACGACGTCGAGCTCTCCCCTTCGAACCGGTTCGTCACGCTGACGGTACCCACGGCCGCCTCCGTCGACGGCGCCGGCGGCGAGCGCTTCCGGACGACCCTGGTCCTGACGAACCCCGCCCCCTTCACCCGTCGCATCGACGTCAGGCTCCGGTGCCACGCGGACCAGCCCTGCTCCACCGCGGCCGTGAGCCTGGTCTTCGCGCCGCGCGAGACGCGCGTCTTCGCCGACGCCCTCCTCGAGATCTTCGGAAAGCCCAGCGGCGCCGGCGCGCTCGAGGTGACCTACGAGGCCACCCCCGGTCCGATCGTCGCGTCGGCGCGGGCCGCGACCGTCCACGCGGCGAGACCCGGCAACGGCATGGCCCTCCCCGTCCTTCCTTCCTCGGCGGCGCGGGTGACCGCGACGTTCGTCGGCCTCTCTGACGGGCGCGCCGGCGACGGTGGGACCCGCGTGAACGCGGGCGTCTACAACCCTTCGACGACCGCCTTATTCGCCGGCTTCACCGTCCACGCCGAGAGCGGAGAGACTCTCAACACCGTTTACCAGATGGTCGGTCCCGGCGCGTGGACCCAGGTCAACGATCTCTTTTCGCAGGCGGGCGCCGGCTCCGCCCGACCCGGCTCCTTCGTGACCTTCACCTCCGGGGCCCCGGTCTTCCCCTTCCTCATCTCCATCGACAACCGCTCGGGCGACTCCGTCTATCTCGAGCCCAGGGAGAGCTTTCAGCCATGAGACCCTTCGCACCCTCGCTGACGATCCTGTCCGGCCTCCTCGCGTCGGCCGTTTCGGCCCACGCGGTCCAGGCCGAGAACCTCCTGTCCAACGGCGACTTCCGCGAGGACATCTCGTCGTGGTCGCGCCTCGACCTCGTCTCCTACGACGCGGGCGGCGCCGCGAGCCCCGGCTCGGCCCGGATCACGCTCCCGAATCGGCCGGAAGGAAGCGACGCGATGCTCCAGTGCGTCGCTGTCGAGGGCTACCGGCTCTACGACCTTTCCGCTGCGGCCCGTCTGCCGGAGCGGCCCGGTCACTCCGGTGGTGTTTCCCTTCGCCTCCAGTGGCACGCTCTCCCGGGCTGCCAGGGGCCGACCCTGCGCGGCGCCCCGTCGCTCGACTTCTCCTTCACCGAGCCCGCCGGGTGGCAGGTGAAGGAAAGGCGCCGGATTCCGGCGCCTTTCGAGGCCGTCAGCGCGCTCGTTGTCGCGGTCGCCCGTTCCGCCGGAGAAGAGCCCTCCCCGATCTTCGTCGACGACGTGGTGCTGCGCCGCTCGGTCGAGGACGAGGACTTCTTCATCCCGACCGCCGCCTCCGTTCGCGGCGCGAAGGGCGAGCGCTTCGAGACCGACCTCTGGGTCCACAACCCGGCCCCCGCGAACAGGATGTTCGCCCTGACTTTCTGGCGCGATGGTCGGCCGACGACCCCGGTCGTTCTCCACGTCGGCGCGAAGCAGACGCGGCACCTTCCCGACGTCCTCTCGACGATGCTCGGTCAGCGCGACGCCGCGGGCACTCTCCAGCTCTCCTACGACCTGCGCGGCGGGCCGATGCTCGTCTCCTCGCGCGTCGTCACGGTGAACCCCGAGAGCCCCGGGAACGGCACGGGCATCCCGGCGCTGCGCCGGGACGAGGCGAGGACGAGCGCAGTCTTCCCCGGCCTCTCCGGGGCGCGTGACGATGCTTCCGGCGGGTTCCGGGTCAATGCCGGCGCCTTTAACCCGCACGCCGCACCTGTGGAAGCCGTGTTCGGGCTGTACGACGACGCCGGCACCGAGCTCGGCACCTTCACACGCACCCTCGAGCCAGGCGCCTGGCTCCAGGTGAATGACGTCTACCGTGAAGCGGGAGCTGAGGGAATCGCCACCGAAGGGGCGCTTCTTGCCTTCTCAGCGCGCCTCCCCGTCTTCCCGTTCGTCATCGCCGTCGACAACCGCTCCGGCGACGGCACCTATATCGCGGCTCGGGACGTTCCGTTTCTGCCGTGAGGATCGACGGTCGGCGATGACTCCGAACCTCCCGCCGGCCCGCGACCCGTCAGCAGGTCGGGCGGGCACCGTCCATCCGGGTTGACAGGGCGGACGCACCCGCCGATCGTCGACTCAGAATCCGCAGATGAACGACGCCTCGTCCCGCGCCCGCGTCCGCCTTCTCGAGATACTCGCGGCGAAGATCGCCGCCGAGACGCAACTCGACCCTGCCGTAGCACGCGAGCTCGCCCCTTCGGCTCTGGCGTCGACGTCCCTGGACGAGGAGGAACCGATCCCCCTCTTCGACTCCTCCGGGCGCGAGGTCGCCCGCATTCCATTCGCCCTCGTCGAAGAGGCATTCGACGAGCTGGACGACGAGGAAGACGCCAGGAACTGAGCACGGGGAAAACCCGGCGACCCGGGTTTCCCCCGTTCACTTCAGTACGCCTGCAGGTACTCCTCGACCTCCCACGGGTGGACGCGGGAAATGTAGGTGCCCCACTCGGCCCGCTTGGCCTGGACGAAGTTCTGGTAGATGTGCTCTCCCATCGCGTTCTTCACGACGTCGTCCTTCTCGAGGCAGTCGAGGGCGTCGGAGAGGTTCGCGGGGAGCTGCTCGATCTTCCGGCGCTTCTTCTCGCGTTCGGACATCTCGAAGATGTTCTCGTTCACCGGCTCGCCAGCGTCGATCTTGTTCTTGATGCCGTCGAGGCCCGCCGCGAGCATCACGGCGAAGGCGAGGTAGGGGTTGCAGGCCGGGTCGGGCATCCGGACCTCGCAACGGGTCCCCATGCCACGCCGTGCCGGGATCCGGACCATCGGCGAACGATTGCGCTCCGACCAGGCCACGTTGATCGGCGCCTCGTAGCCCGGGACGAGCCGCTTGTAGGAGTTGACGAGGGGATTCGTCACGGCCGCGATCGCCTTGGCGTGCTTCAGGATGCCGCCCATGTAGTACATCGCGATCTTCGAGAGCTGGAACGATGCCTTCGGGTCGAAGAACGCGTTCTTCGGATTCGCGGCGGTTCCCGTCATGAGCGACTGGTGGACGTGCATCCCGGAGCCGTTGATGCCGAAGATCGGCTTGGGCATGAACGTCGCGTGGAGCCCGTGGTCCATGGCGACCTTCTTGACGATGAGCTTGAAGGTCGTGACGTTGTCGGCCGTCGCGACGGCGTCCCCGTACTTGAAATCGATCTCGTGCTGCCCGGGGGCGACCTCGTGGTGCGCCGCCTCCACCTCGAAACCCATCGCCTCGAGGGCGACGACGATGTCGCGCCGGGCATCCTCGCCGCGGTCCACCGGGGTCAGGTCGAAGTAGCCGCCCGAGTCGTGCGTGTCGACGATGGGATCGCCGGCGGCGTCGCGGCGGAAGAGGAAGAACTCGGCTTCGGGTCCCGTCATGAGGGTGTAGCCCAGCTCCTTCGCCTTGTCCTTCTGCCTCTTCAGCGTCTGGCGGGGGCAGCCGGCGAAGGGCTTGCCGTCGGGCGTGATGACGTCGCAGACGAGCCGGGCGACCTTTCCGTTCGTGTGCGACCACGGGAAGATCCGGAACGTCTCGAGGTCGGGCACGAGGCCCATGTCCGACTCCTCGATCCGCACGAACCCCTCGATCGACGAGCCGTCGAACTGGATCTCTCCGGCGAGCGCCTTCTCGAACTGGGAGCGCGGCACCTCGACGTTCTTGATGATCCCGAGGATGTCCGTGAACTGGAGGCGCAGGAACCGCACGCCTTCCTTGTCGCACGTCTTCAGAATCTCGGCGGCTTTCATTCCCATCACAGCTCCTTCGTCCAACTCGGGCTGGAACGGCGCGGAATCTGGCGCAATCGATCGTATTCGTCAAGAGTTTTCTCATAAATGGTCAAAAGTCTGCCGAGTTTATCAAAGCGGAGAACTTGTTCTGCTTCTAGGCCGCTCTCGCCCGGAGAGGGATACTCCCTTTCATGACAGTCGCAACCCGAGAGAGCGCCTGGGTGCTTCTGACCGAGTTCACCGTCTCGCAGCCTCTCCGCCGCCACGCGCTCGCCGTGGAGGCCTCGATGCGCCACCTCGCCCGCTCTTCGGGCGTGACGGACGAGACGGAGATCGTGCGCTGGGGGCTCGTCGGCCTCCTCCACGATTTCGACTACGAGAAGTTTCCCACCGAAACCGACCACGTCTTCCGCGGCATGGAGATCCTCCGCCAGCGCGGCTGGCCGGAGGGGCTCGTCAAGGCGATCGGCGGCCATGCCTTCTACACGGGGATCCCGCGCGAGACGCCGATGGAGAAGGCGATTCTCGCGGCCGACGAGCTGACGGGCTTCGTCGGCGCCTGCGCGCTCGTGCGGCCCTCGAAGAAGATCGCCGACGTCCCGGTCGAGTCGGTCCTGAAGCGGCTGAAGGAGAAGGCGTTCGCGCAGAAGGTCGACCGCGAGTACGTGAGGCGCGGCGCCGAGGAATGGGGGCGGCCCCTCCCGGAGCTCGTCGCGCTCGTCCTCGCCTCCCAGGTTCCGATCGCCGCGGCGCTCGGGCTCGACGGTGCCCCGGCGGCCGACCTGCCGGACGCCCCCTGTCCCCCTGCGCCTCCGATGCCCTGACGCCGGGCCGCGCCAGAGCCCGTCCCGGTTGACCGATCCTCACACCTCGACGTGCGCGGTGCGTGGGCCGATACTCCACCGGATGCGCACCCTCCTGATCGAGAACGCTCTCGTCGCCGGCATGCGCTCGGCCGACGACCTCCAGCCGGGCGGCGCCGTCTGGGCCGAGGATGGAGTCATCCGTGCGCTCGGCTCTCAGGCGCGTGCGGCCGCCGCGGCCGCATCACTCCGGGGCGAGCCCGTCGAGCAGGTCGACGCCGAAGGCCTCTGGCTCTTCCCGGGATTCGTCCAGACCCACATCCACCTCTGTCAGACCCTCCTTCGCAACGGCCCCGACGACCTCCCCCTTCTCCCGTGGCTCAAGACGCACGTCTGGCCCGGCGAAGCGGCTCACGACGAGGAGACGCTCTTCCTCTCCGCCCGCCTCGGCCTGGCGGAGCTAGCCGCCGGCGGAACCACCACGATCCTCGACATGGGGACGGTGAGGCACACCGACGCCGTCTTTCGCGCCGCGGAGGTGTCGGGCCTCAGGGTCACGAGCGGGAACGCGCTCATGGACGACCCCTCGATGAACCCGCCCTGGCTCTACGCGGAGACGGACGAGGCCCTCGAAGAAGGAGAACGGCTCTTCGCCCGCTGGCACGGGGCTGGCAACGGACGGCTCCGCTTCGCCTGGTGCCCGCGCTTCGCCGTCTCCTGCACCGACCGGATCCTCGGAGAGGCGGCCTCCCGGGCTCGCGCGCAGGGGGTCCTCATCCACACGCACGCCTCCGAGAACCGCGACGAGGTCGATCTCGTGAGGGCGCGCAGCGGCCGCGCGAACATCGAGCACCTTCGCGACCTCGGGATCGCGGGACGCGCGACGGTCCTCGCTCACGTGATCCACACGAACGAGGATGAGAGGCGTCTGCTCGCCGACGACGGCACCGCCGTCGCGCACTGCCCGTCCTCGAACCTGAAGCTCGCCTCCGGCATCTGCCCCGTCCCCGACTACCTCGCCCGCGGGATCCGCGTGACGCTCGGCGCCGACGGCGCACCCTGCAACGACCGGCTGGACCCCTTCTCGGAGATGCGTCACGCGGCCCTGCTCCAGAAGATCGCCGCAGGGCCGGCGGCGCTGACCGCCTGGCAGGTCGTCCGAATGGCGACCGCCGAAGGAGCGCTCGCGCTCGGCCTCGGCGACGTCTGCGGCACGATCGAGGTGGGCAAGAGGGCCGACCTGCTCCTCCTCGACCCTTCCGCCGGGTTCGCCCGGCCGATCTCCTGGCGAGACGACCCCTATGGCCCGCTGGTCTTCTCATTCGACCGCGGGAACGTCGTCGAGACGCGGGTCGACGGTGCGGTCGTCTTTCATCGCGACAGGCGCCCCGCGAGGGCGCTCGCCCCCGCCTCGGACGAGATCGAGGCCGCCGCCCGCCGCCTCCGGGAGAGAACCGTCGGGGAACGGCCGCCGGGATGTGTCACGGCCCCTTGAAGAGCGGCCGTGACGGGGCCACACTCACCAAGGAGACCCTTGGAGGTGAAAGATGGCCGTGCGTGAGAACTCCCTATTCAAAAGCATCGTCGTCGGAACGGACTTCTCGGTGTGCGCCGCCCGAGCTCTCGCGTACGCGGTAGGGCTCGCACAGCTCTCCGGAGCGAAGGTTCACCTCGTTCACGTCCTGCTCGAGCCCGTCCAGGCGCTCGACGTGGCCGCCGCCCTTCCCTATCCGGAGGTCGAGGTCCGGAGAGAGTGGGAGCAGGCCGCCCGCGTCAAGCTCGATCGCGAAGTGAAGGCCGCGCAGAAGCGGGGAGTCACGACGACCGCCGAGATCCGCTGGGGCCGCCCGTCCGACGTCATCGTCGATACCGCCGCCCGTCAGAAGGCGTCGCTGATCGTCCTCGGGACGCATGGCCGGTCTGCCCTCGAGAAGCTCCTCCTCGGCTCGACGGCCGAACGGGTCCTCCGCCTCTCGCCGGTTCCGGTCCTCACCGTCCGGGAGAAGCGGAAGGAGCGCGCGCCAAAGAGGCCCAGATAAGGCTCTCGGGCGCGCGCCGGGCGTCGTCCTGGTGACTTAGCCGGCCTTCTCCCAGGCGTGCGGTATGTCGACCGGGAACGCCGTCCGAACCAGGCGCGTCCGGTCCCCGAAGTAGAGTCCCCCCGCGGTCGGATCGCCGTACCCGACCCACTCTTCGAACGAGATCGCGTTCAGGAGATCCTGGACGGCGACGGTCTTCGTCTTCTTCTTCGGGTTCTCCCGGATCTCCTGCCGGGCGTTCTCGTAGCGGCTCGAGGCGGCCAGCTGAGGCTGGTCGGTCTGCAGCTCGGCGAAGCAGACCTGGCGGAAGACCTTCCCGGGCCGGTGGGTGGCGTACCAGGCGTACTCGACCGGCGTCAGGTTCGAGAGGACGAGGAGCTCGAGAGGAGCAAAGATCGCGTAGAGGCGAGGCTCGCGCCGGGCCGGCTCGGCAGTACCGATGGCCGTCGCGACCTCGCCGGGTGCCATGCTTTCCCGGCAGAGCGCCGGTTCGAAGCGTGCGACCTCGGTCGTGGCCCCCAGGTCGAGGGTCTGGCCCCCGGTCTTCACGAGGAAGACCTTCCGGTAGGCCTCGAAGGGAGTGGTCGTAAATCCATTGCTCGAGAGAGCCGTCTTCGTCCGCTTCCCGGAGGCGACCTCCTCGATCGCCCTCGCGGTGTCGCCCGCCGCATCCCGCCAGCCTCCTTCCTCGAGGAAAGAGAAGGCCGTAGCCCCGTCCGCGAGGGCGAGGTCGACGAAGATCGCGCGGCCATGAAAGTGCCGCCCCGACCCCGGTGAGAGGTGGCGCGCGAGACCGTCCACGCCGAGGCTCGTCGCGATCACGGAACCGTGAGGGATCGTCAGGACGAGGTTCAACCGTTCCATCGTTTCTCCTGGCCCCCGGTCGCGCCGGGGGCGAATCTGGCTCAGCCGTTCGGGACTTCCCACAGGTCGCCCACCGCCGGATGGTCCCAGGCGATCCGGAACTCATCGGGGTCGTTCACGTCGAACGTCCGGGTGACGATGTAGAAGAGGGCGCAGGGGTTCGTGAGGGGGCGGTAGCCATGGGCGACCCCTTCCGGGATCCTCACGAGGAGATCCTGCCCGTCCCCGGCGACGACGACCTGCGTTCGCAGGTAGGTTGGCGAATCCCGCCTCACGTCGAAAAGGACGAACTTCGCCTTCGAGGGATGCGGGCAGTACCAGACGTCCTGCTGCTTGAGGTGGTAGTGGAGGCCCTTGATGTGGTTCTCCACGTCCACGATCGTGTAGTTCACCTGGGCCACCGGCACGTCCCGGAAGAACGCGGCGAGACCTTCGCTCCCGGGGTGGTCGGCCCGGGCGCGATAGATCTCCTGGAAGAAGCCGCGGTCGTCGACGAACCTGGGGAGGCGGTGGATGTCGACGCCCTCGATCGGACCCGGTTTCGCGTAGGCCTTCGTCCCCGACCGGAACTCCTCTCCGATCGCTTCGGCGGAGAGAACGGGTGTCGACGCGATGCTCATGACCTGATTCTAATCGGTGCCGCGAGCGTGCTAGCCTTCCCGGGCCCGATGCCGAAGAGGATCATTCCCGTCTCCTCCGGGAAGGGCGGCGTCGGAAAGACGACCGTCGCGACGAATTTCGCGCTTTCGCTTTCCCGGTACGCCCCGACGCTCCTCGTCGACCTGGACACCGGGACCTCCTCCGTCCGGAACACGATCGGCGTCCCGATCGAGCGCGATCTCTATCACTTCTTCCGCAAGGGCCTGCGCCTCGACGAGTGCATCACCCGGCTCCCCTCCTCGTGGAACCCCGACGGCCTCTATTCGGACTTCGGGTTCGTCGCGGCGCCGCTCCACCTGATCGAGGACGTCACGAACTTCGGCCCGGAGAAGAAGGCCCGTCTCTGCGCCGCCATCAACGAGCTCCCGGCCGACTACATCGTCCTCGACATGAAGGCGGGCCTCGACTCGAACGTCGTCGACTTCCTTCCGTGGTCGAACTCGGGGATCCTCGTCTTCACGCCCCACCTGCCTTCGGCGACGCTCGCCGCGTCGGACATCGTCAAGGCCATCCTCTTCCGCAAGCTCCGGATCGTCTTCTCGCCCTCGAGCCCCTTCTACAACCAGGTGAAGGACCCGAGGACGACGACCCTCCTCGTGAACGACCTCCTCGACGAGGTGGAGGACGTCTACGAAGAGGGCCTCCCGAACCTCGACGCTTTCCTCGTCGACCTCGCCTCGGCCCTCGGACCGCACCCGGTTCTCGAGCAGGTCGCCCGAACGGTCGAGCACTTCCGGGTCCACTACGTCCTGAACTCCTTCAACGGTGTCGAGGAGGCGTTCGACACGGCGGTGAAGCCCTTCGTCGAGAACCTCGTCAGCACGGTCTCGGAGCGGATGACGCTGACGAACCTCGGCTGGATCGTGAAGTCGGACGAGATCCACCTCGGCAACTGCCGCAAGCGCCCGGTCCTGCTGTCTCCCCGCGACGGCCATGCCGTGCACCACGCGACCCGGGGCGAGAAGGCGCTCGACGCCCTCATCCGGGAGACGACGGGCCTCGCCATCGAGCCGAAGAAACTGAAGCCGGTGCTCCCGGTCCCGTCGCGCCCCGACCCGGAGAGCGCCCTGGCGCGCGAGCTCGATTCACTGAACCGGATGTATCACCGTAAGGGGGACCGGGACGACCCGCGCGACAACTTCGACTACCTCACCGCCAGGGCGCTCCACCTCCTGACCCACGCGCGCCCGTCGGAGTTCGGGACGCCGCGCCTGTGCGGCCCCGCCGAGATCCTCCGCTCGTTCTTCCCGGCGGACGGGAGAACTCCACCGGCGTGAGGGGGTCGGGCCGCGCGGCCGTCATCGTCCTCGCGTTCCTCGCGGCGGCGGGCCTCCTCGTCTTCCGCGGGAGGCTTCGCGAGCTGGGAGTCCGGTTACGGCTCGCCTTCCTGGCGATCGTCAGCGTGCTCTGCGCCTCGATGCTCGTCAGGGGTCTCCTCTCCGAAGGAGATCGGCGGCTCTTCGCGCTCGGCGCGTTCGTCGTCGTCGCACCCTGTGTCGTCCTGGCCTGGCGCGATTTCCTGAGAGCGCCGCCGTAGCGGCGGACCGCTACCGGACGACGACCCGGTCGAGAACGATTCCGAGCTCTCGCGGGTCGTCACCGAGACCCGCCGCCTTCGGTACGAACACCGGCGACTCGAGCTCGATGCGGACCGGTTCGGCGCCCGCCATGCGAATCCGGGCCGGCTCGGCGAGGTTGAGGCGCGCCTCGGCGAAGTCACCCGGAAGGACGACCACCCGGCCCGCCGGAACGCCGCCGATCGAGACGGTGACGGAAACCGGAGAGTCTCCCGGCGCCTTTGCCCGGAAGGCGATCTCCCTCGGGGACAGGCCGGTCACGGGAACCCACGCGAACGAGGACCGTCCCGACGTCCAGCGCATGGTCAGACCGCTCCGCGCATCCGTCTCGCGCTCGTGGAATCCGTCGAGTGCTCCCCACGCATCGCGCGGACGGCCGAGATCGAGGATCCGCTCTTCCCCGAGTCGTTCCCAGAGCGTTTCGGGAGGTGCCGAGAACGTCGCCTCCCGGATCAGGAAGCAGCCGGCGGATGGGCGCGTCGCCCCCTGGAGCGCCGGGAGAGCCTGCGGCCGGTCGCACGAGAGAACGACCTCCCGTGGCCTGGGCAGAGGGCCGAAAACGGGGACCGGGATGATTGCCAGCTCGAAGGCGCCCGGGGCGAGATGCCGGGTCAGGAGGGTCCGCCCCGTCTCCCCGTCCCGGACCGTCAGGATCGTCGAGCCCTCCGTGTGCTGCCGCTGTCCCCGCAGGAGGGCGACGGGAGGGCCCTCGAGCCCGGGAATGATCAGGCGCGCTTCCGGCCCGGCCCAGCGCACGGAAAACTGCCCCGATCCGCGTTCCCGCAGCCCGAAGCCGGGACCGAAAAGCGGCGGGGCGGGGTCGCGAACGGCTACGGCGAGGAGACGGCGGTTTCCGAGCGCGTCCGCAACCCTGCCGCCGTGGAACCAGGTTCGCCAGACCGGGTCGGAGCGATCGGGTGAATCCGGCTCGTCGGTGAAGTCGGCGAGCCGTACGAGCCTCTTGTTGATGCGCGGGACGGGCGCCAGGAGGAGGTCGTCCGTGAGTCCCCAGACCTTCAGCCGCCCCTCCCAGATCTCCGTCCTGAGAAACGAGGCGAAAACTCCGTCCGCGATGAGCGACTCGCGCCCCGGGTGACCGTACCGGGCGATCTGGTCGATGGCGGACGCCGGAGGAGTCTGGTTCGTCGCGCCGTACCGGACCTCGGGCCACGCCAGGCGTCCGAAGACCGCGGCCCCTGCGAGCATCGCAGCCAGCCCGAGCGGCGGACGCCGGAGGAGAGCGCCTGCCCCCGCGGCGACGGCCAGCGAGAGGACGAGGACGAACGGCACCGAATAGCGCGACATCGCCCGGCTGTGCAGGAACCAGAGGGAGAGGAAGGTCGGAACGAGGACGAGAAGGAGGGTGGTCGCAGCCCGCGGGGATCGGCGCGCCGTGGCCACCATCCCGATGGCGGCGAGAGCGAGGACGACGAGAGCGCGCCGCCACGAGAGGAAGTCCCGCACGAGGAAGGAGTCGAGGAACGTTCCGAACGTGCCCGTCGCGAACGCGTGAGACCGGAACGCGGCACGTTCGCCGACGGCTGCGAGGAAGCCGGGAATGCCCCCGGCTTCGCCGAGGAGCCAGAGCCCCCAGGCGAGCGTTCCCGCGAGCCCCGCGCCGACGAGCGCGGCGGCTGCGGGCCGGCCGCGACGATCCCGAGAGAGGCGGACGGCCTCGACGAGCAGCAGCGGCCCGAACGCAAGGACGAGATGCGGACGGACCCCCGCTCCGGCCGCGGCGAACAGGCCCGCCACGAGCGCGAAGGGCCAGGCCCGTCGTCCGGCTTCCGTTCGCTGTGTCGCGGCCGCAAGCGCCGCCAACGCCGCCAGGAAGAGCGCCGTCGAGGGGGAGTCGGAGAAGGCCCGTCCGCCGTTCACCCAGACGACCGGGAGGGAGGCCGCGAACGCCGTTCCCGCGAGCGCAGCCCACCCGCCAACCAGCCGTCGGCCCCAGAGGAAGAGCGCGACCAGCGAGACACACGAGAGCAGCGTCGCCGCCACGGTCAGCGCGAGGAACGGCGACGGGACGAACCGGAGAAGACCCCGGCCGATCAGGATCCAGACGGGGAAACCCGGTGCCTGAGGCGAGAGTCTGGCCAGGTCGAACCGCGTTACCGCCCCGGAGAAGACCGCCTCGTCGATCTCACCCGGCGATGCGGCGATCGCAAGGAATCGCGTCGCGACGACCGCGCCGAGAATTGCCGCGACCAGCGGGAACGACGGGTCGTGGGGACGGGGCCGGGAAGCAGGGAATCTCACGGGAACCCGCATTCTAGGGGTCACGCCAGCCGCAGTCGGGTCCTGCGGCAGCCCGGCGGGAATCGTGACGCCCGGGAGCGCTAGAATGAGCCGATGCTTTTGAGGACCCACCTGAAGGGATGACCGAACCCCGGATCATCCCCCGCGCCGAGCACCCGATCTCCCGCGGCTACATCGACCCCGACGCCCTGAAGGTTCTCTACCGCCTGCACCGGTCGGGTTTCAAGGCGTACCTCGTCGGCGGCTCCGTCCGCGATCTCCTGACCGGAAGGACCCCGAAGGATTTCGACGTCGGGACCGACGCCCGCCCGCAGGACGTCCGCCGGCTCTTCCGGAACTGCCGGGTCATCGGCCGGCGCTTCCGGCTCGCCCACGTCCTCTTCGAAGGGGGCAAGATCATCGAGGTCTCCACGTTCCGGAAACGGCCGGAGCCGGAGGAGATCGAGCCGGGCCAGACGGGCGATCCAGATCTGCTGATCCGCTCGGACAACACCTTCGGCACACCCGCCGAGGACGCCGTTCGACGCGACTTCACCATCAACGGCCTCTTCTATGACATCGCGACGTTCGCCGTCATCGACTACGTCGGCGGTGTCGAAGACCTCGAGAAGCACCTCGTCAGGACGATCGGCGACGCCGAGATCCGGTTCCGCGAGGATCCCGTCCGGATGATGCGGGCCTGCGAGTTCGCAGCCCGGCTCGGGTTCGAGATGACCCCTGCCGTCCGGACGGCGATCGACGAGAACCGGAAGGAGATTCTCAAGAGCGCGGCCCCGAGGGTGACCGAGGAGCTTCTCGACCCGCTTCGCCGGGGCTGGGGAGCGGCGACCTACAAGCGCTGGTCGGAGACGGGCCTCCTCGGCGAGATCTTTCCCGACCTGGACCGGGTGGTCGGAGGGAAGGCGGGCGCCGGCGACCTGTTCTGGAAGATGCTCGCCGAGACGGATCGACGGCGGGCCGGTGGAGAGCACCTGTCCGATGCGAGCCTCCTGGGCGTCGTCTTCCTCCCGCTCCTCTTCGCGGCGATCCGGAAGCGCTCGGGAGGAAAGGTCGACGCCCAGAAGCTCCTCCTCCTCCTCGAGGAGGTCGTCAACCCGTCTTCGATCCGGCTTTCGCTTCCGAACGCGGCGATCCACGACCTCAAGCAGGGGCTCTTCACGATGGGACGGCTCGCCGAGCTGAGGCCCGGCGATGCCGCCGCGCGGCGGCTCGTGACGAAGGGCTACTTCCCTGTGGCCGTCGGGCTGCTGACGCTCTACGCGGCCGCCTCCGGGCGCTATCGCGATGCGGCCACCGTCTGGGAGGACGTCCTTCGGCGTGGCGGGCGGATCCCAAGGCCCGGCGAGGACCTCCGGACGGTCATCCCGTTCCCCGAGGCGCTCATCCCGCACGAGGGGCACGGGCTGGAGGAGATCTTCCTTCCCGATGAGGTCCGCTCCGCGGCGCCCACAGCAGCCCGGCGCCGGCGGCGGCGTGGCCGCGGCGGGCGACCGGGAGAAGCGGCCTAGTCTTTCCCCGTCTCGGCGGCGGGCGGCTCGGTCGAGCGCCGCTCGAAGACGTAGGGACCTTCCCTGGCGCCCCAGACCTGGCGGTCCTCGAGGTCGTACCCGCGATCCCACGATTCCATCCGCCCAGGGAGGAGCTTCACCCGGGACGTGGCATAGCGGGCTCCCGAGAGCGCCGACGGACAGCTCGTCCCCTCGGTGCCGCCCTCCCACCCCTCGGCGGTCTTCCTGAGCCGTACGGCGCACCCCAGCCGTTCGACGACGTCTCCCGGACCATAGAGCGCCAGGTCCGCCGGGTCGCGCCACTTCCCCGAGACTGCGAGAGGGTCCTTCGGCTCGAAGACCCGCGACACGACGCCGCCGTCGGCCGTCTCCTCGATCCGGTAGAAGCGCTGCCTGTACGGCTTGTCCGGCGTCGCCAAGAGCGCCTGCTCGAGGTAGAGGACTGGCGGGCCGGACCCGAGCCGGCTCTTCGGGACGACCACCGAGACGAGTCGAATGGCGCGAAACGCGACCGGGCTCGCCTCGGCCTGCGTCTTCGAATCGAACGTGCCCGCAAGAAGGGAAGCGACCTCGTCGGGGGCGCCCGGCGTCTCGGAGGCGGCCAGCGGCGCCCCGAAGACCACGGCGAGGAGAACGGCGGAGGGAAGGGTCGAGGACGCGGCTCTCTTCACGGGACCGGAGAGTAGCAATTCCGGTTCATCTTCAGCGTCCGGGAGATCCGCCGGGCTTCGCCCCTCCTACCGCATTAGCAGGAGGAGGCTGAGGGCCATCGTCCCCATCCCCGCCAGGAGGCCGTAGAGAGAGTCGTGGCCCTTCCCGAACGCGCGCGAGGTCGGGAGGAGCTCGTCGAGGGAGATGAACACCATGATCCCCGCGACCGCGCCGAAGAGGACTCCCATGACCGTCGTGGTCAGATAGGGCCGCAGCACGAGGTAGCCCACGGCCGCTCCGAGCGGCTCGGCGAGTCCCGACAGGAGCGACCAGCCGAAAGCCGCCTTCCTGCGCCCCGTGGCGTAGAAGATCGGTACGGCGACGCTGACGCCCTCGGGAATGTTGTGGAGCGCGATCGCAATCGCAATGGCGAGCCCGACGGTCGGATCCTCCAGTGCGGAGAGGAACGTCGCGAGCCCCTCCGGGAAGTTGTGGATCGCGATGGCGATGGCGAGCGTCGACCCTGTCCTGCGGAGCCTGGCCGTCGCCGGATCCGCCGTCGTCTCGCCGAGGGAGGCGATCTCCAGCGCGGTTCGGACCTCGTGGGGGTTCTCGTCTCCCGGGACGAGCCCGTCGATCGCCAGGATCACGAGCGTTCCGAGAAAGAAGGAGCCCACCGCCAGCCACGCCCCTTCGCGGGCGCCGCGGGCCGCC